>JAEZFL010000089.1 GCA_023417515.1 Pseudomonadota bacterium | reverse complement strand
CGGATCTCTCCGGGGTGATGCAAGGTTCAGGAGCCGGATAGCCTTGTCAACGCCTCGCCGTCGACGCGCATCACCGTCCATTCGTCCATCATCCGGGCGCCGAGCTTCTTGTAGAAACCGATCGAGGGCAGGTTCCAGTCGAGGACTGACCATTCGAGGCGAGCGCAATCGCGTTCCGCGCAGAGCTTCGCAAGATGCGCGAGCAGGGCCCGGCCGAGTCCTGATCCGCGCGCATCGGGGCGCACGAACAGATCCTCTAGGTAAATTCCGGGCTTTCCCTCGAAGGTCGAGAAATTGTGGAAGAAGAGCGCAAACCCCTGCGGTGTCCCGTCAATCTCGCCGATTACGACTTCGGCATAGGGACGCTCTCCGAAAAGTTTCTGACCAAGGGTCACCTCGTCGAAGCGAACCTCGTGCGTCAGCTTTTCATAGTCGGCAAGGTCGCGGATGAACCCGGCGATCAGGGAGAGGTCAGCGGGTAAAGCCGGGCGGATATGGAGGGTCATGCGCGCGCTTTGTCGGCTGTTCGCGCGGCTGTCAAATCCGACCGCGGCGCCGGGCAGGAGGAGGTGGGGCAGACCGACGAGGGCATCGAACTGAGCCATTCGAACTCCTGGCCCCGCGCATATGCGACCAATCTGGTCTTTGCCGAGGAGCGGCGGGAGAGGTGACCGTGAATATGGGCCCTCGCCCACGCGGCGAAGATCGATGACCACCGCGCAGTTTAGGGCCGGCGCGATCGCGTTTTGGGGAGCGCCAGTCAATCCTCAATGCCTTTGCTCAACGCCCGCAACTTGCCGCGGCAGCAAGCGGCGACCCTCTAGGCCGCCTTGCCGTGCAATGTGTCCATGCTCACGGCGTTTCCTGCCTCGATCTCGGCCGCCTTGGTTTCGACCAGCTTTACGATGTGCTGGATCATATCGGCGTCCGCGACATGGTGGTCGGTCACGCCAGACAGGTAGACCATGTGCTTGCCGTTGCCGCCGCCGGTGATGCCGATGTCGGTCTCGCGCGCCTCCCCCGGGCCGTTGACGACACACCCCAACACCGAGAGCGACATCGGCGTCTTGATGTGCTGGAGAGCATCTTCAAGCGCCTGCACCGTGCGGATCACGGCAAAACCCTGGCGCGCGCAGCTCGGGCAACTGACGACCCGGACCCCGCGGGTACGCAGGCCAAGTGATTTCAGTATCTCATAGCCGACGCGGACCTCCTCTTCGGGCTCCGCCGAAAGGCTGACGCGGATCGTGTCGCCGATCCCGGCCCAGAGCAGGTTGCCGATACCCAGCGCCGACTTTACCGTGCCGCCGATGAGGCCGCCCGCCTCGGTGATGCCGAGATGGAGAGGGCAGTCGACCGCTTCGGAAAGCTGCATGTAGGAGGCAACCGCAAGGAAGACATCGCTCGCCTTCACCGCGACCTTATATTCGTGGAAGTCGTGGTCCTGCAGGATCTTGATATGGTCGAGCGCGCTCTCGACCAGAGCCTCCGGGCACGGCTCGCCATACTTTTCGAGCAGGTCCTTCTCGAGGCTTCCGGCATTGACCCCGATGCGGATCGCGCAGCCATTGGCCTTGGCCGCCGCGATTACCTCGCGCACCCTTTCCTCGGAGCCGATATTGCCCGGGTTGATCCTGAGGCACGCCGCTCCCGCGTCGGCCGCCTCGAGCGCGCGCTTGTAGTGGAAGTGGATGTCCGCGACGATCGGCACCTTCGCCGCGCGGACAATCTGCTTCAGCGCCGCGGTGCTCTCGACGTCCGGGCACGACACGCGGATGATGTCCACGCCCGCCTCCTCGCAGCGCCGGATCTGGTCGATCGTGGCGCGCGCGTCGGAGGTCGGCGTGTTGGTCATGGTCTGAACCGTCAACGGCGCATCGCCGCCGACGGCGACGTTGCCGACCATGATCTGCCGCGACGGGCGGCGATGGATATCTCTCCAGGGGCGTACGGACATGGCGCGGATATAGGCCTTTGCCGCTACAAGCGAAAGGCGATGCCGGTCACGACGCGCCGCCCTCCTTCTTGGGCCGGCCGCGCGGGCGCTGTTGCGGCGGGGGGACCTTGATTCCGCGGCGTGCCAGCGCCTCGCGCAGAAGCACCTCGATCTGGGCATTGACGCTTCGAAACTCGGCCGCCGCGCAGCGCTCGAGCTGGTCCCACAGGGCCGGCTCGATGCGCAGCGGGAAGGCCTTCTTGGGGTCCGGCAACTTTGCAGTCGGCACGGGGGCCTCCCGTGGTTACTGGTAAAGCGTTCCGGCGTTGACCACCGGCTGGGCCTCCCGCTCGCCGCACAGGACGACCATCAGGTTGGACACCATCGTCGCCCGGCGCTCGTCGTCGAGCTCGACCACGCCCTTCTCGCTCAAATTGTCGAGCGCCATCTCGACCATTCCGACCGCGCCGGCGACCAGGGTGGCCCGCGCCGCCACCACCGCCTGCGCCTGCTGGCGGCGAAGCATCGCGCTGGCGATCTCCGGGGCGTAGGCGAGGTGGGTCAGGCCGCTCTCGTCGATGGTGATCCCGGCGCCCTTCAGCCGCTCGATCAGCTCGAGGCGAAGCTCGCTGTTCACCACCTCGTGGCTGCCGCGAAGGGTCACCTCTTCCTGATGCTCGAGATCGTCATAGGCGTAGCGCGAGCCGATCGAGCGGACCGCGGCCTCGGTTTGGACCACGACGAACGCCTTGTAATCGTCGACGTCGAACAGCGCCTGGGCGGTGTCGGTCACGCGCCACACGATCTGCGCCGCGATCTCGACCGGGTTGCCGCGCAGCTCGTTGACCTTGATTCGCTCGGAAATGAAGTTGGTCGCGCGCACCGAGACCTTCTTGCGGATCATCCACGGCAGCACCCAGCGCAAGCCGGCCTTGCGGTCGGTACCGCGATAGTCGCCGAACAGGGTGATCGCCGCCGCCTGGTTGGGCTGGAGCATGTAGAAGCCGCACAGGACGAACAGAGCCAGCAGGACTCCGCCGGCCGCGGCGGCGATTCCGATCGCCTGAAGCGGCCCCTCGATCTGCAGCACGCCCCACACGGCCACGGCGATCGCGGCGAGCAGGGCCAGCAGCATCGGGTAGCCGCTCATCGTCGAGGCCGGCGCCTCGCGGCTCACGCGCAGGGCTTCGGTACGGACGTCGGTCATCACATCTCCCTCCCATTTAATACCGATATCATATTTATATGAGTCGGCAGGATTGCGCAAGCGGAATCCATCCATTTGTCATCCCCGCGAAAGTGGGGATCCAGCTTTCTTCCTTTCGGCCGGGAGTGAAGGCAGCGGGATTGGCCTTCGGCCATCTACGGCTCCCGCTTTCGCGGGAATGACGGAGGAGCTTCACGCCGGGCGGCCGCGTGCCTAAGGACCGGGAGCCCAATGGAGGTGCCCATGCGTTTGCTTCTGATGATCGGAGCCTTGCTGATGTCCACTCCCGCCGCCGCCCAATCCCAGACCCAGGGCGAACGCCCCGCCTGGCGGCTGGTCATCCATGGCGGCGCCGGAGTGATCGAGCGCGGCCGGCTGACCCCCGAGAAGGAGCGCGAGATCCGCGCGGCCCTCGACCATGCGCTGGCGACCGGTTCGGCGGTTCTGGACCGCGGCGGAAGCGCGCTCGACGCGGTCGAGGCGGCGGTTCGCGAGCTCGAGGACGATCCCAATTTCAATGCCGGCCGAGGCGCCGTCTTCACCTATGAAGGCACGATCGAGCATGACGCGTCGATCATGGACGGCCGCACCCGAAGCGCCGGAGCGGTCACCGGCACCTCCAACACCCGCCACCCGATCAGCCTCGCCCGCCGGGTGATGGAGAACAGCCCGCACGTCTTCCTGCGCGGCCTCGGCGCCGACCAATTCTCGCGCGAGCAGGGCCTCGAGCAGGTGCCCAACGAGTGGTTCCACACGCCCGAGCGCCGCCGCCAGCTCGAGGAGTTCCGAAGCCGCCCGTCGGCCGAAAGCTTCGACATCGACCTCAAATACGGCACGGTCGGAGCGGTCGCGGTCGACCGCGAGGGCCATGTCGCCGCGGCGACCTCGACGGGCGGCCTCACCGGCAAGCGCTGGGGCCGGATCGGCGATTCCCCCATCATCGGCGCCGGCACCTATGCCGACGACCGCGCCTGTGCCGTCTCGGCGACCGGCGCCGGCGAGTATTTCATCCGCGAAGGCGTCGCCCACGAAATCTGCGCCCGCCTGCGCTTTACCGACGACAGCGCCCAGCAGGCCGCCGACACGGTGATCCGCGAGATGCATGCGCTCGGCGGCACCGGCGGAGTGATCGTCGTCACCCCGAGCGGCGACGGCATCTACAGCTTCAACACGCCGGGAATGTATCGCGGCCAGGCCAGCCCCGCCGGGCGCAGCGTCGCGATTTACGGCGACGAGGAGAATCAGGAAACCGTCAGCGCAGCGCGCGGCGAGCGCGGCTGATGATGAACGAGCACCCACTCCTCGCTGTGAGCCGCAGGCTCATGGGGAGGGGGACCGCTCGCGAAGCGAGTGGTGGAGGGGCAACCGGCGCCAGGCCCCTCCACCGCCTTCGGCGGTCCCCCTCCCCATGAAGCTTCGCTCCACAGGGAGGATTCTCGCACTCCTCGGCCTGCTTCTCCTTCCCACTCCCGCCCTCGCCTGGTGGGACTATGGCCACGAAACCGTCGCCCGGATCGCGATGGCGGAAGCGAGCCCCGCGACACGCGCGCAGATCCGACGCCTGCTCCGTCAGGGCGCATTGCTCGAAACGCCGGCATGCCCGGTCGCCACCATCGCCCAGGCGAGCGTGTGGGCCGACTGCATCCGCCGCGGCGACCGCTTCAGCTACACCGCGCCGTGGCACTATCAGAATGTGAACGTGTGCCGGCCGTTCGACCAGGACAGCGCCTGCGCCGATGGCAATTGCGTGTCGGCCCAGGTCGAGCGCAACCTCCGGCTTCTCAAGGACCACAGCCTGCCTCGCCGCGAACGGCTCCAGGCGCTGCTCTTCCTGGTCCATTTCATCGGCGACCTTCACCAGCCGCTCCACGCCGGCGACCGCGGCGACTTGGGCGGCAACCGCTTCCGCGCTTATTACAGCCGGATCCAGTCGAACCTCCATGCCATCTGGGACGGCTATCTGGCGGAACGCTCCATCTCGACTCCGCCCGCGGAAGCGCGCGGGCTGCTTTCAACCGTCGCCGCGGCTGATCGTTCGGCGATGGCGCAGGGCAGCGTCGAAGATTGGGCGCGCGAGAGCTGGGAGGTCAGCCGCCGCTTCGCTTATGGCGGCGTGCTCGGCGACCCTTGCGCCGAAGTGCCGGCCGAACCGCCGGTGATCAGCCAGGCGCAGATCCGGGAACTCATTCCGGTGGTCCGAACCCAGGTCGCCCGAGGCGGGATCAGGCTTGCAAGATTGCTCGACGAGGCGTTGGGATAAGAAATCTTCTCCCTCTAGGGGAGAGGATACGGAGACTTAGCTGCGCAGCAGCTTAGTCGGAGTTGGTGAGGGCAGGCGCATGCCCTCACCCTCCCACCGCTTCGCGGCGGGCCCCTCCCTCTCCCCGAAGGGAGAGGGAACGCCATTACTCCGGCACGACCGTGACGGCGCGGCGGTTGCGGGCGTGGGAGGCCTCGTCGGAGCCGAACGCCTCGAGCCGCTCCTTGCCCCAACTGATCGTCTGCATCCGCGCCGAGGAAACTCCGCGGCTCTCCAGATACAGCCGAACCGCATTGGCGCGGCGCTCGCCGAGCGCGAGGTTGTATTCGCGGGTGCCGCGCTCGTCGGCATGGCCCTCGATGGTGACGTTCACCGCCGGGTTGGCGTTCAGCCACTGCGCCTGCGAATCGAGCACCGCGCGCGCTTCGTTGGCCAGCGAGTAGCTGTCGAGCGCGAAATAGACCCGGTCCGACGGAACCTGCTGAAGAAAGTCGGCGCGCGAGCCCGGAACGATGGCGCCGACGCCGGTGCCGCTGCCGTCGGCGCCGATTCCGCCCGGTCCCTGGCTGCCAGGAGCCGGCGGCAGGCTTTCGGGCCGCCGCGACGAGCAGGCGGAGGTGGCGACCAGGGCCGCGCCGAGCGCGATCGTTGCGATGAAACGGGTCTTACTCAACGGACTTCTCCTCAAAAGGGACGGACAGTTTAATTGGGATTAAGCGGCGACCAGGACGGGTCGGACCCTTCGAGTGGGGTCGCCACTCGGCGGGTGCCGCCGCCGGATGCCTCGACATACCAGAGGTTGCCCCGGCTGGCGCCGCGGAAGAACATGATCGCTCGGCCGTTCGGCGCCCAGGTCGGGCCCTCGTCGTGCGGGCCGCCGGTGAGGATCCGCTCGCCGCCGCCCGATGGCGTCATGACGCCGATCCGGAAGCCGCCGCCGATCTTGGTGAAGGCGATGAGGTCGCCGCGTGGGCTCCATTCCGGAGTCCCGTAGCTGCCGCCGCCGAAGCTGATCCGGCGCTGGTTGGAGCCGTCGGCGTTCATCACGTAGATCTGCTGGCTTCCGCCGCGGTCGCTCTCGAACACGATCCGGCTGCCGTCGGGCGAATAGCTTCCGCCGGTGTCGATGCCGGGCGCGTTGGTCAGCCGCTGCGGAGTGCCGCCTGCCACCGGGATCCGGTAGATGTCGGTATTGCCGTTCACCGCCATCGAGAAGACGATGTAGCGGCTGTCGGGGGAGTAGCGCGGAGCGAAGGTCTGGTAATTGCCCGGCACCAGCGGCCGCACCCGGCCCGTCCCCATCTCCAGCACATAGACCCGCGGACGGTCATTCTCGTAGCTCATGAAGGCGATGGTGCGCTGGTCCGGAGCGAAGCGCGGGGTCAGCACGGTCCACTGGCCGTTGGTCAGGAAGCGGTGGTTGCCGCCGTCATAATCCATGATCGCCAGCCGCTTGATCCGGCGGCCGGGCGGGCCGGTCTCCGACACGTAGACGATGCGCGTGTCGAAGAAGCCCGTGTCGCCGCTGAGGCGGCTGTAGATTGTGTCGGCGCAGCGATGCGCGGCGCGGCGCCACTGGGCGACCGGAACGACGAAGCCCTGGCGGGTGAGCTGGGTCTGGCCGCCAACGTCATAGAGGTAGCAGCCGACCGTCAGACTGCCGTCGGCATTGGCCTGGACATAGCCCTGGACGAGGTTCTGCGCGCCGACGCCCTGCCACATTCCGTAATTGGGCGCGCTCACCTCGCCATAGCTCGGAGTCGGCAGCCCGCCCGGCCCGCGCGGCTGGAACAGCCGCGAGTTGCGCAGGTCCGAGACGATGATCTCGGCGACCTGCTGGCCCAGCCGCTGCGTGTTGCCCGCCGGCGTGTCGACCGGCTGGGGAGTCGGCATGGTCGGCACCGCGACGTTGAAAGTCGTCACGACTCCTTCGCCCGCCGAAAACTCAACGACGTCAGGTTCTTGACCTTGTGTCGGCTGGCTGGGTGGCGTCTGTGCCTGCTGCCCGAAAGCCATTGAGGGAATAGCTGTCGCTGCCACGACCAGCAGCATGAGCCTGGAAAGTCTCGCGAAAATCATTTGCTACTGCCTCGTTAGCTTCATCGCCGTTGCGGGAATGTGTAGTCAGAGACCCGCCAGCCGCGTGGAACGTCGTAGTACTCACCCAGCTGGGAGGCCAATTGGCGCACCGGAGTTGCGCAGCGAACGATTCCGAGCGTCAGCTCACGCATGCGCTGTTCGTAACGGGCTAGATCCGGATTGGGGTTGCGAACACGGATATTGTCGATGTTCGCAAGGCTGCCATCTCGATTCAGCGTTACCCGGACTGTTACAAAAATGCTGCGCGCCTCGTCCGCAGGCAATGCAGCCCGGTTTGCGCAGGGAGTGAACGCCGCACGTAACGCGCCGGCAATGTTGCCACTCACCTGCGCGGTCACCATTGCGCCTGAAGGTTGCTGCGACCGGCCCTCGCCATCGGTGTTAAAGCTGTTGAGGTTCGGAAGGCCGGAGCGACGGGTCTGCTGTGCCGGACCGCGCCCGGGCGGGGTCGACCGCTGGGGCTGCGAGCGCTGAGACTCGGTGCGTTGCGGCTGAGTGCGTTGCGGCTGGGGACGCGGCTGGCTCGGCACGTTGGAGCGGGCTGTGCGGCGCGGCTCCTCCGGCCGGTCCCGCGGCGTCGAAGGACTTGGCGTTCGGCTTACTTCCGGCTCAGGAATGGCTTCCGCCTCCGGCACGGACGAGTCGGCGCCCGACGCCTCTTCAACCGGCCCGGTATCTTCACTGAAAGCCGGAGCAGACGCCTCCGTGTCCGGGGCGGTCGACACCAGCCCGACATCCTCGGCGAACGACACTTCCATCGCCGGCGGCGGGATGAACGAGCCCGATTTGTCGAGCAGGAGCATCAGCGCAGCGATCAGCGCGACGTGGCCGACCGCAGCGACCCCGAAGCCGGTTGCCTCGGTCCGCTCCATCAGCGCCGTTCCTGGGCCGCCGTGCTGACCAGCGCGACACGGCGGAGGCCTGCGGCGTGAAGCTCGCCCATCACGCGCATGACCCGGCCGTAATCGAGGCCCTGGTCGGCGCGCAGATAGATTCGGGGGCCGCCCGCCTCGGTCGAGGCGGCAGCGATCTGCTGAAGTCGCGCCGCGAGCGCCGAGGCATCGACGGCGTCGTCATTGACGAAGATCGCCCCGGCGGGATCGATCGAGATGCTAACCGGGTCCTGTTCCTGGGAAAGCGCCTCGGCCTTGCTCTCCGGCAGGTTCACCTCGACTCCGCTGGTCAAGAGCGGCGCGGTGACCATGAAGATGATCAGGAGCACCAGCATGACGTCGACGAACGGAGTGACGTTGATCTCCGCCATCGGCGCCCGCCGCCGCCCGCGGCCCGACACGGGACCGGTCGACATGCCCATCAGAATTCCTCCCTGCGAGGCGAAGCCTCATGGGGAGGGGGAGCATGCGAAACATGGTGGAGGGGCTGATCGGGACCCGCGCATAGCCGCTCCACCGCCTTGGGCGGTCCCCCTCCCCATCGCTTCGCGACAGGGAGGATAGAAGAAGCCATCCCACTCACGCGTCCAGCTCCAGCTCGCGGGACAGGGTCCCGTGGAAACCGTCGGCGAAGCGGGCGAGGCGCGCCTCCATCTTGTTGATGCCGTGGGTCATGCGGTTGTAGGCGATGACCGCCGGGATCGCCGCGAACAGGCCGATCGCCGTCGCGAACAAAGCCTCGGCGATTCCGGGCGCGACCACCGCGAGGTTGGTGCTCTGCTCCGCCGCGATGTCGGTGAAGCTGCGCATGATTCCCCACACCGTTCCGAACAGTCCGACGAACGGCGCCACCGACCCCACCGTGGCGAGGATGTTGAGCCGGTCCGACGCTCGGTCGACCTCGGCCGACACCGCCGCGTTGAGAGCCACCGCGAGACGCGAGCGCGTGCCTTCGCGGTCGACATGCTTGCCGGCGGTCGATCGCCGCCACTCGGCGATGCCGGCCGACAGCACCTTGGCGGACGGGAAATCCTCCTTCCCGCGCGCCTCGTAGAAGCGGTCGATGTCGTCGCTCTTCCAGAAGTCGCGCTCGAACCGTTCGTTCTCGCGCGCGATCCGGCGCATCTTCACCCACTGGGCGATGATGATCGCCCAGGTCCAGATGCTGGCGAGCAACAGGCCGATCATCACCGCCTTCACGACGATGTCGGCCTGCAGGAACAGGGCGACCGGGGACATGCTTGCGGCTGCGGCTGCTCCGGTCGTTTCGGCTAGGCTCACGCTTTTCCTTCCTTCGGGGCTAATGGCCTGAACAGGTCGAGCCATGCCCGCGGCTGCCGCTTCGGCCGTCCGTCCGGGGACAGGAAGGCCGCGACAATTGTCGCATCGGCAAGCAATTCCCCGCCCCGCATGACTCGTTGATGAATGGTGACGGAGGCGGCGCGAACCGCCTCGAGCGCGGTGACCACGACCAGGTCGTCGTCGAGCCTGGCCGGGGCGCGATATTTGATGTTGGCCTCGGCGACGACATAGACGCCTTCGCCGGCGTCCATGACGGCGCGCTGGTCGATCCCGATCGCGCGAAGCATGTCGGACCGCGCCCGCTCCATGAAGCGCAGATAATTGGCGTAATAGACGATCCCCGCCGCGTCGGTGTCCTCGAAATAGACGCGCAGCGCGAAGCGATGGCTGCGGCCGTCGAACGCGCCGCGATAGGGTATGTCGATATCGGTCCCGCTCACCGTCCCGGCTCTAGAAGGCGGGCGCGGCGGGGCAAGCCCTCAAGCCGGTGAAATGACGACTTTTCGCGGTGACGTTAAGGATTTGCGCGCGCAAATGCCGCGCTCTGGTCGCGCACCAGCCGGATGAGGTCGCCCTGGGCGACGGACATGTCGATGATGTGGAGGCCCCAGCCCCGCGCGATGCTGCCGAGCAGATAGACGTCGCCGGGGATGCGGTCGGTGCGGGCGTCGGCCGGATCGGCATTCACCCGGATCGCCAGGTAGCCGAGCGGGCCGTCGTTGACGCATTCGCCGCTGACCAGCCCCTCGGCGCGAAGCCACGGCGTCGGCGGCGTGCCCGCGCTCGACCAGGTCACCGGCTCCGCCCCCTGCGGCACCGCTACGGCGGCAGGGAAATAGGAATCCAGCGGCGCCGGTCCGCGCGCCAAAGTCGCGGGATTGGTGCAGGCGACCGTCATTCCGGCCGGCGCCGGCGGCCCGAAGCTGTTGAAGTCGGCGCGGCCGAACATGGCCTGAGCCGGCGGCGGGCTGTCGGCGCGGAACGACACCCAGCTGACGACGCAGCCGGTCTGGCCCCAGCGGCGGCACAGCGGCGTCGACTGGAACGTGCCGCCGACGTCGCCCCCTTCCGGAACGATCGTGTTGAAGCCGGGAATGATCGCCGAGACGAGGCGCCGTGCGAGCGGCTTGCCCTCGATCTCCTCGCGGATCAGCCGCTGGAGGTGGATCGATCCCTGGCTGTGCCCGACCAGAACGAACGGCCGCCCCGCGCTGCGGGTGGCGATATAGTTGCGGAAGGCATCGCGAACGTCGTTGTAAGCCACGTCGAAATTGGCGCCGATGTCCTGACCCAGCATCGCCGGGACCAGCGCGGTCAGGGTCACCTGGCGGTAGACCGGCGCGAAAGTCCGGCACACTTCATGGAAGCGCGCGAACTGGGCGGTTGCCGCGCCGCGTTCCTCCACCGGTTCCATGTCGCTGTTGAAGCCGGGATCGCGCGAAATCGTGGGATAGACGTAGAAGCAGTCGACCGGCGAGTCCGCCGCGGGGCTGCTCCGCCCGACCGAGCCGAAGCCGTTGGCGTTGAGCGCGGTCGTCGGCAACGGCGCGCCGCACAGGTCCCCGGCACGGCCCGGCAGGCACAGCCAGGCCGAATCCGACGCATAATCCGGCGCCGGCGTCGCCGCGGGCTGGGCGGAGGCGACCGCAGGGACCGAAGCAAGCGCCGCAAATGCCAGCAGAAGCGTCCTCATCTCAGCTCTCCACGCCTCCATCGTCATGCCGGACCTGATCCGGCATCCATCTTCTTCCAGACGTGCCGTCAGGACAAGGCGGGCCCCGGATCAAGTCCGGGGTGAACGGGGAAAGTCAGCTCTCGAACAACCCCGCCTGGCCGTTATTCGGCTGCGGCAGGCCGAGATGCTTCCAACCCGGCCCGTTGAGGCAGCGCCCGCGCGCCGTCCGCGCGATCAGGCCGAGCTGGATGAGATAAGGCTCGATCACCTCCTCGATCGTGTCCCGCGGCTCGCTCAAACCCGCAGCAAGCGTTTCCACCCCGACCGGACCGCCGCGATAGATGTCGGCGATCATCATCAAATAACGCCGGTCCATCGCGTCGAGGCCGAGCCCGTCCACTTCCATCCGGGTCAGCGACGCGTCGGCGACCTTGGCATCCACCGCCGGCGCCCCCGCGCTCTCGGCGAAGTCGCGCACCCGCCGAAGCAGCCGCCCGGCGATCCGCGGCGTTCCCCGCGAACGCCGAGCCACCTCGCGCGCTCCGTCCTCGGTGATCTCCAGCCCGAGCAGCCGCGCCGCCCGGCGAACCACCTGCTCCAGCTCGTCGACCGAGTAGAAATTGAGCCGCACCGGAATCCCGAACCGGTCCCTGAGCGGCGTCGTCAGAAGCCCCTGCCGGGTCGTCGCCCCGACCAACGTGAAGCGCGGCAGGTCGATCCGCACCGACCGCGCCGACGGTCCCTCGCCGATCATCAGGTCGAGGACCCTATCCTCCATCGCCGGGTAGAGGATTTCCTCTACGGCCGGAGCGAGGCGGTGGATCTCGTCGATGAACAGGACGTCGCCGTCCTCGAGATTGGTGAGCAGGGCGGCAAGGTCGCCCGACTTGGCGATCACCGGCCCCGACGTCGCCCGGAAGCCGACCCCGAGCTCGCGCGCGATGATCTGCGCAAGCGTCGTCTTGCCGAGCCCCGGCGGCCCGAAGAACAGCACATGGTCGAGCGCGTCGCCGCGCCGCCGCGCCGCGTCGATGAACACGCGCAGATTATCGCGCGCCGCCTGCTGCCCGACGAACTCGTCCAGGCACTTGGGGCGCAATGCCGCGTCCACGTCCTCGGGCCGGCGGTTCGGGGTGGTCAGGCGCTCGTCGGTCACCGCTCCCGCATAGCGCAGCGCCCGCCCCTGTCGAACCCTTTGATCCGTATCAAGCAACGTTACGGGAACGAATCCGCCGCCCCCGCCGTTCTCCTGAACAAGACCTAAACACAGGACCTTACATGGCGAGCATCTTCAGATGGGAGGAGCAGAAGCGCTCCTCCCAATTCCTCAACGACGGCTTTCAACGGGGCCTCGCCAAGTGGAATCGGCGGCGTCTCGCACCCGGCTTCCCGTCCGACGACTGGCAGTCGCAGATGGACGAGGACCATCGCATGCAGCGGCTCGAGGGCGCGTTCCTCGAGGAGCTTCGTGCCGAGGTCTCGGCGCGCGCCGCCCGGGCGCCGACCGATGTCGAGGGCTTCCTGTCCTGGTTCGAGGACCTCCAGGTCACCGGCCCCGGCCAGGGCGATCCGCTCTTCCCCTGGCTCGCGCGCGAGGCGGGCGTCGACGAGTTCAAATATTATCTCGGCCAGGAGGCCGCAGGCGAGGCCGGGTTCGACGACCTCACCGCGATGACCCAGGTCAAGGTGCCGCCCGCCGCCAAGATGGAGCTCGCCAACAATTATTGGGACGAGATGGGCCGCGGCAATCCCAAGGGCATGCACGGCCCGATGCTCGACGCCCTGATCAAGGAACTGGGCCTCAAGGCCGAGATCGACGACACGGTGTGGGAGAGCCTCGCGCTCGCCAATGCCATGACCGCGATGGCGACCAACCGCCGCTACGCCTTTCACTCGATCGGCGCCCTCGGCGCGATCGAGCTGACCGCGCCGGGGCGGAGCCGAGCCGTCGCCGACGGCCTCAAGCGCCTCGGCTTCGACGGCAAGGCGCGCCGCTATTTCGAGCTCCACGCGGTTCTCGACGTCCGCCACAGCGAGGACTGGAACGAGAAGGTCCTGCGCCCGCTCGTCGCCGAGGAGCCGCTGTGCGCGACCGCGATCGCCGAGGGCGCCCTGATCCGGCTTCAGGCCGGCGCGCGCTGTTTCGAACGCTATCGTCAAGTGATGTGGGGGTAACAGTCCATGTACCTTGAATCCGCACAGGCCCCGGCGACGGGGCTTGCTCATTCTCTTGTCGAGCGCGCCCCCGCGCCGCGGCCGAAGGCGCGTGTCGGCGGCCAGGTCGACAGCGAATATGGACGCCTCGATCAGGTGCTTCTCGCCGATCCCGGCCACCTCGCCCTGGTCCCGTGCAATTCGGTCAGCAACGAGACCCTTCGCGAGGGCCGCGAGCCCTGCCGGGACCGCGCCGCCCGACAGCATTCCGGTCTCGTCGCCGCGCTTCAGGCGGAAGGGGTCGACGTTCGCCTGGTCCCGGCCGACGCCGCCCTCCCCGACCTCGCCTTCACCCGCGACACCAGCCTGATGACCCCCTGGGGCCTGCTCGGCCTGTCGCCGGGCGCGCCTCATCGCCGCTGCGAGGTTCCGGCCGTCATGGTCGCCGCGAGGGACGCGGGCGTTCCGATCCTCGGCCGAATCGAGCAGGGCCGGGTCGAGGGCGGCGACGTCGCGATGATCCGCCCCGGCGTCCTCGCCATCGGCGTCTCGGGCGAGCGCACCAACGCGATGGGCGCCGAGCAGCTCGCGGCCATCTACAAGCGCCACGGCTGGGAGGTGATCCGCTATCACCTCGACCCGCACTTCCTCCACCTCGACACCGTCTTCTGCATGGTCGACCGCGATCTCGCCATCGCCTGCACCGACGTTCTCGACGAGCGCTTCATGGAGCGGATCGAGGATATGGGGATCGAGCTCCTGCCGATCGCCTACAAGGAAGCGCGGCGGCTTGGCTGCAACCTGCTGTCGCTCGGCGACAAGCGAGTCGTCACCTCGGGCACCTGCTCTCGCGTGGATGTCGAGCTTGCGTCGCGCGGCTACCGCTCGATCGCGGTCGACCTCAGCGAGTTCACCATGTGCGGCGGCGGGGTCCACTGCCTGACCATGCCGCTGCGCCGCGCCGCCGGCTGAGGATGGCCGGGCGCGACGAGCTGACCCAGGACGAGGCCGCGCATCTCCGCCTGCTCGAGGCGCTCGACGCGCGCGGCTACGACTTCGTCACCATCACGCCGGAAAGCCACCGCCGGGTCGTCGCCCGCGAGACGATGCGCGAGGCGAGGGACCTGCGCGGCGTGTTCGGCTGGAGCCTGCCGTTCGCCGAGGATGTGGTCGGCCCGGACCTGTTCACTCTGCTTCGCGACGGCCGCCTGCTGCAGGAGACGCCGTCGGGCTGGAAAGCGAAAGTGCGCGTCTCGCAAATCCGCGGCCGCCTGTTCATCCATTCGGCCTTCCCGACCGAGAGCGACGAGAGCGTCTTCCTCGGCCCCGATTCCACCCGCTTCGCCGACTTCATCGTCGCCGAGCTGACCCGCCGCGGCAATGTCGCCCGCCTGGTCGACATCGGCACCGGCGCCGGCGTCGGCGGGATCGTCGCGGCCGAAGCCGTGCCGAACGCCCGCATCGAGCTCGCGGACATCAACACCACCGCGCTCAGCCATGCCCGGGTCAACGCCGCCTTCGCCGGAATCGAGGCGGCCACGATCGAAAGCGACGGCGTCGAGGCGGTCTCGCCCGGCTTCGACCTCGCCATCTCCAACCCGCCCTTCATCTTCGAGGAGGACGCGCCGGCGTACCGCCGCGGCGGCGGAATGCACGGCGCCGAGCTGTCGCGCGACTGGACCCTGGCGGCCGCCCGCAAGCTCGCCCCCGGCGGCCGGATCCTCCTCTACACCGGAAGCGCCATCGTCGACGGCCGCGACGAGCTCCGCGAAGCCCTCGAGCGCGACCTCCCCGCCCTCGGCTGCACCCTCGCCTGGCGCGAGCTCGACCCCGACATCTTCGGCGAGGAGCTGGAAAAACCCGCCTATGCCGACGTCGACCGAATCGCCGCCATCGGCGCGGTCGTGGAGAAGGCGGCCTAGCCAGTAAGAATCGTCACCCTGAACTTGTTTCAGGGTCCATTTCTCCGCCCGCGCGGCAGCTCGAGGATGGATGCTGAAACAAGTTCAGCATGACGGGCAAGCCTACTTGGCGGCTTTCTTCAGCGCGCCCCGTACCAGCGCGTCGAGACTCGCTTCCGGCCCGATCTCAGTCTCAGCCTTGGCCACCGCCTCCGAGGCCTCCGCCGGCCGGAAACCGAGGTTGAGCAAAGCCGAGACCGCGTCCGCAGCAAAGCCGCCGCGCGCCGGGGCGACCCCGCCACCGCCCGGGCCGAGCGCCACGCCGCCCGCCTTGTCCTTCAATTCGTTGGCGATGCGCTGGGCGAGCTTGGGGCCGACGCCATTGGCTCGGGCGATCATGCGGTGGTCGCCGGCGGCGATCGCGCTGTGCAGCTCGTCCGCCGAAAGCGCCGAGAGGATGGCGAGGGCGACGCGGCTGCCGACGCCCTGGACGCTCGTCAAAAGCCCGAACCAGTCGCGCTCCGCCGCGCTCGCAAAGCCGACCAGCCGGATCATGTCCTGAGCGACCAGCATCTCGGTGTGGAGCACCACCTCCTCGCCGATCGCTCCGAGGCTCGACAGCGTCCGGCTCGACGCGAACACCAGATAGCCGACGCCGTTCACGTCGATCACCGCGTGATCCGCCGAGAAGCTGTCGAGCTGCCCGCGCAATTTGGCGATCATGCCGCCACCCCGCGCCGAGCGCTGGCCAGGTGATGGGCATGGGTGATCGCCACCGCGAGCGCATCCGATGCGTCCGCGCCGGCGATCTGCGCCCCGGGCAGCAGCCGCTGAACCATCGCGTGAACCTGGTTCTTGTCGGCCGCGCCCGTGCCGACCAGCGCCTTCTTGACCAGCCGCGGCGCATATTCGCCGACATCGACCCCCGCCTGCGCCGCCGCGAGCAGCACGACTCCGCGCGCCTGTCCCAGCTTCAGGGTCGATTGCGGATTGTCGTTGACGAACACTTCCTCGACGGCGGCGCCGCCCGGCCGATATTCCGCCACGACCGCGCCGAGCGCCCCATGCAATTTCGCCAGCCGCTCCGGCAGGGGCGCCCGAGCGTCGGTGCGCACCTGCCCGTTGGCGACGTGGGACAGCCGGTTGCCCTCGGCCTGGATCACGCCCCAGCCCGTGCAGCCCAGCCCAGGATCGAGGCCAAGGATGATCATTCGCAGGGGTGTAGAGCGGTTTCCACTCACGTGGAACCGCTCTCGATTCTTGCAGCCGCGTTTGCCGGGCCGGCAGGCGACGCCTGCCTCGCAACCGCTCTGACAGCTTGATTGCGGGCCGCGAAGCGGCGAAGGGCGAACCATGCCGATCCCGACCGAACTCCGCGAGGCCGCGAAGGTCTCCAAGGCCTGGCCCTATGAGGAAGCGCGCAAGCTCCTGAAACGCTATCCCGACGGCCCCGGGGACAAGGCGATCGTGTTCGAGACCGGCTACGGCCCGTCGGGCCTGCCGCACCTCGGCACCTTCCAGGAGGTGGCGCGCACCCTGATGGTCCGCCGCGCCCTCACCGAGATGGTCGACTGGCCGTCGCGCCTGATCGCGTTCAGCGACGACATGGACGGCATGCGCAAGGTCCCGCCGGGCGTGCCTCACCAGGACATGATGCACGATCATCTCGACCAGCCGCTCTCTCGAGTGCCCGACCCCTATGGCTGCGGGCACAAGAGCTATGCCGACCACAACAACAATTTGCTCCGGCAATTCCTCGACCGCTTCGGCTTCGACTATGAGTTCAAGGCCTCGTCCGACTGCTACAATGGCGGCCATTTCGACGAGGCGCTGCGCCAGGTCCTGCGTAAATATGAGGACGTCATGGGCGTCATGCTTCCGACCCTCCGCGAGGAGCGCCGCCAGACCTATTCGCCCGTACTCCCCATCAGTCAGGCGACCGGCAAGGTCCTCCAGGTTCCGGTCGAGGTGATCGACGCCGAGGCCGGCCTCGTCCGCTATGTCGAGCCCGCGACCGGCGAGGCGGTCGAGCAATCGATCCTCGGCGGCGGCGCCAAGCTCCAGTGGAAGGTCGACTGGGCGATGCGCTGGTACGCGCTCGGGGTCGATTACGAGATGGCCGGCAAGGATCTCATCGACTCGGTCATCCAGAGCGGCAAGATCGTGCGGATCCTCGGCGCCCGCCCGCCCGAGGGCTTCAACTACGAGCTGTTCCTCGACGAGAATGGCGAGAAGATCTCGAAGACCCGCGGCAACGGAGTCACCATCGACGAATGGCTGACCTATGCTCCGCAAGAGAGCCTCGCCTTCTACATCTACCGCGAGCCCAAGCGGGCCAAACAGCTGTCGTTCGGGATCATCCCCAAGGCGGTCGACGAATATCAGCAATTCCTCGCCGCCTATCCGGCACAGGAATGGGACAAGCGCACCGGCAACCCGGTCCACCACGTCCATGCGGGGAACGTGCCGCCGGCGCGGATGCCGCTCACCTTCGCGCTGCTGCTCAACCTCGTCGGGGTCGCCTCGACCGACGACAAGGACCTGCTCTGGGCCTTCGTGAAGCGCTACGCCCCCGAGGCGTCGCCCGAGACCCATCCCGAGCTCGACGCGCTGATCGGCCACGCCGTCGTCTATTTCCGCGATTTCGTGAAGGATTCGCTGGTCCGCCGCGTGCCCGACGAGAAGGAAGCCGCGGCGCTCCGCGACCTCGACTCCCGCCTCGCCGGCTTCCCGGAGGATGCCAGCGCCGAGGACCTCCAGAACATGGTGTTCGAGGTCGGCAAGGCGCACGGCTTCGACAACCTGCGCGACTGGTTCAAGGCGCTCTACGAGACGCTTATCGGCACCAGCCAGGGCCCCCGAATGGGCAGCTTCATCGCCCTCTACGGGGTCGCCAACAGCCGAAAGCTCATCGCCGAAGCGCTCAGCGGCGCGGCCTGACACCCAAAATCCGTTCGGCCTGAGCCTGTCGAAGGCCTGCCCTTCTTTCTTCTGATGACGGAAGAAAGGAAGAGCCCTTCGGCAAGCTCAGGGCGAACGGATTGGGGGCGATTTACGGGTAGAAGGTATCCCGCCGCGCGGGGGATGGTTGATAACGCGCGGCGGGACTTGGTGTCCCCTCCGCCCAAGGGGGCGGGGCGAAGGGGACGAAGCGGTTGCGCGGTCAGCCGCGGCGGCGGTCGTTGTCGCGACGCTCGAGGCGCAGCGCCTGGCGGACCTGCTGGACCTGGCGCTGGAGCAGGGCCGTCTCGCGCCGGTCGAGGCCGTTGCGGCTGAACTGGCGATAGTTGCGCTGCACCTGGGTCGCCTGGCGGCGCAGGCCGTTGGCTTCGCGCGGCGAGATCGCGCCGCGGCGCAGCGCCTGGGCGATCTGGTTCTGCAGCTGGTTGATCTGCTGGCTGATCTGAGCGCCGTTATTGCCGTAGCCATGGCCCTGATAGCCCCAATTCTGGGCGGCGGCCGGGGTTGCGACGACCGCCGCACCGGCGATCACAGCGGAGATGACGATCTTGCGCATTGGGAACTCCTCGTTGAACGCGCCGCCTTCCTTGGCGACGCTCCCTAACTGGAGGCCGCGCGTCGCAGCCGAATGTCGGCCGCCGGGGCAATTGGTCGCGAATTGTCGCGGACTATTTCCGCCCGACACAGGTCGTCAGCCACGGTTCACCGAGCCACCCCGTCATCCCCGCGAAAGCGGGGATCCAGCTGCCTGCCTTTCTTCGCGCTTTCGCGCCTTCGCGTGAAAAGAAGCTGGATTCCCGCTTTCGCGGGCATGACAAAGGGAGGGTTACGCTGCCGGCCGGGCAGCCAGCAGGCGCGGGAACGTGGCCCGCAGGTCCCTCAGCTTCGGCGCGTCATGCGCCATGATGTAGGGGCTGCGCGGATTTCGCCGCATGTAATTCTGGTGATGATCCTCGGCCGGCCAGAAGCCGCCGCTCTCGATCCGGGTGACGATCGCCCGACCGAACCGCCCCGACCGTCCGAGCTGCCTGATATAGGCCTGCGCCACGCGGCGCTGCTCGGCATCCTGAGGGAAGATCGCCGAGCGGTATTGCGGCCCATGGTCCGGCCCCTGGCGGTTGAGCTGGGTCGGATCGTGCACGACCGAGAAGAAGATGTGGAGAAGCTGGCCGTAACTCACCACGCGCGGATCGTAGACGATGCGAACCGCCTCGGCATGGCCGCTCCGGCCGCCGCCGACCGCTTCGTAATTGGCCGCGCCCGCGCTGCCGCCTGCATAGCCCGCCGTGACGCTGCGCACCCCGGCGACATTCTCGAACACCCCCTCGACGCCCCAGAAGCAGCCGCCCGCGAGGACCGCGGTCGCGCTCGATCCCCGCGCCGCGACGTCGCTCGCCGGCGCGGGAATGGTCACCGCGGCATGGGCCGGCCGCGAAACCTGCACCCCGGTCGCATAAAGGCCGGCGACGAGCAGCGCGGATGCCATCGTGGCGGACAGGACGGCGCGCTGCATGGCCTTCGTCATGCCGCCCGGAACGTCATCGCGACGCCGTTCATGCAATAGCGCAGGCCGGTCGGCGGCGGGCCGTCCTCGAAGACATGGCCCAAATGGCCGCCGCAATTGGCGCAATGGACCTCGGTTCGGCGCATCCCGAGCGTGCTGTCTGTGGAGGTGCCGACCCCGCCCGGCAACGGCCGCCAGAAGCTCGGCCATCCGGTCCCGCTGTCGAACTTGGTCTCCGACGCGAACAATCGATGCCCGCAGCCGGCGCAGTGGAAAGTGCCGCGGCGATGCTCGCGGTCGAGCGGGCTGCTCCCCGCCCGCTCGGTGCCGTGCCCGCGCAGGACGCGATAGGCGGCCGGGCTCAACCGCTGCCGCCACTGCGCGTCGCTCAGCCGGAAGGGAAAGTTGCGCTGCTGGGCCGCGCTCTCCCCGCCGCAGCCGAGCAAGGCCGCGACCGCGAAGGCGCCGCAGCCGCCGAGCAGGGTTCGTCGATCGATCCGGCTCATCCGCGCAACATAGCACAGATTCGCTTGAACCTGCACTGATCGGCCGGAAAGAAGCTGCTCCCGATCGGCCGAACCGGGCGAAATTCTGCTACCTCCGCGCGTCGCGGCGCACGCCCCATGCAAACTTCCGCGTCGCTCTGGCAGGCCAGTTTCGAATCGATATCTGAAGCCGCATGGCCAGTGCTTCGTCCCGTTCCGTCCTTCCGTCCTTCGGCGTCCAGGTTGCTCTCGGCCTAGCCGCCGGACTCGTGCTCGGTCTCGTTGCCCGCGACATGGGCGGCGAGACCAACTGGCTGACCGAGCTTCTCGGCACCGTCGGCACGATCTTCGTCCAGCTCCTGAAGGCGATCGTCCCGGCGCTCGTCTTCACCGCGATCGTCGCAAGCATCGCCAATCTCGCAACCTTGCAGAACGGCGCCCGCCTCGCTGCCAAGACCTTGCTCTGGTTCGCGATCACCGCCGGAATCGCGGTCGCGATCGGGCTCACCCTCGGCCTTCTGCTCGAGCCGGGCAGCCATGCCGGGGTCGCCGCCACCGGCGCCGCACCGCCCTCGACCGTCGGCGGCTGGACTGATTTCCTGAAAGGGCTCGTCCCCGCCAACCTGTTCGGCCTCGGCGGCTCGACCACGATTGCAGCCGACGGGAAGGCCTCGACCACGCTGGGCTTCAACGTCCTCCAGATCGTCGTCCTGTCGATCGCCGTCGGAATCGCGGCTCTGAAGGCCGGCGAGGCCGGCAAGCCTTTCCTCGCCTTCGTCCAGTCCGCGCTCCAGATCGTCCGCGTCATCCTCAAGTGGATCATCGCTTTGACCCCGATCGGCACCGCCGGCCTGATCGGCACCGCCGTCGCCCGCTACGGCTGGGAAGCCTTGGCGCCGCTGGGCCAGTTCGCCCTCGCCATCTATCTCGGCCTCGGCCTCGTCCTGTTCGTGGTCTATCCGCTGATCCTGCGCGCCAACGGCCTCAGCCCGTCGCGCTTCTTCGCCGCCGCCTGGCCGGCGATCAGCCTCGCGTTCGCCTCACGCTCCTCGATTGGCACGCTCCCGGTCACCGAGGACGTGGTCACCGAGCGGCTCGGAGTCCCTCGCTCCTATGCGAGCTTCGCCGTGCCGCTCGGTGCGACCACTAAGATGGACGGCTGCGCGGCCATCTATCCGGCCATCGCCGCTTTGTTCGTCGCGCAATTCTACGGAATCCCATTGGGCGCGTTCGACTATGCCCTGATCGTCCTCGTCTCGGTCCTCGGAAGCGCCGCCACCGCCGGAATGACCGGCGCCACCGTGATGCTGACCCTCACTTTGTCGACGCTCGGCCTCCCGCTCGAAGGAGTCGGCCTCCTCCTCGCCGTCGATCCGATCCTCGACATGGGCCGAACCGCGGTCAACGTCGCCGGCCAGGCCCTCGTCCCCACCATCGTCGCCCGGCGCGAAGGTCTGATCGACGGCGATCTCCCCGAACCCGGCCGCCTCGCGCCCCGGCCCACCTAACGAAAGTCGCAGCCATCGCAGCGCGGCGGCGTTAGCTAGGAGCGATGGCGCGGCTCCCGACCATTCTCCAGAACCAGATCGAGGCGCTTGCCGGCCAGCTGCTCGCCCCGCCCGGCGTGCCGCGCCCGGATTTCACCGCGCCGGCCGGCGAGCCGGCGCTGCTTCCGCCCGATTCCGTTTCATGGCGCGTGTTCGACAATCCGGTGACTCTGTTCATCGGCGGCATCGCCGCGGTGCTCCTGGAACTCGCCGAGCCGCGCATCCGCCACGGCGTGTGGGACCATAGCGACTTCCGAACCAACCCCTTGGCGCGGATGCAGCGCACCGGCCTCGCCGCCCTCGTCACCGTCTATGCGCCGGAGAGCCAGGCCCGCGCCATGATCGCCGGAGTCACGCGGGCTCATGGCCACGTCACCGGCACAACGCCGGCCGGCGAGGCCTATAGCGCGTCGGACCCGGACCTGCTCGGCTGGGTCGGCGCCACCGCCCTCTACGGATTCATGCGCGCGTACAGCCGCTACGACCGACCCTTGAGCGCATCGGACAAGGACCGTGTCTTCGCCGAAGGGCGGGTCACCGCCGGCCTCTATGGCGCGACTGGAGCGCCCGGCAGCACGACCGACTGGGAAGCCCTGCTCGCACGGATGACCCCACGGCTCGAGCCATCCGAGATCCTTCTCGAATTCCTCGCCATCATGCGGCGTGTCCCGGCTCTCCCGGCCGCAGCGCGCCCGCTCCAGCACATGCTCATCCGCGCCGCGGTCGACACCCTCCCGCCCGGAATCGCCGACCAGCTGCGCATCGCCGACCGCGGCCTCCGCACGCTCGAGCGCCCGCTCGTCCAGACGGCGGCGCGCACCGCCGGCGCCATCCTCATCCGCAACTGGCCTTCCGTCGCCGCCTGCCGCCGCCTCGGCCTCCCCGACGACTGGCTGCAGCGCCGCGATTGACCTATCGCCCGGCCATGGACCCGTTGCACCCGAGCTGGCGCGAGGCGCTCAAAGACGAGCTCGCCAGCCCCTATCTGGCCGACCTCCGCGCCTGGCTCGAGGCCGAACAGAGCGCCGGCAAGCGCATTTTCCCCCACGCCGACAACTGGCTCCGAGCCCTCGACCTCACCCCGCTCGACGAGGTCCGGGTCGTGATCCTCGGCCAGGACCCCTATCATGGCGAGGGCCAGGCCCACGGCCTATGCTTCTCGGTTCAGCCCGGAACCCGCGCCCCGCCGAGCCTCGTCAACATCTACAAGGAGCTCGAGGCCGACCTCGGTATCGCTCCCGCTCCTCACGGCCATCTCGACCATTGGGCACGCCAGGGCGTCCTCCTCCTCAACGACGTGCTCACTGTCGAGCAAGGCCGCGCCGCTTCGCACAAAGGCCGGGGCTGGGAGCGCCTCACCGACGCCATCGTCCGCGCCGTTGCCGCCAGGCCCGAGCCGGTCGTCTTCATGCTGTGGGGCGCCCCCGCCCAGAAGAAGGCGTCCTTCGTAAAGAGCGTCGACGAGGGCGGCCGCCACCTCGTCCTGAAGGCGCCGCACCCGTCGCCGCTGTCCGCCTACAAGGGCTTCCTCGGCTGCCGCCACTTCTCGCGTGCCAACGCCTTCCTGGCGGCGAACGGCCGCGACCCCGTCGACTGGCGCCTCCCCGACCGCGCTTGAGCCGCGGCTCCGATCGGCCTATGCCGCTCCCATCCCCGGGGAGCCTGCCTAGGCTGAGAGGGGCGGATGGCGCCGCCCGACCCGCTGAACCTGATCCGGCTGACACCGGCGTAGGGAGGGAGCGAGCGCGAGCCCGTTTCCCTCCAGTGGAGAGGAGACTGACATGGCCGACGCACCTGCCCGCACCGAACTCAAAGTCACCAGCGGCCCGATCCGCGGCAGCCGCAAGATCTACGTGGGCGAACACCGAGTCGCGATGCGCGAGATCGACCTCGAGCCGAGTTCCGGCGAGCCGCCGCTGCGCGTCTACGACTGCTCCGGCCCTTACACGGACCCGGCCGCAACCATCGACATCATGGCCGGCCTCCCCGAGCTTCGCCGCGACTGGATCCGCGGCCGCGGCGACGTCGAGGAAGTCGCCCAGCGCGAGGTGAAGCCCGAGGACAACGGCCAGCTCGGCCCCGACCGCTCGGGCGGCGTCCAGCCTTTCCCCAACGTCCGCCGCAAGGTGCTGCGCGCGAAGCCCGGCGCCAACGTCTCCCAGATGAACTATGCCCGCCGCGGCATCATCACGCCCGAGATGGAATATGTCGCCGTCCGCGAGAATCTCGGCCGCGAGCAGCTCCGCGAGCATATCCGCGACGGCCAGGATTTCGGCGCCGCCATCCCCGACTACGTCACCCCCGAATTCGTCCGCGACGAGGTCGCCCGCGGCCGCGCCATCATCCCCAACAACATCAACCACCCGGAGAGCGAGCCGATGGCGATCGGCCGCAATTTCCTGGTCAAGATCAACGCCAATATCGGCAACAGCGCCGTCGCCTCCGACGTCGCGAGCGAGGTCGACAAGATGGTCTGGGCGATCCGCTGGGGCGCCGACACGGTCATGGACCTCTCGACGGGGCGCAACATCCACGACACCCGCGAATGGATCCTTCGCAACTCGCCCGTCCCGATCGGCACCGTCCCCATCTACCAGGCGCTGGAGAAGGTCGGCGGCATCGCCGAGGACCTGACCTGGGAGATCTACCGCGACACCTTGATCGAGCAGGCCGAGCAGGGCGTCGACTATTTCACCATCCACGCGGGCGTCCGCCTCCCCTACATCCCGATGACGGCGAAGCGCGTCACCGGCATCGTCTCCCGCGGCGGCTCGATCATGGCCAAATGGTGCCTCGCCCACCACAAGGAGAGCTTCCTCTACACCCGCTTCGACGAGATCTGCGAGATCATGAAGGCGTATGACATCGCCTTCAGCCTCGGCGACGGCCTGCGCCCGGGCTCCATCGCGGACGCGAACGACGAAGCCCAGTTCGCCGAGCTCGCCACCCTCGGCGAGCTGACCCAGATCGCCTGGCGCCACGACGTCCAGGTGATGATCGAGGGCCCCGGCCACGTGCCGATGCACAAGATCAAGGCCAACATGGACAAGCAGCTCGAAGCCTGCGGCGAGGCGCCCTTCTACACATTGGGGCCGCTGACCACCGACATCGCGCCGGGCTACGCTCACATCACCAGTGCGATCGGCGCCGCGATGATCGGCTGGTTCGGCACGGCGATGCTCTGCTACGTCACGCCCAAGGAGCATCTCGGCCTGCCCGACCGCGACGACGTGAAGGTCGGCGTCGTCACCTACAAGCTCGCCGCCCACGCCGCCGATCTCGCCAAGGGCCACCCGGCCGCGAAGATGCGCGACGATGCGCTAAGCCGCGCCCGCTTCGAATTCCGCTGGCGCGATCAGTTCAACCTCAGCCTCGATCCTGACACGGCGGAAAAGTACCACGATCAGACGCTCCCAGCGGAAGGCGCCAAGACCGCGCATTTCTGCTCGATGTGCGGGCCGAAGTTCTGCTCGATGAAGATCACGCAGGAAGTCCGCGAGTTCGCCCGGCTGCAGAACCAGGGCAGCGAAGGCTTCATCGCCACCGAAGAGG
>JAEZFL010000128.1 GCA_023417515.1 Pseudomonadota bacterium | reverse complement strand
GGGTGGGGTGGGGGGGGGGGGGGGGCGGGGCCGGGCACGCGCCGGAGGCGCGTTCAAAGCAGCTGCGCTGCCTGCGCGAGCAGGGCTCGCGCCCCCACCCCTTGATCCCCTCCCCTGAAGGGGAGGGGTGATTCTTATACGCCGGGAAACGAACCACGCTCACCGGTCCTCGATGGTGAGGGCCTCCAGCTCCAGCGCGACGTAGCGGCCATTGTCGCCGCGTTCCTCGGCGACGAGCGCGACGTCGGCGACGAGATGGCCGGAAATGGGCAGCTCGAGGTCGGAGAGCTTGCCCAGGAAGTCCGCGGCGGCGCCGACCGCGCCTTCGCCGGCCAGAGTGACCCGTAGGCGGTGGCGGGCGCCGGTGAAGGTGACGCTGGCCCAGTCGGTCTGCGAGACCGGCTCGACCCGCGTTTCGCAGCCGATGGTCCCGATGTTCGCAATGACCACACGCGCGAGGCGCTCGCCAAGGGACCGGCTCATCGCGCCGCGCTCCCGTCCAGCCAGGCCATTACCCGACGAACCGTCTCGGCGCGGGGCTCACGGCCGGCGCGCAGGTCGAAGACGAAACGCGGATCTCCGACCGTCTCGCGGCCGAAGCGAGTCGGGGGCATCCCGGTGGCGCGAAGATGGCGCTCGATGCGTGTGAGCAGGATCATGGCACCTCCTTGCGGGCGAATCGCCGTTCGTGTTATGTTCTACTGATCCTAGGAGAAATCCTATTTGTCTAGGATTTTTCCTATGCTAGAGGTTGACCATGGCTGACGGTGGAGCGCGGGCCGCATTGCAGCGGCTGATCGAGCAGAAAGGCGAGGATTATGCCGGCCTGTCGCGCCTGCTCGGGCGCAACCCCGCTTATGTGCAGCAATATATCAAGCGGGGCAGCCCGCGCCGGCTGTCCGAGGAGGACCGGCGGCGGCTGGCGCGCTATTTCGGAGTCGACGAGACGGTGCTCGGCGGCGAGGCGGCGGCGAACGACCGCGCCGGTCCGGTGATCGTGCCGATGCTCGACGTCGGCGCGTCGGCGGGCGGCGGCGCCGCGGTCGACGGCGAGCGGACCCGGGCCCATGCCGCGTTCGATCCCGCCTGGCTGCGCAGGGTGGCGAGCGGCGGCGCCGACCAATTGTCGATCATCCGCGTCGAAGGCGATTCGATGGCGCCGACGCTGGCCGACGGCGACGAGATCCTGGTCGACCGCGCCGACGCGACCGGGCGGCTGAGGGACGGCATCTACGTGCTTCGGCTGGAAGGCGCGCTGATGGTCAAGCGGCTCGCCTTCAACCCGGCGGCGCGGACGGTCACGATCCGAAGCGACAATCCGGCTTATCCGAGCTGGGCGGATTGCGACCCGGCCACGGTCGAGCTGGTCGGGCGCGCGGTCTGGGTGGGGCGGCGGTTGACTTGAGCGGCCGAGGCGGGATGCTGGCCTCGATTCGGCTCGGGCGCTGAGGGGGGGCGGCGACACGGTGGGCGGGGCAGGGGATCAACGTGAATCGGCGCGGCGGCTCGCCGGGCGCCTCAATTATCTGCCCATCGCGGCGTTCGGCCTGTGGTCGATTCCGGCCAAGCTGTTCTGGCTGATCATGCTGGGCATCGTGCCGTGGTTTCATCCGGTGCCCTCGTTCGACGCCGTGCTGCCGTGGTTCATCGGCGCGCTGCTCACCGGCCCGCCGGCCTTCCTGCTGCCGCGGTCGTTCCACGAGCCCAAGCCGTGGGAGTATCGCGGCACCTTCTACCGCCGCGCCGGAGTCGAGCTGTTCCGCTCGATCGTCGCCAATGGCGACCTGGTGAACCGATTCGTGCGCAGCCGCCACGGCAGCGGGTACAGCGTCTATGGGCCGGGCATCGAGCGGCTGGTGCCCAAGTCGATCTTCAACGAGCGGCGCCACATCGCCTATCTGTGCTGGGGCATGGTCACGGCTTATTATGCCTGGTCGATCGGCTGGAGCGGCTGGGCTGTGTGGCTGGCAGCGACGAATATCGGCGCCAACCTTTATCCCACGATGCTCCAGCGTTACTCGCGGGCGCGGGTGATGCGGCTCGCGATGGCGGCGCAGCGGCGTCGGCCGCGCGACGTGGGCGTCGGCGCCGCGCTGGCGAGCGAGGGAGCGGTTGGCTGAGATGGACGAGACGGATGGCCTCGGCGCGGCACGGCGGCGAATCCTGGTCGCGGGCGCCTTGCTCGCGGCGCTCGGCATCGTGCTCGGCGCGTTCGGAACGCACGGCCTGCGCGACGCGCTCGGCGCGCGCGAGCTCGGCTGGTGGCAGACCGCGGTCCAATATCAGATGTGGCAGGCAGTCGGGCTGGTCGCCCTGGGTGCCTTGCCGCTGCGTATGGGGCTGCCCGCGGCGATGATCGGCGGCGGCGCCCTGGTCTTCTCGGGAAGCCTCTACGCCATGGCGCTGACCGACGCGCTCTGGCTGGGCGCGGTCACGCCGCTCGGCGGCCTGCTGATGATCCTGGGATGGCTGCTCGCGGCGTGGCGGCTGGCAAGGTGAGGAAAGTGATTGCCGGCATGGCGTGCTGGCAGCTCGCCATGCCGGCAGTTCGTGCAGTTTAGCGGCCAGGCGGCGGCTCAGTGATCGGTGAGCCCTGTCGCCGGCGCGTCTGCCCTTATCGTCGTAGGCCCCGGCGGGAAGGAACCGGAGGTGACGAAGAAGTGGCATAGATTCCCGATGTGCACAATCGTTAACGGCGCCTCGTCCCCACCGGGGACAATCAAGGCTGTGGATGTTTTCCTCCATTCCGGCGTCATTTCCGACCTTGTCGCGATCCTGCTTCAGACGCGGATTTGGCAAGGCGGAACGATGCGGATGGACACCGCCCGTCATGCCGCCGACCTGCTGTCGCCAATGTTCGACGGCCTTCGCGAAGAGGCCATCGGCGTCCTTCACCTCGACGGCGACCGGCGGGTGCTCGCGGTCATGCAGTTCGACGGCGAGGCCGCTTCCGCGGAGCTGCCGTTCCGAGCGATCGTCGAGGAGGCTCTCCGGCTGGGATCGGCGGCGCTCGTCCTGGCCCATAATCATCCGAGCGGCGCGCCCGGTCCGAGCGCGGACGACCTCGCGGCCACGCGGCGGCTGGCTCAGGTGGTCGAGCCGCTCGGCATTCGACTCCACGACCATCTGATCTTCGCCGGCGGCGGCTGTCTGAGCCTGCGCGGCCTCGGCCTGTTATGAGCCGGCGAGGGCGTCCTCGCCGCACACCGGGATGTCTTGCGGGTTGGGCTTGGGCCCGCGTGCCTCGAACATCGCGAAGAAGGTTTCGCTGTCGGGCAGCCGGTCGAAGCGCGACAGCGAATAGCCGAGCGCGTTGAACTCGCAGACCAGGAGGCGCGGCGGCGTTCCGTGGCGGTCGGTCGGCCGGTCGGCATCGACCACGACGACCCGGCCGTCGCGCTTCAGCGCGTCGCGCAGGTGCCAGAGGAACTCGCTGGGCCGCTCGATCTCGTGATACATGTGGATGAGCAGGATTCGGTCGAACGACGCGTCGGGAAGCTGCGGATCGTTGGGCTGGCCGAGCTTCAGGGCGACATTGTCGAGCCGCTCGCGCTGGACCCGGCGGGCGAGCGCCTGGATCGTCTCGGGCATGATGTCCTGGGCCAGCACGCGGCCGCGCGGGCCGACCATCGGCGACAGACGCACCGTATAATAGCCCTCGCCGGCGCCGATGTCGGCGATCCACATGCCCTGGCGGATCTCGGCGAGGCGGGTGACCGTCTCGAACTCGCCGACGCTGTCGCGGGCGTCCTCGTCCATGTAGCGCGGCGACACGATCGGTGCGACCGGACGGTGCGGCTCCGGGAACGGCGACGCCTCCGGCTGCTCGCGGCAACCGGCGGCCAAGGCCAGGACGAGGAGGGGGGCGAGGCGGTTCAAGCAGACATCCCGTATCCGCTCATCCCGAGCGAGGTCCAGGGAGCGGTTCGAGCGCAGCCGAGAACTGGGTTGCGCCTCGACTGCGCTCGGCAGGATGTCTCGACTTCGCTCGACATGAGCGGATTAGGCATTCCATCGAAGAATTGTCCACCCCGGCTCAGTCGACGTCCTCCACGTCGACCTTCTCGCCGGTGACTCGCTGCGAGAGGGCCGCGGCCATGAAGCGGTCGAGGTCGCCGTCGAGCACGTCCCCTGGCGCCGTCGAGGTGACCCCGGTGCGCAGGTCCTTCACGAGCTGGTAGGGCTGGAGGACGTAGGAGCGGATCTGGTGGCCCCAGCCGATGTCGGTCTTGGTTGCGTTCACCGCGCTCGCCTCGGCCTCGCGCTTCTGGAGCTCGGCCTCGTAGAGCCGCGCCTTCAGCATCTTCATCGCCTCGGCGCGGTTCTTGTGCTGGCTTCGCTGGTTCTGGCAGGCGACGATGATTCCGCTCGGAACGTGGGTGATGCGCACAGCGCTGTCGGTGGTGTTGACGTGCTGGCCGCCCGCGCCGGACGAGCGGTAGGTGTCGATCTTGAGGTCGGATTCGTTGACGTCGATGTCGATGTCGTCGTCGACCACGGGATAGACCCACACGGATGCGAAGCTGGTGTGGCGCCGCGCCGAGCTGTCATAGGGGCTTATCCGCACGAGGCGGTGAACGCCGCTCTCGGTCTTGGCATAGCCATAGGCATTCTCGCCCTTGAGGAGCAGGGTCGCGGACTTGATCCCGGCCTGCTCCCCCGGATGGCTGTCCACCAGCTCGACCTTCATTCCGCGGCGCTCGGCCCAGCGCTGGTACATGCGCGAGAGCATGCCGGCCCAGTCGTTGCTCTCGGTGCCGCCGGCGCCGGCGTTGATCTCGACATAGGTGTCGTTGGCGTCGGCCTCGCCGGCGAGAAGAGCGGTGACCTTGTCCTGCTCGGCGCGCTCGGCGAGCTTGGCGAGCGACTTGACCGCGTCGTCGGCGAGGTCCTCGTCGCCCTCCGCGTCGGCCATTTCGAGCAGCTCGACGGTGTCGGCGAGCTCCTTTTCGATCGCCCGTGCGGCGCCGATCGCCTCGTCGAGGCGGCGGCGCTCGCGCATCACCTCCTGGGCCGCCTTGGGGTCGTCCCACAGGGTCGGGTCCTCGACGCGCGCATTGAGCTCGTCGAGCCTCGCCAGAGCGCGGTCCCAGTCGAGGAAGCGGCGCAGCAGGGAGAGCGCGGAATTGATCTGGTCGGCATAAGCTTGCGCTTCGGCGCGCATCGGTCAGTTCCTCAAAAGAGTCCGCTCATTGTCGAGCGTAGTCGAGACATCCTCCCGGCTGGTGCCGAGAGTGGTGAGCTGTCGAACCGGATGTTCTCGCCTTCGCTCGAACGGGTCCTTCGACTTCGCTCGGGACGAGCGGTGGGTTCGCTAATATATGCCGCCCTGGTCTTGCAAGAAGGTGCTGTCGGGGCTTCGTTCGGTCGACTGGTTGGTCGAGCGGGTGGCGGCGGGGGCTCGGCGGCGGCTTTGCTCGGCGGCGAGCTGGACCTCCTGGCTCTGGATGGTGCGCCTCGGCTCGCTCTCCGGCTTGAACGCTTCCCAGATGACCGCGGCGCGCGGGTCCTCGCCCGACGGCCAGGCGCCCTGGACCCGGCGGCCGGTGCGGCGGTCGATGCGGACCATCCGGATTCCGGCCGGGGCGCGGAACGGAACCACCGGCATGCCTTCGAACGCCGTTTCCGCGAACGCCTGGAAGATCGGCGCGGCGAGCGTGCCGCCCTGCGCGTAGCCGCCCATCGGGCGCGGCTGGTCGAAGCCCATGTAGACGCCCGCGACGATGTCGGCCGAGCCGCCGACGAACCAGACGTTGGTCGGGCCGGTGGTCGTTCCGGTCTTGCCGAACAGGGGCCGATCGAGCACGCGCAGCCGGGTGGCGGTGCCGCGCTCGACCACGCCTTCGAGCATGTGGACGACCTGGTAGGCGGTGAGCGGGTCGACGACCTGGCGGCCGGCGACCGGGGGGCGCGGCATGGCGCGGCCGTCCCAGTCCGGAGCGTTGCAATTGCCCATCTGCTGGCAGCGATTGTCGGCGCGGAAGATCACCCGGCCGTTGCGGTCCTGGACATAGTCGATGAGGTGCGGAGTCACCGAGCGGCCGTGATTGGCGAAGGTCGCGAAGGCGTGGGTCATCGCCGCCACCGTGGTGTCGCCGGCGCCGAGGGCGAGCGACAGATAGGGCGTGCTGCGATAGTCGCCGACGCCCATGTTGCGGGCGAGGCGGATGACCCGGTCCATGCCGACCTGGTTGGCGGCGCGCACCGTCATCAGGTTGCGCGACTGCTCGAGGCCCCAGCGCATGGTCTGCGGGCCGGCATAGCCCCCCGAGAAGTTGCGGAAGCACTTATTGGTGGTGCCGTCATTGGTGCAGAAGGGCGCATCGAGGATGATCGAGGCGGGGGTCATCCCGCCGTCGGCGAGCGCCGCGGCATAGACGATCGGCTTGAAGGTCGAGCCCGGCTGGCGCTGGGCCTGGGTGGCGCGGTTGAAGTTGGAGCCGCGCACGTCCCAGCCGCCCTGCATGGCGCGGATCCGGCCGGTGCCGACTTCTTCGACGACCATTCCGCCGCCGACCTCGGGGATCGAGCGCAGTGCCCAGTTGCTGCCTTCCTGCTCGACCGCGACGATCGAGCCGGGGCGAAGCGCGCTGAACGCGCTCTGGCCAGTGCCGCGCTTGGGCATCGAGGCGAGGCTTGCGGGCAAGGTGCCGGTGGTGCCGTCGACGAAGCCGATGCGGGCGGAATCGCCGCTCTTCGACAGGATTACGGCGGAGCGCCAATCGTCATAGCCGACCCCGAATTGGGCGATGGCGAGCTGCTGGCGCCAATTGCCGTCGACGTCGATCGACAGGCCCGGGTCGCGCCAGCCGCGGCCGGCTTCGTAGCGGCGAAGGCCGTCGCGGAGCGCGGTCTCGGCGGCCTGCTGCATGACCGGATCGTAGCCGGTGCGCACCCACAGGCCGCCGGCATAGACGCTGTTGGGGCCCGCCTCGGCATTCTCGCCGAACTGCTGGATGAGCTGGCGGCGGACCTCCTCCATATAATAGCCGCCGACATTGCGGACCGCGGTGCTCGGGCCGTCGACGGTGACCAGCGGCTGGGCCTCGGCCTCGGCACGCTGGGCGGCGGTGATCTTGCCGTTCCGCTCCATCTGGGCGAGCACGTAATTGCGGCGCGCGGTCGCCATTTCGAGGTTGCGCCGCGGTTCATAGGTGCTCGGCGCCTGGGGAAGGCCGGCGATGAACGCGATCTCGTGGAGCGCGAGCTGGTGGACGTCCTTGTCGAAATAGGCGCGCGCCGCGGCCTGGACGCCATAGGCGTTGCGGCCGAGGAAGATCTGGTTGAGGTAGAGCTCGAGGATCTGCTCCTTGGTCAGGGTCGCCTCGATGCGGCGGGCGAGGAAGGCCTCGCGGATCTTGCGGGTGACCGAATATTCGTCGCCGAGGATCAGATTCTTGGCGACCTGCTGGGTGATGGTCGAGCCGCCGCGGGCGCGCTCGCCGCTGCCGGCCTTGCTGGCATAGTCGAACACCGCGCCGATCGTTCCGGGCCAGTCGATTCCGTTGTGGCTGAAGAAGGTGCGGTCCTCCGACGAGACGAAGGCATCGATCAGCTGCTGCGGATATTCGTCATAAGCGAGCTGGACCCGGCGTTCGCGCGCGAAGCTCTGCACCGTCGCACCGTTGACGTCGCGGACATAGGAGGGAAGCGCCGGCTGATATTCGAGAAGGGTCGAGGCCGAGGGCAGGTCGCGGGCGAAGATCAGCCACAAGGCCGCGTAGGCGACGAACGGCAGAAGCGCGAGGATGGCGAGCACCTTGAACCAGCGGGTGCCGGCCGCCGCGCGGAGCCGCTCGGTCTTCGGCGCGTATCTGTCGCCCAGCTCGCGGGTCCAGTCGGTGAAGCGGGCGAGGCCGCCGCGCCGGAGCGTCAGCCGTTCGGTCGAAGTGTCTGCATCTGCCATTTGGCCAGCGGTTTAGCGGAAGCTCGCCGAGCCGGGAAGCGCGGAGGAACCGCAGTTCGTCGAAAGTCCGCGGACGGCTTTTCGACGGGGCCGGGCAAGCGACCTCTAGCGGTTGATGTGCGGCCTCACGAAATCGGCGACGGCGGTGTCCGAGGGCGAGGCGTAGGCGTCGACCGTGTCCGATTCGCCGTCGAAATTCATGAACATGGGACAGATGGAATCGGTCGCCTCGAGCGTCGTCTTCGCCCGCTCCCGGCCCGTGCGCGCCTCGCGGACCGAAAGGTCGTAGGTCGCGGTATGCCAGCGGACCCTGTTCTGCGTCGCCCTGCCGTCATTCTGATAGCCGTCGCAGATGCGCGCCTCGCGCGCGGCGGTGCGCCGGGCGCAAACGACGAGGTCGACGGCCCGCAAGGCGTCGCCCTCTGGCGAGAATTGCACGGTCCAGTCGGCCGGAAGCGAGCTCGACCGATCGGTGAGATCATCCCGGTAGGACGCGAAATAGAGAGCCTTGTGGGTCGTGGCGGCCGGGTCGTAGGCGGTCGCGGCCGAAACCGTGGCTCCGGAGCACACGCCCTTGAAATTGTCCGGGAACAGAGGGGTCGCCTGGGCGGTCGGGGTGGCCGCGCTGCCGTTCGCGGCGCCCTCCGCGCCGGCATTGCCGTCTCCGCCGCACGATGCCAGGACGGCGACCGCAAGAAGAGCGGCCGGCACAGGGATGACCTTCCTGAATGTGGTTGCCACGTCGAGAACCCCCTTCCCGTTGATGGTGGTGTCATCAAATGCCGGGCGCGCGATCTTGTCAATGAAGGTGCTGTCGGCCGGGGCTGACGCCGCGCGGTGACCGGCGTTATCGTGGCCGGACAGAGCGGAGAGGTTGCGAATGGCCAAGCTTGTCTTCGGGATGAACCAGTCGCTCGACGGCTATGTCGATCATGATGCGTTCGCGCCGGGGCCGGGGCTGTTCCGGCACTTCATCGAGCAGGCGCGCGAGCAGGCAGGGGGCGTCTATGGGCGCCGGCTGTATGAGATCATGCGCTACTGGGACGAGGACCATCCCGAGTGGGACGCGCCGGAACGCGAGTTCGCCGAGGCGTGGCGGCGCCAGCACAAATGGGTGGTGTCGCGCTCGCTGGCGTCGGTCGGACCCAATGCGACGCCCGTCGGGGACGATCTCGAAGGGGCGATGCGCGCGATCAAGGCCGAGGTCGACGGGGAGGTCGAGGTCGGCGGGCCGAAGCTGGCGCGCAGCCTGACCGTGCTCGGGCTGATCGACGCCTATCGGATCTATCTCCACCCGGTCGTGCTCGGCGGCGGCGATCCCTATTTCGCCGGGTCGCGGCCGCGGCTTCGCCTGGCGGCCAGCGAGCCGATGGGCGAGGACGTGATCAGGCTGACCTACGTCCCCGCCTGACGGGTGAGGAACCGCCTGGCGAAATGCGCCTCGATGGCTCGGCGGAGGCCGGTGGCGATCTGCTGGCGGCCTTCGGGGGAGGTCAGGTAGGCGACGTCCTCGGCGTTGGTGACGTAGCCGCTCTCGAACAGGACCGACGGGATGTCGGGGGCCTTCAGCACGATGAAAGCGGCGAAACGGTGCCAGTCGGGCTGGAAGCGGATGGTCGACGCGGCCTCGCGGTGGAGGATCTGCGCGAAGCGGGCGCTCGCTTCCATCGATTCGCGCTGGGTGAGGTCGACCAGGATCAGGTTGACGTTGGGGTCGCGGCTCATCGTCACGCCGCCGATCGCGTCGGACGCATTCTGCTGGTCGGCGAGGAGGGCGGCCTCGCGGTCGGAGGCGACTTCGGACAAAGTATAGATGGTGGCGCCGCGGGCGGCGTCGTTGCTCGGCGCGGCGTCGGCGTGGAGCGAGATGAACAAATCGGCGCCGAGACGGCGGGCGATCGAGTAGCGGCCCTCGAGGGGGATGAAACGGTCGTCGTCGCGGGTCAGGGCGACGCGGACCCGGCCCGAGGCGGCGAGCTCGTCGCGGATGGCGCGGGCGAGGGCGAGGGTGACCTGCTTCTCGTGGAGGCCGGCCATCGCAGCCGGGGCGCCGGGGTCGCGGCCGCCGTGGCCGGGATCGATCACCACCACGGGAGGGTCGTCGCCGCGCGCCTCGGTGAGCGCGGGGAGGGGCGTGTCGGCCGCGCTGGCCTCGATCGGCAGGGTCACGCCGCCGCCGGCCGCGCCCGCGTCGGGATCGCCGGGCTGGCCGAGGCCGAACAGCGAGAGAAGGATCGCGACGAGCCAGGTCATGCCGAGCGCGGTTTCTCCGCAACCCCTTGTATCCGCCTCAATCCGGCCATTTTCCCGCTTTCGCCGTTGCCAGGCAGTTGCCCGCCCCCCACATGGATGCTAGCAAGCCTAGTCCGACGTGCAGCCCAGGGAAAGATACCCGCGGCTCACCGCTCGCGACGCAGTTTCGTTTAGGTTCACCGCTGCATGAGGCATTTCCCCACTGAGCTGATGCGACCCGCTCCCGCGGGCCCGCACGCTTGGGGCACTTTGCCGGTCTCTCAAACCGGCCGCCGCACCGCAGCTTCATCAACCGAATTTCTTAGCAACCGGACTTCGTCCGCGCCGCTGCCATTTGCCGCGCGGCCGTCCACAATCGAGCGCGTGCGCCCCTTGCTGTCACAGCCATGGGTGCGCGCGTGGAGACATCATAATGACAATGCGCATGCTGGTCGACGCGCGCCACCCGGAGGAAACCCGGGTCGCGGTGGTAAAAGGTAACCGGATCGAGGAATTCGACTTCGAATCCGCCGAGCACAAGCAGCTCAAAGGGAATATCTATCTCGCCAAGGTAACCAGGGTCGAACCGTCGCTCCAGGCGGCGTTCGTCGATTATGGCGGCAACCGCCACGGCTTCCTGGCCTTCAGCGAAATCCACCCCGATTATTACCAGATCCCGCGCGAGGACCGCGAGGCTTTGCTCCGCGAGGAGATGGAGCATGCCGAGGAGGAAGCGCGGCTGCGCGCCGCCGAGCTCGACCGCGAGGATGACGAGGAGGGCGACGCCAGCGTCGTCGAGATCGACGAGGATCCCGGCCAGGAGCGCTCCGAGGACGAGGAAGGTGAAGGCGAGGGCGAAGGCGAGGCCCCGGCGCCCAAGGAAGCCGAGAATGGCAGCGACGAGAGCGCCGTCGAGACTCTTCGCCGCAAGCGCCAGAACCTCAGGCGCCGCTACAAGATCCAGGACGTCATCAAGCGCCGCCAGGTGCTTCTCGTCCAGGTCGTCAAGGAAGAGCGCGGCAACAAGGGCGCGGCTCTGACCACCTATCTGAGCCTCGCCGGCCGCTATTGCGTGCTGATGCCGAACACGTCGCACGGCGGCGGCATCTCGCGGAAGATCTCCAACGGCGCCGACAGGAAGCGCCTCAAGCAGATCATGGCCGACTTCAACCTGCCGTCGACGATGGGAATCATCGTGCGCACCGCGGGCCTGTCGCGCACCAAGACCGAGATCAAGCGCGACTTCGACTATCTCGCCCGCCTGTGGGACGAGATCCGCGAGACGACGATGAAGTCGGAAGCGCCGGCCTTGATCTACCAGGACAGCGACCTCATCAAGCGCGCGATCCGCGACATCTACAGCCGCGACATCGACGAGATCCAGGTCGAGGGCGACGAGGGCTATCGCCACGCCCGCGCCTTCATGAAGTTGCTGATGCCGAGCCATGTCCGGCGGGTGAAGCAATATGTCGACCCGGTGCCTCTGTTCCAGCGCTACGGGGTCGAGGACCAGCTGTCGGGCATGTACCAGCCGGTCGTCCAGCTGAAGTCGGGCGGCTATCTGGTCATCAACCCGACCGAGGCCCTGGTGTCGATCGACATCAACTCGGGCCGCTCCACCCGCGAGCACAATATCGAGCAGACCGCTTATGCGACCAACCTCGAGGCGGCGGCGGAGATCGCGCGCCAGCTGAGGCTTCGCGACATGGCCGGACTCGTCGTCATCGACTTCATCGACATGGAATCGAACGGCCATATCCGGAAGGTCGAGAAGGCGATGAATGAGGCGCTGAAGAACGACCGCGCCCGGATCCAGGTCGGCCGGATCTCGTCCTTCGGGCTGATGGAGATGAGCCGCCAGCGCCTGCGCACCGGCGTGCTCGAAGCATCGACCAAGCCGTGCGCGCATTGCGAGGGCACCGGCCTGATGCGCACCGCATCGTCGGCGGGCCTGTCGGCGCTGCGAATGCTCGAGGACGAGGCCGCGCGCGGCCGCGGCTCGATCATCCGGCTTCGCGCCGGCCGCGAGGCGGCGATCTACCTGTTGAACAAGAAGCGCTCGGAGATCGGCGAGGTCGAGGCGCGCTACGGCGTCCAGATTGAGGTCGTCATCGACGAGGCCCTCGAGGGCGCCCGGATGAGCGTCGAGTCGATGGGGCCGCCGCCGAGCTTCCGCCCCGCCGCGGTCGCCACGCCGATGCTCGACGAGGCCGACGAGGTCGAGGACGAGGAGATCGAGGACGAGGCCGAGGAGGAAGAGGCCGAGGCCGAGCCTGCTCCGCAGCGCCGTGCACGCGAAGACCGCGAGGACCGTGAGGACCGCGAGGGCGGACGTCGCC
>JAEZFL010000117.1 GCA_023417515.1 Pseudomonadota bacterium | reverse complement strand
ATAGTCGATCGGCCACAGGCCCGCCGTCGCGTCCTTCCAGGCCTGCCAGGCCATGAAGGCGACCTTGGACGGCGGCTGGCCGGTCCGCAAAGTGTGATAGAGGATGAAATCGTGCAGCTCGTAGGGGCCGATCCGCTCCTCGGTGCTCTGCATGCCGCTCTTGTCGTCGGCGGGCACCAGCTCGGGCGAGATCTTGGTGTCGAGGATCGCCTGGAGCACCTGGTCGGTCACGGCGTCGAACTGGTTCGACGCGATCGCCCAGCGAACGAGATACTGGATCAGGGTCTTCGGGACGCCGGCATTGACGCCGTAATGGCTCATCTGGTCGCCGACGCCGTAGGTCGACCAGCCGAGCGCGACCTCGCTGAGGTCGCCGGTGCCGACGACGAAGCCGCCGCGATGGTTGGCGAGGCGGAAGAGATAGTCGGTCCTGAGGCCCGCCTGCACATTCTCGAAGGTCACGTCATAGACCGGCTCGCCCTTGGCGAACGGGTGGCCCATGTCCTTCAGCATCTGGGTCGCGGCGGGGCGGATGTCGATCTCGGCCGCCTCGATTCCGAGCGCTCGCATCAGTGCCCAGGCGTTGGACTTGGTGCTCTCGCCGGTGGCGAAGCCGGGCATGGTGTAGCCAAGAATGGTCGAGCGCGAGATTCCGAGCCAGTCGCACGCCTTGGCGGCGACGATGAGGGCGTGGGTGGAATCGAGCCCGCCCGACACGCCGATCACCAGGTGCTTGCCGCTGGTCGTCTGGAAGCGCTTGGCGAGGCCCTGGATCTGGATGTTGAACGCCTCGTAGCAATCCTGGTCGAGCTGGTCGGCGCGGTTCGGCACATAGGGGAAGCGGCGGAGGATCCGCTCGAAGCCGATGTCGCGGTCGGCGACGGCGTGGTCGAAGGTGACGACCCGGAAGCTTTTCTCGGGATGGCCGGCGGCGCGGGCATTGTCGTTGAACGTGCCGTTGCGCATCCGCTCGAGGCGGAGGCGCTGGACGTCGATGTCGGCGATCGCCAGCTCGTTGCCGCGGTCGAAGCGGCCGGTCTCGGCGAGCAGCTCGCCGAGCTCGTAGACCGAGCCCTGGCCGTCCCAGGCGAGGTCGGTCGTGCTCTCGCCCGGCCCCGAGGCGGAATAGACGTAGGCGGCGTGGCAGCGGCTCGCCTGCGCGGCGCAGAGCAATTTGCGCTCGTCGGCCTTGCCGATGGTGATGTTCGAGGCCGAGAGGTTGGTGAGGATCAGAGCGCCGGCCATCGCGCCGTTGGTCGAGGGCGGCTGAGGCGCCCAATAATCCTCGCAAATCTCGATGTGGAAGATGAAGTCGGACAGCGTTTCCGCCGCGAAGATCTGGTCCGGTCCGAACGGCACGTCCTGGCCGGCCACCCGGATCGTCAGCCCCTCGGTGCCGATGCCCGAGGCGAACCAGCGCTTCTCATAATATTCGCGGTAATTGGGCAGGAAGCATTTCGGAACGACCCCGAGGATTCGGCCGCGCGACAGTGCGAGGCCGCAATTGTAGAGCCGGCCGCTGCGGCGCAGCGGCGCGCCGACCAGAAGCACCGTGTTCACATCCGCCGTCTCGGAGGCGAGCCGCGCGATGCCGCGCTCGACCGCGTCGAGGAAGGCGTCCTGGAGGTGGAGATCGTCGACCGCGTAGGAGGAGATGTTGAGCTCGGGGAACACGGCGAGGTCGACTCCGCGGTGATGCGCCTCCCGGGCCAGCGCGATGGTCTGGTCGACGTTGAAGGGGACGTCCCCCGACGAGGCGCAGGGGCTTGCGGCGGCGACGCGGACGAAGCCGTGACGGTGGATCGACTCGAACGGAAGCGCCTCGATCACGTTCGCGTCAGCCGCCATCACAGCATCTCCGTCATCATCTCGATTCCGACGCGCAGGCATTCGATCCGCGTCGGGCCGCGGCCGATCGGGCCGAAATGCTCCTCGCGGTGGGCGGTCCGGCGGCCGGCGCGGGCGCAGGCGAAGTGGACCAGGCCCGGCTCCTCGCCCTTGTCGGCGAAGCCGGTGACGGCCAGCGCCATGTTCGCTCGCGACCGTTCCAGCGCGCCCTCGGCCATTGCGATCGCCACCTCCTTCGACACCGCGCCCTTCTCCTTGAGGAGCTCCCTGGGCACGTCGAGCATCTCGTTCTTGGATTCGTCGGTATAGGTGACGAAGCCGCGCTCGAAGGCGTGCGCGACGCCGGGAACGTCGGTCAGCAGCGAGGCCAGCATGCCGCCTGTGCAGCTCTCGGCGGTGGCCAGGCTGATGTCGCGCTCGCACGCCTTGTCGAGCAGCCGGCGGGTCGCTTCCTCCAGCTCGCCCGGGATTGCGGGCGACAATGTCTCGGTCTCGTTCAACGCGGCCTTTCCTTGTCCATAGGTGGTTAGGGCGGCGGAACCGGCGCGTCACCCCGATTGTTCATCCACCGCAACCAACCACGACCTTCACGAGGGGTTAACGCCCATGGAACGCAACCGCACCACCGCGATCCTCGCCACGATCGGCGCCGCGGCGGCAGGCTACGGTCTCGTCACCTTGTTCCGCCGGCTCAGCGGCGGTGGCGACCGCCATGCGCCGACGGTCAGCGCGCGCGAGGATCATGTCAGCAGCAGCGACGTCAATGCGACCCGCAGCGCGGGGCCGGGCGCCATGCGCGATCCGCCCAAGAGCTGGGACCGGGTCGACGAGGCGGTCGACGAGAGCTTCCCGGCCAGCGATCCAGCGCCGGCATTGTCGCGGGTCGATTAGGGCGCCGTTCGTTCATCCTGGCGCAAGTAACGCCGAACCGTTCGCCACAAGCGCCCAAGTGAATGCGAAGGCTCGACTTTGCGGGTCTTCACAACCGCCCCGAAGAAACGCTCTCTGGCTTCATCCGTTTTGCATCCCACACGGCGCGAGGGGGCGTTGTGGGAGTATGAACGATGAAGCGCCTTCTTATCACCCTTGCGGCGATCCCGGTCGCGACTGTCGCGGTCGAAGCGCATGCCCAGACCTATGTGACCAGCAGCGCCAATGCCAACGCCACGGTCCAGAACCAAATCGCGCAGCTCCAGACCCAGCTCAATGCCGGCGTCCGCGCGGGCACGATCGACGCGGCCGAGCGCCGCCGTTTGCGCCAGGAAATCCGCACTCTGACGCGCCTGCGGGCGCAATATGCGGCCAACGGCATCAGCAGCCAGGAATGGAACCTGCTTCAGCAGCGCGTCGGCAATCTGAGCCAGCAGATCCAGGTCGCGGGCGGCGGCTACGCTTATGGCTATACCCAGCCGGGCAACGGCTATGCCTATGGCAATAGCGGCGTTCGCTACGATCAATATGGGCGGCCGATCCAGGCGCAGGGTTACACCTACGACCAATATGGCCGGCCGGTGACCGTGAACAACGGCTATTACGGCCAGGGCGGCCCGTACGTGCCGGTCCCGTCGACCAGCAATAGCGGCGTCGGCAACGTCCTCGGCGGTGTGTTGGGTAGTGTGCTGGGCGGCGGCGGCTTGGGTGGCAACATCCTCGGCAGCATCCTCGGCAACGGTGGCCTTCGGGTCGGCGACCTGATCACGGGCACGATCGGAAGCGTGCTCCGCCCGGCCCCGAGCACCAGCTATCAGAGCCGCGGCGACGTCTATTTCCGCTCTGACGGCCAGCGCGTCTACGAGATCGACGCGCGAACCAACCAGGTCATCGCCATTCACCCGCTGCGCTAAGCCCGGCGCGTGATTGCGAGGGAGGCGCCCCCGGGCGCTCCGGGGGGCCGTTTGGTCAGCGGAGGGGGGGCG
>JAEZFL010000091.1 GCA_023417515.1 Pseudomonadota bacterium | reverse complement strand
CACCGCCTGACGGCGGTGGGCCCCTCCCTCTCCCCTGCAGGGAGAGGGACGAAGGATGAGCTATGCGTCACAACGACACCCCCGAAAACCGCTCGGTCCGTCTGCTCCGCGTCGGCGAGCAGGTGCGCCATGCCCTGTCGGAGATCCTGATGCGCGGGGACGTCCATGACGACGTGCTCGCCAGCCATCCCGTGTCGGTGACCGAGGTGCGCATGTCGCCCGACCTTCGCCATGCCACCGTGTTCGTGAAGCCATTGCTCGGCACGGACGAGGCGGCGGTGATCAAGGCGCTGCGCACCAACACGGCCTATCTGCAAGGCCAGGTCGCCCGCCGCGTGAACACCAAATATGCGGCGCGCCTCAAATTCCTGCCCGACGAGAGCTTCGACGAGGGCAGCCGGATCGACAGCCTGTTGCGCGATCCCAAGGTCGCGCGCGATCTTGGCGAAGGCGAGGACTAGCCGCTCTTCAAAGCCCGGACGGGCCGGGGCATAGTCGGGCGATGGCGCAGTCTCTCCATACCCGGGCGGCCCTCTGCACCGCGGCGGTCATGGTCCTTTTCGGCGCGCTCGCGACCGGCAATGTCCCCGCCTGGATGCTTCGGTTCGTGCCGCTCAACCGGGACGGAACGCCTGTCCTGGCGCTGCCCCAGGACGGACAGACCAGGCCTGCGAAGCGAAGCGATCGCGGGCGCGCTCGCAACGTCGACTGCAGCGCCGTGGGCCGCCAGCCCGGCGCCAGTGCCTATGCCTTCCAGCCCGACTGCGCCGGACGTTCGATCGCCCCGAACGGGCGCTGGGGAGTCGAGATGATCGCAGGCACGGGCAATGTGCGCCTGGCCGGCCCCGACGGCCGCACCATCGACGACATCGCGACCCTCGCCGACGGCATACCATTCGTCCTCGAATGGTCGCCGGGTTCGGACTGGTTCTTCGTCAATCATGCGCTCGGCCGCGGCGAGGAGCGGCTGCGCCTGTTCCAGATCGTCAACCGAAGCGTCGTCGAGCGATCGGCGCTCTTCGCCGAGGCGAGCCGCGAGATGGTGCGCCGCTTTCCCTGCCTCGGCCGCGGGGGCGAGGTGCGGGCGTCCGGCCGCCGCTGGAGCAGCGACGGCAGGCGAGTCGCGCTTGTCGCCTATGCTCCGGCCGACGCCTGCCTGGTTCGCCGCGGCGCCGGCGACTTCGCCATCGCGGGCGCGTGGGAGCCGCTGTGGATGATCGGGGAGGTCGAAAGCGGGCGGATCGATCCGGACTCGGTTCGCGCGGACGCTGGCGACATCACCGATCTTCCGCCGGACGGGGCCTATGCCGCATTCTGATCTCGCGGCGCCAATGGCCGATGGCGACCTCCTCATCGAGCCGTTGCGCGAGGATCACCGCGCGGCGCTGAAGGCGGCCTGCGCCGAGGATCCGGACGTCTGGTCGATCTACGCGATCTCCTATGGACCGGAGCATTTCGACGCGAGCTTCGAGCTGCTGCGCTCGCGGCCGAACTGGCGGGCGTTCGCGATCCTGCTCGGCGGCGAGATGGTCGGCATGAGCGCCTATATCGGCATCGAGCCGGAGCGCGGCGTGCTGGAGATAGGCAACACTTATTATGTGCCGCGGCTGCGCGGGACCGGGTTCAACCGGCGCGTGAAGGAGCTGATGATGCGGCGGGCCATCGACTGCGGCTTCCGCCGCATCGAGTTCCGCGTCGACGCGCGCAACCAGCGCAGCCAGGCGGCGATGGCGAAGATCGGCGGAGTCCGCGAAGGGGTGCTTCGCGCCGACCGCGTCACATGGACGGGGCATGTCCGCGACACGGTGCTGTTCTCGATCCTCGCCGACGAGTGGCGGGCGCGCTAAGCGGGGATTTCATGGCCAAGCTCTATTTCTATTATGCGTCGATGAATGCGGGGAAATCGACGACCCTGCTTCAGGCGGACTTCAACTATCGCGAGCGGGGGATGCAGACGATGCTCTACACCGCCGCGTTCGACGACCGCGTCGGCTGCGGCACGATCGGGTCGCGAATCGGCCTCGAGGCGGCGGCGCATACCTATGAAGCGGCGACCGACCTTCGCGCCGAGGTCGAGGCCGAGATCAAGAAGCGGCCGGTCGACTGCATCCTGGTCGACGAGGCGCAGTTCCTCACCCGTGATCAGGTGTTGCAGCTCGCCAGCATCTGCGACGAGCTCAAGATTCCGGTTCTCGCCTACGGCTTGCGCACCGACTTCCAGGGCAATCTGTTCGAGGGCAGCGGGGCTTTGCTCGCGCTCGCCGACAGCCTCGTCGAGCTGAAGGCGATCTGCGAGTGCGGTCGCAAGGCGACGATGAACCTGCGCGTCGATGCCGAGGGGCGGGCGGTGAAGGCCGGCGAGCAGACCGAGATCGGCGGCAACGACCGCTACATCGCTTTGTGCCGGCGGCATTTCATGGAGCGGCTCAGGGAGGCCGAGGAACGGCAGCTTCGGCTGACCCTCTCCCCGATCAACGACAATTCCTGAAATGCATGGCTGGCTGATCATCGACAAGCCGGTCGGCCCCGGCTCGACCCAGATCGTCGGCGCGGTAAAGCGCGCGCTCCGCGACGGCGGCTATGCCAAGGTCAAGGTCGGCCATGGCGGAACGCTCGATCCGCTGGCGAGCGGGGTGCTTCCGGTGGCCCTCGGCGAGGCGACCAAGCTCAGCGGGCGCATGCTCGACGCCGACAAGGCCTATGATTTCACCATCCGTTTCTGCGAGGAGACCGACACGCTCGATGCCGAGGGCAAGGTGGTGGCGACGTCCGGGCGCCGGCCGACGCTGCCCGAGGTGGAGGCGGTGCTGCCGCTTTTCACCGGCCCCATCGAGCAGGTCCCGCCGGCTTATTCGGCGCTGAAGGTCGACGGCAAGCGCGCCTACGACCTCGCCCGCGCCGGCGCGGAGGTGAGGCTGGCGACGCGGGCGGTCACCATCCAGCAGCTCACCTTTTGTCATCCCAGCGCAAGCTGGGATCTCACTTCTTCTTCCGGCGGGCTGGAAGGTCAGGGAGATTCCAGCTTTCGCTGGAATGACGAGGATGGGCTTGGCGAAATCACTCTCTCCGCTCGCGTCTCCAAGGGCACCTATATCCGCTCGCTCGCCCGCGACATCGCGCATGCCTTGGGCACGGTCGGTCACGTCACCATGTTGCGCAGGACCAAGGCGGGGCCATTCACGCTCGCCGCGGCGATTTCGCTGGACAAATTGGCCGATCTCGCTAAGGCGCGGCGGCTTGAAGAGGCATTGTTGCCTCTGGCGGCGGGGCTGGACGACATCCCGGCTCTGACCGTCACACCCCGAGAGGCCGCGTCGCTCCGTGCTGGGCAGCAGCCGACCGGGTCAGCCGCAAGGCCAGGCCTCCATCTTGCACTTCTGGACGATGTTCCGGTCGCGCTCGTGGAGTGCTCCGAAGGAGTCCTTCGGGTGGTCCGCGGCTTCAACCTCTAGTTTGAAAGGAATGGACGATGTCGATTACCGCCGAGCGCAAGCAGGAACTGATCAAGGACAACAGCCGCGGCTCCAGCGACACCGGCTCGCCCGAGGTCCAGGTCGCGATCCTCACCGAGCGCATCGTCAACCTGACCGAGCATTTCAAGACGCACGCCAAGGACAACCATTCGCGCCGCGGCCTGCTCATGCTGGTCAACAAGCGCCGGTCCCTGCTCGATTATCTCAAGCGCACGGACCAGGAGCGCTACCAGCAGCTCATCGCGAAGCTCGGTCTTCGCAAGTAATTCAAGGAGCGGCCCCGCGTGGGCCGCTTCGCATATCCGGCGCCCGCAATTCGGCGGTGCGGCGGTCTGGACCATTAGGGGTCCGACCAAGCGGGGATCATTCCCGCACCAAGAGGCCCCCGCAGCATCCGGCTGCGGGTGTTTGAAGGAAATCACATGTTCGATACCAAGAAGGTTGAAATCGAGTGGGGCGGCAAGACGCTCTCCCTCGAGACCGGGCGCGTTGCGCGTCAGGCCGACGGCGCCGTTCTGGCGCGTCTGGGCGACACCGTCGTCCTGTGCGCGGTGACCGCCGCGAAAGCCGTGAAGCCGGGACAGGACTTCTTCCCGCTCACCGTCCACTATCAGGAAAAATTCTCGTCGGCCGGGCGCATCCCGGGCGGCTTCTTCAAGCGCGAGCGCGGCGCGACCGAAAAGGAAACGCTGACCAGCCGCCTCATCGACAGGCCCATTCGCCCCCTCTTCCCTGAGGGCTTTTATAACGAGATCAACGTCATTGCCCAGGTGCTGAGCTATGACGGGGAGAACGAGCCGGACGTTCTGGCGATGATCGCCGCGTCGGCCGCCCTCACCATCTCGGGCGTCCCGTTCATGGGCCCGATCGGCGCCGCGCGCGTCGGCCGGGTGGACGGCGAGTTCGTCCTCAACCCGACCCAGGAGCAGATGAAGGAAGGCGAGCTCGACCTGATGGTCGCCGCCACCCACAATGCCGTGATGATGGTCGAATCCGAAGCCAAGGAGCTTTCGGAAGAGGTCATGCTGAGCGCCGTCATGTTCGCCCACCAGGCGAGCCAGAAGGTCATCGACGGGATCATCAGCCTTGCCGAGCAGGCCGCCAAGGAGCCGTGGGAGCTCGACCAGGGCGCCGACAATGCGGCGATGAAGCAGCAGCTCAAGGACCTGATCGGCGCCGACATCGCCACGGCCTATGCCACGCTCGACAAGGGCAGCCGCCGCGAGCAGCTCGACGCGATCCGCGAGAAGGCCAAGGCCGCCTTCGCCGACGCCGAGCCGCAGCAGCAGATGGTCGCCATGAAGCTCGTCAAGAAGCTCGAGGCCGAGATCGTCCGCACCGCCATCCTCAAGGACGGCAAGCGAATCGACGGCCGAGCGACCAACCAGGTCCGCCCGATCGAGGCCATGGTCGGCTTCCTTCCGCGCACCCACGGCTCGTCGCTGTTCACCCGCGGCGAGACCCAGGCGATCTGCACGACCACGTTGGGCACCAAGGACGCGGAGCAGATGATCGACGGGCTGGAGGGCCTCTCCTACCAGCGCTTCATGCTCCACTATAACTTCCCGCCTTATTCGGTCGGTGAAGTGGGCCGCTTCGGGGCTCCCAGCCGCCGCGACGTCGGCCACGGCAAGCTCGCCTGGCGCGCCCTTCACGGCGTCCTGCCGAGCCACGAGGAATTCCCCTACACGATCCGGGTCACCTCCGACATCACCGAGAGCAACGGCTCCTCGTCGATGGCGACGGTGTGCGGCGGCTCGCTGGCGCTGATGGATGCCGGCGTTCCGATCACCCGCCCGGTCAGCGGAATCGCGATGGGCCTGATCCTCGAGGGCAAGGACTTCGCGGTGTTGAGCGACATCCTCGGCGACGAGGACCATCTCGGCGACATGGACTTCAAGGTGGCCGGCACCAGCGAGGGCATCACCAGCCTTCAGATGGACATCAAGATCGCCGGGATCACCGAGGAGATCATGCGCACCGCGCTCGAGCAGGCCAAGGAAGGCCGCGCTCACATCCTCGCCGAGATGTCGAAGGCGCTCGGCGCCGCGCGCACCGAGCTGTCGGCCAACGCGCCGCGAATCGAGACCATGCAGATCGCCAAGGACAAGATCCGCGACGTGATCGGCACCGGCGGCAAGGTGATCCGCGAGATCGTCGCGACCACCGGCGCCAAGGTCGACATCGACGACGAGGGCGTGATCAAGATCAGCTCGTCCGACGTCAGCCAGATCGAGGCGGCCCGCAAGTGGATCGCCGGGATCGTCGAGGAGCCCGAGGTCGGCAAGATCTATGACGGCAAGGTCGTCAACATCGTCGATTTCGGCGCGTTCGTGAACTTCATGGGCGGCAAGGACGGCCTCGTCCACGTCTCCGAGATCCGCAACGAGCGCACCGAGAATGTCCGCGACGTCCTGTCCGAAGGCCAGGAAGTGAAGGTCAAGCTGCTCGAGGTCGACAACCGCGGCAAGGTTCGCCTGTCGATGCGGGTCGTCGACCAGGAGACCGGCGCCGAGCTGGAGGACACCCGTCCTCCGCGCGAGGAGCGTCCGCGCGGTGAAGGCCGCGGCGACCGCGAAGGCGGCCGTGGCGGCGACCGCGACCGTGGCGACCGCAACCGCCGTGGCGGCCGTGGTGGCGGCGGCGGCGACCGTGGTGGTCGTGGCGGCGGTGACCGTGACCGTGGTGGCGACCGTGGCCCCCGTGGCGAAGGCGGCGGCGACCGTCCCCGCCGCGACCGCGACGGCGGCGGCAACGACGACGGCCCCGCGCCCGAGTTCGCGCCGGCCTTCCTGACGGGCGACCGCGACTAAGGTTTTCCCATCAAAGTGGTACTTTGATGGGGGCCGTAGACGTTCAGCCCTTCAAGGCTAGAAACAGAGAAGGCCCCCGCCCCGGGCGCGGGGGCG
>JAEZFL010000037.1 GCA_023417515.1 Pseudomonadota bacterium | reverse complement strand
CACCGCAGGGCTGCAGGCGGCCCGGGTCGGCGCCACCGAACTCGACGTCGCCGCCGCCGTCGCGCAGGCGCAGGCCGCACACGGCCACGACTCGTTCTTCGGCAGCCTCGGCGGCACGATCTGCAGCGGCTGGCGCACGATCCAGCTGCACGGGCAGCAGACCGGCCGCACGTTGGAGGCCGGTGACCGGCTGCGCCTCGAGCTGCCCGGCATCTACCGGCAGTACTGGGCCAAGCAGATGCGCTCGGCCGTACTGGGCCGCCCCGACGACGATCTGCTGCGTGCGCACGACATCCTGCGCAGCGCACAGGATTCCGCCATCGCGGCGATGGCGCCCGGGGTGCCCGCGGCACATATCGCCGAGTTGTGCCGCCGCCCGGTGCTGGATGCAGGGCTGATCGACCGCTACGAGAACCGCGTCGGCTACGGCCTCGGACTCCAGTTCCACCCGACCTCCGGCGATTTCGCACTTGACATCGACCATCGCACCCACCGCAAGCTCGAGGCCGGCATGGTCTTCCACATGCTGCTCTTCGCCGCCGGTGCCGCGATCAGCGAAACCGTCGTGGTCACCGAGGAGGGCTGTGACGTGCTCACCGAGGGGCCGCGGTCCCTGCCGCAGGTCGGCTGATGGGCGCACCGACAGTCGCCGTGATCTCGATGGGCGGCACCATCTCCTGCGCACCCGGCGACACCGGGACCGGTCTGGTACCGCGTACCGACGCCGGCGACATCGTGTCCGTGGACGGGGTGGACCTGCGCCCTGTGCGCTGGAGCCTGACCGACTCCTCCGAGATCACCTTCGACGAGATCGCCCGACTCGGCCACGAGATCCGCAGGCAGACAACCGAGGGCGCGGACGCCGTCGTCGTCACCCAGGGCACCGACACGCTGGAGGAGACCTCCTACGCACTGAGCCTGCTGCGACCGCTGGACCGCCCGGTGGTGTTCACCGCGGCCATGCGTGCGCCCACGGTCCCCGGTTCCGACGCGGCCGCGAACCTGTCCCCGGCGATCACCACGGCACTCAGTCCCGAGCTCGAACACGCGAGCGCCGGGGCCGTGGTGGTGATGAACGACGAGATCCACTCTGCGAAGTGGGTTCAGAAGACCCACACCCAGCGCGTCGACGCGTTCGGTTCCGGCGACCGCGGCGTCCTCGGTGTGCTCTACGAGGGCCGGCCGACCTTCCTGCGCCGCGAACCACCTCCGGTCGTGCCGCCGCTTCTGGACAGCGACGCCGGCGGCGACGTCCGGGTCGCGTTGTTGACCGCGGCGCTCGACCAGGACACCGATCTGTTCCGCGCGGTCCCGCGGGCGGGCTACCGCGGACTGGTGGTGGAAGGTCTGGGCGGCGGGCACGTCAGCGGTGCCGCCGCGCGGGTGCTCGGTGACATCGCGCAGGAGATCCCGGTGATCTTCGCCTCGCGCACCCGGGCGGGCGCCGTGCTCGAACGCACCTACGGCTCCCCCGGCGCCGAACTGGATCGGCTTGAGCGGGGCTGCGTTCCGTCAGGGGAACTGCCCGCGGTGAAGGCCCGCGTGCTGCTGACGGTACTGCTGCGGTCGGGCCACGGGCGTCAGAGCGCCGAGGCCGTGGTACGGGCGGAGGGCGGTGTGTCCGGCGCTAACGCGCAGGCACCGTCGGTACCACTGATGTGTTCGGCCAGCAGCCCAGCGGGCTGAGCGAGGCTTCCCTTGCCGCGTCGAGGCACTTGCTGACCAACACGTTCGGGTTGTCCGACACCGAGCCGGCCAGGATCACGTTGGCCCGCGCCTCGGCCGCGGCGGTCTTGGCGCGCTGCTCGGCCACCCGGGTGTTGGCCCGCTCTGCGTTGAGCGCGTTGATCCGGCCCTGGGTGGCCTCGTCGTAGCTGACCAACGGGATGATCACGTTGATGATGTCGACCTGGTCGCCGACCTTGGCGCGCAGATTGTCGGCGACGTCGTTGCCCAGGGCCTGGACGTCGGTGCCTTCGACGTTCTCCGGCGCCAGCGGATCGAAATCGGAGAACACCTCGTTCAGCGCCGCGCGCAGCTCCCGGGTGACCAGGTTCTCGCGGACGTTGTCGAAGTCGCGGTAGTCCAGGAACAAGGAGTCGGCGGCGGCCGCCTGGATCCGCCAGCGGACGCTGTTGTCGACGTACGCGGTGGAGTTGTTGCCGAGCCGGACCATGGTGGCGTACTCGCCCGTGTGGTTGTCGATCTGGATCGCGCCGTCCATCTCGGTCACCGACTGCCAGGGCGCCTTCGTGTGCAGACCGTTGCCCAGCGTGCCGCTCGGCTTGCCGAGGGTGGTGACGACGCCGATGTTGCGGGTGGACACGATCGTCGTCGACCCGATGACCAGCACCAGAACGGTCAGAGCCCCCGCGCCGATCGCGATGCGGGTACCGCGGACATGGCCCGCCTCATCCGATGCCATGGCTCGCGACACCAGCCCGAACGCGGCGAGCAGCAACAGTGCGATGGCTGCGTAGATCTCCCAGGGCACGTCGGCGACCTCTTCTCTGACGACAGCTGGTCAGCCGAATCGTACGATCAAGATCACTTTCCGGCATGCCCGCCGCGCGCTCAGACCTTCGGGCTGTAGTAGTGCGGGTCGTCGCGGTACTCGACCGGAGGCAGGTTGCGGGCCGGCGTCTCGACCAGCGGCGCGTCCGCGGGCAGCCGCCCGAAGGCACGGTCCATCGCCGTGCGTTTGCGGGGGTGCATCAGCC
>JAEZFL010000139.1 GCA_023417515.1 Pseudomonadota bacterium | reverse complement strand
TTTACCGCAACCCCCCGCCTGGGGCGCGGCCCCTCCACCGCCTTCGGCGGTCCCCCTCCCCGAGAAAACTCGGGGAGGATAGGTCACGCCGCCTCGCGCTCCTGTTCGAGCGTCGGATAGTCGGTATAGCCTTCCGGTCCCTGGGCGTACCAGGTCGCCATGTCGTCCGCATTCCACGCTGCGCCGAGGCGGATCCGCTCCGGCAAATCGGGGTTGGCGATGAACGGGCGGCCGAAGGCGATGCCGTCGGCAACGCCCGCTCCCACCGCCGCCTGGGCCGAAGCCGCGGTGAAATCCTGGTTGAGGATCAGCGGAGTCGTCACCGCGGCGCGCACCTGCGGCGAGATCTTGGCCTGGTCGCTGCGGCCGAACGTCCCTTCCGGCCCCTGCTCGCGAAGCTCGATGAAGGCGAGGCCGATCCGCTCCATCTCGCGGGCGGCGGGGACGAATACCGAAGCGGGATCCTTGTCCTCGACGCCCTGCGAGGCGCCGTTGGGCGAGAATCGGACGGCGGTGCGCTCGGCGCCGATCGTGCCGGCGATCGCCTCGGCGACCTCGACGAGGAAGCGGATCCGGTTCTCCGGCGACCCGCCATATTCATCCTCGCGCAGGTTGGCGCTCTCGCGCAGGAACTGGTCGATCAGATAGCCATTGGCGGCGTGGATCTGGACCCCGTCGAAACCCGCGGCGAGCGCGTTGCCGGCCGCGACCGCATAATCGTCGATGATTCGCTGGATGTCGTCGAGGGTCGCCGCGCGCGGCTCCACGTAAGGCTTCTTGCCGTCATAGGTGTGCGCCAGCGCCGGCGCAGTGGTCGCGGACGACGAGACCGGCTGGCCGCCGCCCAGGTCCGGGTGGACGAGCCGGCCCATATGCCACAGCTGCGCGAAGATTCGCCCGCCCGCCTCGTGCACCGCATCGGTCACCGGCTTCCACCCCTCGACCTGCGCCTCGTTCCACAGGCCGGGCGCATGGGGCCAGCCGAGGCCCTCGCGGCTGATCCCGGTCGCCTCCGAGACGATCAGGCCGGCGCCGGCGCGCTGGCTGTAATAAGCGACCATGACCGGCGTCGGAACTGCCGCGCGTGTCGCTCGGGCGCGGGTCAGCGGCGCCATCAGGATTCGGTTGGGCGCACGTACGGCGCCGAGCTGGATGGGGTCGAACAGGCTGGCCATTGGTGCCGCTCCTTATGGCCGGCACCATGCCGGCACCCCGAAGGATAAGTACGAAATTGAAACCTTCCAAGGGGCCCGGGACTGGAATTTGCTTAGGATCGCATCGATCCTCCTTATGGATTGGCCGGCCGGCCCCGGCTGGTCCCCGCTCCGCCTCGCGGCTAACAATGCCGCGACAGGCAGGAGACGATCGGCATGAAGTGGCTCTGGACGGCGATTGCGGCGCTGATGCTCGCCGGATGCATGACTCCGCAGGACCGGGCCGACAGCCTCGACGCCATCGCCCGCGATTATGTCGCCCTCAGCCTCGAGATCGGCACGCACGATGAAGGCTATGTCGATGCTTATTACGGCCCCGCCGAATGGAAGCAGGCGGCCGAGGCGAACCCGCGCGCCGTGCCCGCTCTGGCTGCGGCGGCCGCGGACCTGCAGGCCCGGCTTCGCGCGGCCCCGGCTCCCGTCGATCCGCTCGTCCAGCGCCGCCGCGCCTTCCTCGACGCCCAGCTGACCGCCGCCCGCACCCGCCTCAGGATGATCGGCGGAGAGCGGCTGACCTTCGCCGAAGAAGCGCAGGGGCTGTTCGGAGTGACTCCGGAGATCCGCCCGCTCGCTCATTATGACTCGGTGCTCGCGCGGATCGACCGGCTGGTGCCCGGAACCGCGCCGCTGGCCGAGCGAGTCGAGGCGTTCCAGGGCCGCTTCGTCATTCCCGCCGACCGGCTCGATGGCGTGATGCGCGCAGCCATCGCCGAATGCCGCCGCCGAACCCTCCAGCATATCCCGCTGCCCGAAGGCGAGGCGTTCACTCTGGAGTTCGTCCGCGACAAGAGCTGGTCGGGCTACAATTGGTATCAGGGCAATTATCGAAGCCTCATCCAGATCAACACCGATCTGCCGGTGCGCCTGAACCGCGCCGTCGACCTCGGCTGCCACGAAGGCTATCCGGGGCACCACGCCTATAATGCGCTGCTCGAGCAGCATCTCGCGCGAGGCCGCGGCTGGGTCGAATATATGGTCTATCCGCTCTATTCGCCGCAGTCGTTCATCGCCGAGGGCTCGGCCAATTACGGGATCGACCTCGCTTTCACGTCCGACGAGCGGCTCGCCTTCGAGCGCTCGACGCTCTACCCGCTCGCCGGACTGCAGCCGGCCGAGGCGTCGCGCTATCTCGATCTCCAGCTTGCGATGGAGGAGCTCGCCGGCGCCCGCTTCACCATCGCCCGCGACTATCTCGAGGGCCGCATCGACCGCGCCCGGGCAGTCGAGCTCACCCAGCGCTACCAGCTCGTCGGCGCCCGCCGCGCCGACCAGTCGGTGGCGTTCATCGACCAGTACCGCACCTATGTGATCAATTACGGGCTCGGGAAGGACATGGTCCGCGACCATATCGAGGCCGCCGGCCTCGACCGTGACGCGCGCTGGGCGGCGATGCGGCGGATCCTCAGCCAGCCTACGCTGCCGTCCGACCTGCGCTGACGAAAAGGCGCCCCGGATCGCTGCGGGGCGCCACCCTCGCAATCACGCGCCGGGGGTAGCGCAGCGGGTGAATGGCG
>JAEZFL010000124.1 GCA_023417515.1 Pseudomonadota bacterium | reverse complement strand
GTCGACAGGTCGTACCCGGCGGGCAGGCCATCGGGGAACCAGGTCATGAACGTCCGGATCAGCGTCGGCGCCGTGTAGTAGACCGTGACGCCGTACCGCTCGATGACCTCGAGGTGCCGCTCGCGGTGCGGGGTGTCCGGGGTGCCCTCGTAGATCACCTGGGTCAGCCCGTTGGTCAGCGGCCCGTAGATCTCGTACGTGTGCGCCGTGACCCACGCCAGGTCGGCGGTGCACCAGTGCACGTCGTCCTCGCGGGCGTCGAACACCGCCCAGTGCGACCAGGACGCGTGCGTGAGGTAGCCGCCGGTGGTGTGCACCAGACCCTTCGGCTTCCCGGTGGTGCCGGAGGTGTAGATGATGAACAGCGGGTGCTCGGCGTCGAACGCCTGCGCCTCGTGCACGTCGGAGGCGGTGTCGACGACGTCGTGCCACCAGACGTCGCGGCCCGGCGTCCAGGCGACGTCCTGCCCGGTGCGGCGCACCACGAGGACGTGCTCGACGTGGTCCACCCCGTCGACCGCCGCGTCGGCCGCGGACTTCACCTCGACGGCCTGGCCCCGGCGGAACTGGCCGTCGCTGGTGACGAGCAGCTTGGCGCCGGTGTCCTGCACCCGGAACCGCACGGCCTCCGCGGAGAACCCGCCGAACACGAGCGAGTGCACCGCGCCGATCCGGGCGATGGCCAGCGTGACGACGATGGTCTCGGCGATCACCGGCAGGTAGACGACCACGCGGTCGCCGGGGCCGATGCCGAGGTCGGTCAGCGCGTTCGCCGCCCGGGACACCTCGCGCTGCAGGTCGGCGTAGGTGATCGAGCGGCGGTCGCCGCGCTCGCCCTCGGCGTGTATCGCGACCTTGTCGCCGCGGCCGGCGGCCACGTGCCGGTCGACGCAGTTCACCGCGGCGTTGAGCGTCCCGCCGTCGAACCACCGCGCCTCGGGCACGGTCAGCTCGCCGTCCGGGCCCTCGACCGCGGGGGACCAGGTGTGCGCGGTGTGCCACTGCTGCGACCACTCCAGGCGGCGCGCGGCGTCCTCCCAGAAGCCCACGTGGTCGGCGTCGGCCCACGCCCGCAGGCGCTCCGCCTCCACGGGGCCGACGTTCCAGTCGCCGGCCGGGGCAGGGTAGGCGCGGGTCTCGGTCTGCAGCGCGGCGATGGTCGCGCCCGTCGTGCTCGTCATGCCCACCTTCTCAGCAGCGACTTCTCGGCCAGGCCGATCAGCGCGTCGGTCGTCTTGCCCAGCAGCGCCAGCAGGAGGAGCGCGAGGATCGCCCGGTCGACGCGGCCGTTCTGCCCGCTGTCCATCAGGAGGAACCCGAGGCCCATCGACGACGCGATGAGCTCCGCGGCCACCAGGAACAGCCAGGACTGCGCGAGCGCGAGCCGCAGGCCCGCCACCACGGCCGGCACCGCGGCCGGGAGCTGCACGGCGTTCAGCAGCCGCGCGCCGCGCAGCCCGTAGGCGCGCCCGGCCTCGACCAGGTGCGCGTCGACGTGCCGCAGCGCGGCGACGACGGTCGTGTACACGGGGAAGAACGCCCCGATCGCGATGAGGGTCAGCTTGGAGTCCTCGCCGATCCCCATCCAGAGGATCAGCAGCGGGACCCACGCCAGCGACGGCACCGCCCGGATCGCGCCGAGCGTCGTCTCGAGCAGCGCGCCCGCCAGCCGGGACAGGCCGACGACGGACCCGACCGCGAGGCCGAGGGCCGCGCCGATCAGGAACCCGAGGACGACGCGCTGCGTCGAGATCGCGACGTACTGGCCGAGCAGGCCGCGCTCCGCGAGGTCGACGGCCGCCGTCCACACGGACGCGGGGCTCGGCAGCTGGTACGGCGCGACCAGGCCGGACGTCGTGACGACCTGCCACGCGACCAGCAGGATCGCCGGGACGACCAGGCCGAGCGCGACCCGGACGGGCCGGCGCACGAGCGGTCCGGAGCCGGGACGGGCGGGGAGGCTCAGGCTGAACGGGTTCAGCCCGGGCAGCGCGCGGCCGCGGGCGGCCGTCACGGGCGCGGCGGAGCCGGTGATCGTCGCGGGGACCGGGGACATCGGGTCAGTCGGCGATCGTCGACGGGTCGGCGTTCTCCGCGAACTGCGGGTCGAACAGCTCGTCCAGCGCCGCGTCGACCAGGTCCTGGCTCGCGACGTCGCCGGACTCGACGAAGATCGGGCCGACGACCTCGAGCACGTCGCGCTGCGCCTGGCCCGGGACCGGGTCGATGTCGAGCGTCGTCCGCTCGGTGATCACGGTCTCGGCGACGGCCGGGTCGATGCCGGCGACCTCGGCGAGGATCCGCACGACCTCGTCGGGGTTCTCCTGCGCCCAGGCGCGGGCCTTCTCGTACGCGTCGACGACGACCTGCGCGAGGTCCGGGCTCGCGTCCAGGAAGTCCTGGGTCGCGTTGAGGAAGCCGTAGGTGTTGAAGTCGACGTTCCGGTACAGCAGCGTCGAGCCGGACTCGGCCTCGCTCGCGGCCATCAGCGGGTCCAGCCCGGACCACGCGTCCACCGAGCCGTTCTCCAGCGCGGCCTTGCCGTCCGCGTGCTGCAGGTTCTGCACCTCGACGTCGGCCGGGTCGACGCCCGCCTCGTCCAGGGCCTGCAGCAGGAAGAAGTACGGGTCGGTGCCCTTGGTCGCGGCGACCGAGCGGCCGGCGAGATCGGCGACGTCGGTGATGTCCGAGCCGGCCGGGACGACGAGCGCGGCCCACTCCGGCTGGCTGTAGATGTCGATGGTCCGGATCGGCGAGCCGTTGGACCGGGCGAGCAGCGCCGCCGACCCCGCGGTGGAGCCGACGTCGACCGCGCCGGCGCGCAGGGCCTCGTTGGCCTTGTTCGACCCGGCGGACTGCACCCACTCCACGTCGACGTCGTCGCCGAGCGTCTCCTCGAGCCAGCCCTGGTCCTTGATGACCAGGCTCAGCGGGTTGTAGGTGGCGAAGTCGACCGTGAGGGTGCCGGCGCTCCAGCCGGCGGCCGTCGCGGCGTCGTCCTCCGGGGCG
>JAEZFL010000121.1 GCA_023417515.1 Pseudomonadota bacterium | reverse complement strand
AGGCCCCGCGCGAGCCCGCGGCTCGCCCCCCACCTTGATCCCCTCCCTGAAGGGGAGGGGCGAGAGACCACGCGTGCGGGTTGACTAAGGGCGCTTGCTTGCCTAGGTGGGCGCCTCGCTTTTCCCGGCAACTCAATTTCTCTGTTTAGGAACGGTCAGGTCGTCGCGCCATGAAGATCCGCAACTCTCTGAAGTCGCTCAAGGAGCGTCACCGCGACAACCGCGTCATCCGCCGCCGGGGCCGCACCTACGTCATCAATAAGACGAACCGCCGCTTCAAGGCGCGCCAGGGCTAAGAGCCCGGGCATCCGCCGTCACCCCGGACCTGATCCGGGGTCCACCTGCCTTTCTTCGTGACTGTGAAGAAGAAGGTGGATACCGGATCAAGTCCGGCATGACGAGGAGAGCGCGTTGAGCGTCGCCCCTCCCAAGGCCGTCATCTTCGACGTCGGCAACGTCCTCTACGGCTGGGACCCCGAAAGCTTCCTCGTCCGGCAGATCGCCGACGATTCGGAGCGGCTCAGGTTCATCGAGGACACGAACCTCTATGCCTGGCATGACAGCCTCGACGGCGGCCGGCCGTTCGACGAGGCCGCCGCCGAGCTCAGCGAGACCTTCCCGGCTTATGCCGATCTGATCGCCGCCTGGGGAAGCCGCTTCGGCGAGACGATCACCGATCCGGTCCCAGGCGTTCACGAGATTGTCGCCGAACTGGATCAGGTCGGCGTCCCGCTCTTCGCCATCACCAATTTCTCCGCGGACTTCTGGCCGCCCTTCGTCGAGAGGGAGCGCGCCTTCTTCGGCCGCTTCCGCGACATCGTCGTGTCGGGGGCCGAGAAGCTGATGAAGCCGGATCCGGCGATCTACTATCTCGCGCTCGACCGCTTCGGGCTGCGGGCGCCGGACGCGCTGTTCGTCGACGACCGCCAGATCAACGTCGATGGCGCGCTCGCGATCGGGATGCGCGCGCACCTGTTCACGAGCGCCGAGGACCTGCGCGCGCGGCTGGTGAGCGAGGGGCTGCTGTAGATTTTCCTCCCCGAGATTTCTCGGGGAGGGGGACCATGCGAAGCATGGTGGAGGGGTGGCGACGCAGCCGCCGACTTGCTCCGAAAAGAACCGCGCTTCGCGCGGCCCCTCCACCGCCTTCGGCGGTCCCCCTCCCCTGCAAATGCAGGGGAGGATAGTCAGGCCAGACTTTTGCTGGCTTGCTCGAACACGTCCTTGGAGGTGCCGGGCTGGTCGACGATGCGCTGGAGCTCGGCGCGCATGAGCGCGGCGCGGGTCTCGCCGAAGCGGCGCCAGCGGCCGAGCGGCGGGACGAGCCGAGCCGCGGTCTGCGGATTGAGCTTGTCGGCCGCAGCGATCATGTCGGCGAGGAAGCGGTAGCCGCGGCCCGATTCGTGGTGGAAGCCGCGCTGGTTGACCGCGAAGGCGCCGACCAGCGAGCGCAGGCGGTTGGGGTTGGTCAGGGTGAAGTCGGGATGCCGGGCAAGCCGCTCGACCGAGTCGACGGTGTCGTCGCGGGTCGACAGCGCCTGGGCGGTGAACCATTTGTCGAGCACCAGCGCGTTGCCGCGATAGCGCTCGTAGAAAGCGGAAAGCGCGGTTTCGCGCTCCGGAGCGTGGCTGTTGACGAGAACGCCGAGCGCGCCCTGGCGGTCGGTCATGTTGTCGGCCTCGTCGAACTGCTGAAGCGCGAGCGCAGGGGCGTCCTCGGCGCCGGCCGCGGCAATATAGCCGAGCGAGACGGTGCGCAGCCGGCGGCGGCCCTTGGCCGCGGGCGACAGCTCGTAGCGGTTGGCGGTCGAGGAGGCGTAAGCAGAACGCCACAGATCCTCGAGCTGCTCGCCGAGATCGCGGCGGAGAGCTTCGCGGGCGGCGTGAACCGCCTCCGGATCGACCACCGGCAGATTGTCGCCGATGAACGCCTCGCTGGGAAGAAGCACCGCCTCGCCGACGAAGGCCGGGTCGAGCGCGGGGTCGCGAAGCGTGTGCTCGACCGCCTCGATGACGGCGCGGTGATCGCCGCTGCCGTTGATCGCCGCGATCAGAGTGTCGAGCATCAGCTGCTGCATCGCCTCGTAGCGGGCGAAGGGATCGTCGTCGCGCGCCGACAGGAAAGCGAGGTCGGCGGCGCTTCGGTCGGTCTCGACGATGATGGGGGCCGAGAAGCCGCGGTTGATCGACAGGACCGGGCGCTCGCCGAGCCCGTCGAAGACCAACTCGGCGCGCTCGTCCTCGAGGATGACGAGCCGGTCCTCGTGCTTCTCTCCGCTGCGCTCGCCGAACAGAGCGAGGCCGAGCGGGATCGGCATCGGCTTCTTGGTGGGCTGGCCGGGAGTTGCCGGGACCTCCTGCTCGAGGAGGAGATGGGCGCGGCCGTCGCCGGGCTCGTGGGTCAGGCTTGCGCGCACCCTCGGAGTCCCGGCCTGGCTGTACCAGCGGCGGAAGCGCGACAGGTCCTCCCCGCTCGAATCCTCCATGGCGCGGACGAAGTCCTCGCAGGTCACGGCCTCGCCGTCGTGCCGCTCGAAATAGAGGTCGCAGCCGGCGCGGAAGCGCTCGGGGCCGAGGATGGTGCGCATCATCCGGATCAGCTCGGCGCCCTTGTTGTAGACGGTCGCCGTGTAGAAGTTGCTGATCTCGATATAGGAATCGGGCCGCACCGGATGGGCGAGAGGGCCGCCGTCCTCTGGGAACTGGGCGGCGCGCAGGGCCCGCACGTCCTCGATCCGCTTGACGGCGGCGCTGCCCATGTCGGCGGAGAAGCACTGGTCGCGGAAGACGGTGAAGCCTTCCTTGAGGCTGAGCTGGAACCAGTCGCGGCAGGTGACCCGGTTGCCGGACCAATTGTGGAAATATTCGTGGGCGACGACTCCGGCGACTGCGTCATAATCGGCGTCGGTGGCGATGTCGGGGTCGGCGAGCACGTAGCGCGAGTTGAAGATGTTGAGGCCCTTATTCTCCATCGCGCCGAAGTTGAAGTCGCCGACCGCGACGATGTTGAACACGTCGAGGTCGTATTCGCGGCCGTAGCTGTCCTCGTCCCACTTCATCGACTGCTTGAGGGCGTTCATGGCGTGCTCGGTGCGCGGAAGGTCTTCCTCGCGCACCCAGATGCCGAGATCGACGGTGCGGCCGGAACGGGTGATGAACTGGTCTTTGCGCGCCTGGAGGTCGCCTGCGACGAGCGCGAACAGATAGCAGGGCTTGGGGAAGGGGTCGTGCCATTCGGCCCAGTGGCGGCCGCCGTCGAGATCGCCGCTGCCGACCGGATCGCCGTTGGACAGGAGCACCGGATAGGTCGCCTTGTCGGCGATCATCTTCACCCGGTAGCGGCTGAGGACGTCGGGGCGGTCGGGGAAGGGCGTGATGCGCCGGAAACCCTCGGCCTCGCACTGGGTGCAGAGCAGGCCGCCAGACGCGTAGAGGCCCATCAGCTGGGTGTTGGCGGCAGGGGAGATCTCGGTCTCGGTCTCGACGATGTGGCTCGCCCCCGTGAGGGGGATGACGAGCTTGTCGCCCGCGGGGCGCACGTCGATCGCTTCGCCGTCGACCTTGACGCTCAGCACCTTGCCCGCCTCGGTATCGAGGGTCAGCGGCCCGTCGCCGTCATTGCGCTCGGCGGTGAGGCGGCTGCGCACGAGCGTTCGCTCGGCGCCCAGCTCGAACTCCAGGGATATTTCGGGGACGGCCCAGGCCGGCGGGCGATAGTCTTCGCGGCGGATCGCCGCGGGCGGAGCCGCAGGGGCGTTTTGGGCGTCGAGCATGACCGCGATTTAGGCCGCCCGGCGGGGACTCGCAAATGGAGTCGTCGGAACGAGGGCCCGCCCGGCTGTCCGGGCGGGCCGCACGTGGCTTAAAGCGCAGCCTTGAGCTGGTCGACGAGGTCGGTCTTTTCCCAGCTGAACAGGTCGCCTTCGGGCTTGCGGCCGAAATGGCCGTAGGCCGCGGTCGGCAGGTAGATCGGCTTGTTGAGCCCGAGATGGGTGCGGATGCCCTTCGGGGTCAGGCGCACCAGGGTCGGCAGAACCTGCTCGAGCTTCTCGGCGGTCGCGCCGTTCTGCTCGGTGCCGTGAAGGTCGACATAGAGCGACAGCGGCTCGGCGATGCCGATCGCGTAGGAGAGCTGGATGGTGCAGCGCTTGGCGAGGCCCGCGGCGACCACGTTCTTGGCGAGATAGCGCGCGACATAGGCCGCCGAGCGGTCGACCTTGGTCGGGTCCTTGCCCGAGAAGGCGCCGCCGCCGTGCGGGGCCGCGCCGCCATAGGTGTCGACGATGATCTTGCGGCCGGTGAGGCCGGCGTCGCCGTCGGGGCCACCAATCTCGAAGCGGCCGGTCGGGTTGACGTAGATCTTGGTCTCGTCGGTGATGAAGCCGGCCGGAAGCACCTCGTTGAACACGCCGACGACATAGTCGCGAAGCTGGCCGTACTTCTCAGGATTCGAGCCGTCGCGGCCGTCGTCGCAATAGCCCGGCGCGTGCTGGGTCGAGACGACCAGAGCGGTCGCGGCGACCGGCTCGCCATTCTCGTAGCGGAGCGTCACCTGGCTCTTGGCGTCCGGCTCGAGGAAGTCGACCTTCTTGGCGTGGCGGTCCGCGGCCATCCGCTCGAGGATTCGGTGCGAATAATAGAGGGTGGCGGGCAGCAGGTCGGGAGTCTCGTCGGTCGCGTAGCCGAACATGATGCCCTGGTCGCCGGCGCCTTCGTCCTTGTTGCCGCTCTCGTCGACGCCCTGCGCGATGTGGGCGGACTGGCCGTGGAGGTGGTTGTCGAACTCGGCCTCGTCCCAGTGAAAGCCGGCCTGCTCATAGCCGATCTTGCGGACGACGCCCCGGACGACCGCCTCAATCTCGTCGCGAACGCCGGGGGCCCAGCCGTGGGTGTCGGGATACTGGTCCTTGTCGAACGCGCCCTTGCAGCGGATCTCGCCGCCGACGACGATGCGCTGGGTGGTCACGAGCGTTTCGCAGGCGACCCGCGCCTCGGGGTCCTTGCCGATGAACAGGTCGACGATCGCGTCGGAAATCTGGTCTGCAACCTTGTCCGGATGGCCTTCCGACACCGATTCGGACGTGAAGATGTAGTTGCTGCGCATCGCAAGAACGGCCTTTTCGCTCAGGTTTGGGTGGTTATGCGGATATAAGGATGTCTTTAAGTGCGGCGCTCACTAGCCCGCTTTGAGCGCGACTGCAATCGCGCGAGCGCCGCCGCCGCGACGACCAGCAGAAGCGCGAAGGCGAAGGGCATCCAGTTGCCGGCGCGCGCGAACAGGGTCGGCGGCGCCGGCGGCGGAAGGCGCGTGTCGATGACCCCGAGCTGCTGCCACGGAAGCGAGGCGAGGACTCGGCCGCGCGCGTCGATCACGCCTGAAATGCCGGTCGGGGTCGAGCGAAGCACCGGAAGCCCCTCCTCGAGCGCTCGAAGGCGCGCCTGGGCGAAATGCTGCGGCGGCCCCCAGCGGCCGAACCAGGCGTCATTGGAGGGGTTGAAGATGAAGTCGGGACGGTTGCCGTCCTCGACCACCTGGCCGGAGAAGACGATCTCGTAGCAGATCTGAAGGCCGACTCGGCCGAAGCGCGCCAGGTCCAAAGTGCGCGGCCCCGGTCCCTCCCAAGTGTCCAGCGTGCCGGGAACGAGCTGCGACAGGCCGATCGGCTCGAGCAGCGAGCGCATCGGCAGATATTCGCCATAGGGAACGAGGTGCGCCTTGTCGTAGCGGCCGAGCAGCCGGCCCTCGGGATCGATCAGCCAGGCGGTATTGCGCGCGCCGACCGGACGGCCGGCGGAGTCGCGCTCGATCTTGAAGCCGCCGGTGAGCAGGAGGTCGTCCTCGCCGATCCAGTTGCCGATCATCCGGGCGGCGAGCGGATCCTCGTCGAGCAGGAACGGCACGCCGTCCTCCGGCCAGAGGAGGAGGCGCGGCTCGCCGGTCCCGTTCATCGCGGATTCGCGGAATCGGCGAAGCTGCGGGCCGTAGCCTACGTCATGCTTGGTCGCCTGGTCGACGTTTGGCTGGACGATTCGGATCGCCGGTCCGCTCCCGCCCGTCGCCGTTGGAGTGGCGACCCAGGCGATTGCGACCAGCGCGGCGACTGCGAAAGCCAAGCCGCCGCCGTCCTTCCAGCCGCGGCGTGCGAGCAGGTAGAGTGCTCCGGCGATCAGCGCGGCGAGGCCACTGAGGCCGTAGGTGCCGAACAGCGCCGCGAAGAGGGAGGCTGGGGTCAGCAGCAGCGACACTCCGAGCGGGTTCCACGGAAAGCCGGTGAACATCACCGCGCGCAGATATTCGGTGACGATCCAGGCTGCCGCGAACACCAGCGCCATCCGCAACCGGTTTCCGCCCGACCAGCGCCACGCGAGGCCGGCGGCGGCGGCCGGATAGACGGCGAGGTAGAGGGAAAGCAGGACCACCGCGATCCAGCCTAGCCAGGCGGGCATGTTCGACTGATAGGTGAAGGCGGTGGCGATCCAGTTGAGCCCGAGCACGAACTGGCCGAGCCCGAAGCCCCAGCCGCGAAGCAGCGCACTGCGCAGGCTCGGAGCCTCCTCGATCGCCCACAGCAGGAATGCGACGCCGATCAGCGTCAAGGGCCACAGGTTGAAGGGAGCGAAGCCGCAGGCGCTCGCCGCCCCCGCCGCGACGCAGGCCAGGAACCATTTCATCGAGGCGAGCTATGGGGACGGCACACGGGGCATGCAAGACAACCCATCTTGTCGTCCCCGCGAAAGCGGGGATCCAGCTTCCTTCACCACCCTTCTAAGGCAGCTGGATTCCCGCTTTCGCGGGAACGACATGAGAGGGGATGCGCGGGCCGAAGGTTGCTCCGCGGCCTAACCCCCGCTAGGCGCGGCGCTTTCCAGCAGGAGCCCACTATCTTGACCGCAGCCAGCCTCGACGTGCTTGCCATCGGCAACGCCATCATGGACGTCATCGCCGACACCGACGCAGCCTTCCTCGAGCGCGAGGGCCTGGCCGCCGGCTCGATGCGGCTGATCGACGCCGAGCGAGCGGTCGATCTTTACGAGAAGATGGGCCCGGGCCGCGAGATCAGCGGCGGCGCCGCCGCCAACACCTTGGCCGGCCTCGCCACGCTCGGCGCGCGCACGGCGTTCGTCGGCCAGGTCGCCAGCGACCAGCTCGGCACGATCTACCGCCACGATTTGCGCGCCGCCGGCGTGCAGTTCGACACCCCGGAGCGCGAAGGCGAGCCGACCGGACGCTGCCTCATCCTCGTCTCGCCGGACGGCCAGCGCACGATGAACACCCTGCTCGGCGCGTCGCATTACCTGCCCGCCGACGCGATCGACGACGACCTCGTGGCAAGCGCGTCGATCCTTCTGCTCGAGGGCTATCTGTGGGATCCGCCCGAGCCGCGCGCCGCGATGCGCCGCGCCATCGCCATCGCGCGCAAGGCCGGCCGCAAGGTCGCTCTGGCGACCTGCGCCGATTTCTGCGTCAACATGCATCGCGGCGACTTCCGCAACCTCATCAACGACGGCCTCATCGACATGCTGTTCGCCAACGAGGAGGAAGCGGCGATCCTCGAAGGCAGCGATCCCGAGGCGGCGATCGAGTCGCTCGCCCGCGACGTACCGCTGGTCGTCGTAACGCGCGGCGAGAACGGCGCCGTCGCCGTCCAGGGCGGCGAGCGGGTCGAGATCCGGCCCGAGCCGGTCGAGCGCGTCGTCGACACGACCGGCGCCGGCGACCTGTTCGCCGCCGGCTTCCTCTACGGCTACGTCCAGGGCCGCGGGCTCGAGGAGTGCCTGCGCATCGGCGCGATCGCGGCGGCCGAGGTGATCTCCCATTACGGCGCCCGGCCCGAGACGGACCTCAAGGCGCTGGTCAAGCAGAAGCTGGGGTAACCTGAAATCCTCCCTGTCCGCGAAGCGGATGGGGAGGGGGACCGCTCGCGAAGCGCGTGGTGGAGGGGCTTTTAGAGCCCCACGCCACGGCCCCTCCACCATCTGCTAGCGCAGATGGTCCCCCTCCCCATGAGGCTTCGCCTCACAGGGAGGAGTCCCCTTTTCAATCCGTCTGGCCGGGCTGGGCGGGGGCCGCGGTTCCGGCGGCTGGGCTGAACGCCGCGCCGCCGCCCCAGTTGCGAAACGGGCGGCCCCACGTGGTGGGACCGCCCGCTTCTTGCTTCAGCCGTTCAGCCGATCAGAGCGGCTGGTTGGCGTTGGGATCGCTCGCGCGGTCCTCGTCGACGCCTGGGATCGGCGGCTGGATGTCGTGGATCTCCGGCTCGTGAACCTCGACGATGCCGCGGCCGAGATGGCTCGTCCGGTAGCTGTAGGCGAAGTAGATGACCACGCCGATCGCCGTCCAGATCGGAAGCACCAGCATCGCCTCGATCGGCAGGTTGAAGAACAGGAACAGGCAGCCGAGGATGGTCAGCGGAGCCACCAGCCACAGCGCCGGCACCCGGAAGGAGCGCGGGCGGTTCGGATCGCGCTTGCGCAGCATCCACACCGCGATCGCGACCATCAGGAAGGCATAGAGAGTCCCGGCATTGGCGATGTCGGCAAGCTGGCCGACCGGGAAGAACGCCGCCGCGACGGCGACGACCACGCCGGTGATGATGGTCACCACGTGCGGGGTCTTCCAGCGCGGGTGAACCCTCGACAGCCTTTCCGGAAGCAGGCCGTCGCGCGACATCACGAAGAAGATGCGGGTCTGGCCGAACAGCAGGATGAGGATGACCGAGGGCAAAGCGATGAAGGCCGCATAGCCGATCAGGTTGCCGATCGTTCCGTAGCCGATCGTGTGGAGAACGTGGGCCAGCGGCTCGCGTGAGCAGACCAGAGCTTCGGCATATTCGGGGGTCGCGCACATCCGCGCGAGCTCGGGCGTCCCGGTTCCCAGCGGGGTTCCGTCAGGACCCATGATCGGCTGCCCGCCCATCGCGCCGATCGCGCCGGCCGCGACCAGCATGTAGAAGATCGTGCAGATGACCAGCGAGCCGATCAGGCCGATCGGAACGTTGCGCTGCGGGTTCTTGGTTTCCTCGGCGGCGGTCGAGACCGCGTCGAAGCCGACATAGGCGAAGAACATCGTCGCGGCAGCGCCGACGATTCCGACTCCGGAGCCGAACCCGCCGAACAGGCCGCCCGGAGCGAACGGAGTGAAATTGTCGCTGTCCATGACCGGCAGGGTCAGGACCACGAAGGCGGTGAGAGCGGTCACCTTGATCGCGACCAGCACCGTGTTGAACTTGGCGCTCTCGGACGTGCCGACCACCAGCAAGGCGGTCATCAGAAGGGCGATGATCGCCGCCGGCAGGTTGACGAATCCGCCCGGCTGGCCGCCCAGGATCAGCGGCCCGGCCTTGAGGGCCGCGGGCAATTCTATCCCCCAACTTCGGGCCATGACCGTGTCGGTGAAATAGTTGGACCAGCCGACCGAAACGGCGGACGCGCCGACCGCATATTCGAGCAGGAGCGCCCAGCCGACCGTCCAGGCGAGGAACTCGCCCTGGACCGCGTAGCTATAGGTATAGGCCGAGCCCGCGACGGGGATCATCGAGGCGATCTCGGCATAGCAGAGCGCCGCGACGACGCAGACCGCGCCGGCGACGATGAAGGCGATGGTGAGGCCCGGTCCCGCTTTCTGAGCACCGACCGAGGTCAGCACGAAGATGCCCGTGCCGATAATGCAGCCGACCCCGAACAGAGTCAGCTGGATCGCGCCGAGCGACCGCTTGAGCGATTTCTTCTCGGCCGTCGCCAATATGGCGTCGAGTGGCTTTACCCGCCCAAAAATCATCGTCGTCCCCTTAAGTCCGCGGCTTGTCACGCCTGCCGCTTCGTGGGCGGGGAGCCTAGTGGCTTGTCACGGAGGCGCAATATGGAAATTCCTCCCTGTCGCGGCGGGGGGGGCGGGGGGGGGGCCAG
>JAEZFL010000084.1 GCA_023417515.1 Pseudomonadota bacterium | reverse complement strand
TCGATGAGCATGAAGCAGATGAAGGCGCGGCTCGCGCTCTGCTTCGGCGGCCGCATCGCCGAGCAGCTCATCTATGGCGAGGACAGCCTCAACACCGGCGCCTCCAACGACATCCAGCAGGCGACCGATCTCGCCCGGGCGATGGTGATGGAATATGGCATGAGCGAGAAGCTCGGCTGGCTCCGCTACCGCGACAACCAGGACGAGGTCTTCCTCGGCCACAGCGTCGCGCGCACCCAGTCGGTTTCCAACGACACCGCCATGATGATCGACCAGGAGGTCCGCCGTCTGGTCGAGGAAGGCGAGAACACCGCCCGCCGGGTCCTCACCGAGAATCTCGACCAGCTGCACCGGCTCGCCGGCAGCTTGCTCGAATATGAGACGCTGACCGGCGAGGAGGCCAAGAAGGCGATTGCGGGCGAGGATATCGGCCGCGAGGACCCGATGTCCAAGCCGCCGCTGATCGCGGCCTCGGGCGCGTCGATCCCGAGCACCCGCCGCCCCCGCGGCGGCGGCGGCCTCGGCGACGCGGCTCCGCAGGGGGCCTGAGAACAGCTGCCGGATGGCGGGGGCAAGCGCCTCCGCCGTCACCTGCCTTCGAGCGGGCGGATGCGCTAAAGCTGATTGGACACCACGCCGATCCAGGGCTTCCGGCGGTCCGCCAGTGCGCCGCCGCCGTCCAGCTTCCATGTCGACCGGGTCACCGAGCCGCCCGGGTCGCGGTTGGACACGTTGCCGCCGATGCTGTGACACCAGCCGTCGCCGACTTCGACCACGAGGTCGCAATGCGACACGAAGAACGAACCAGCTCGCAGCTTCGCGACAGCCTCGTCATGACCGCTGACGCTGCCTTCCCGCGCATTCCAGATCAGGTATCCGGCGCGAAGCGGAGTGCTCGGCGGGTCGAGGCTTAGCGGGCCCGGATTGTTGTGGATGTGCCGGATATAGTCCGCATGTCCGGCATTGGGAGCGAAAACGGATTCGTCCACCTCCGCATTCTGGAACAGCCAGGAGATCAAGGCCGCCGACCAGGGCTTGGGCGTGTCGCCATCCCATCCGGAGTTTCCGACGGCCCGCCAGTAGCGACCCACGCGGCTGGTATAGGGCTCGTCCGCCTCGTCGCCGCCGATATGCCATTCGTTGCTGAGCGACCGGGTCGAGCGGCCGAAGAAATTCCACTCGCCGAGGGCCGAGCCGACCAGCCGCTGGACGGTGGGGCTGAGCGGATTCGGTGCGGCCAGCGGGCGGGCATCGAAATAGCCGGCGGGCATTGCGGCGACGATCCCTTCAACGGTCCGAAGCAGGGCGATCGCCTCGGGCCTGAACTCCGCGTGCTTGCGCTTGATCGGCCCCCAATGGCGGCACAGCCGACGGAGCGCCACCGCCGCAAATTCGACCGCGAACCGAGGACAGACCTTGCTCAATTCCTGAAAGGCCCGGCCGTCGCCGTCGCCATAATTCACCCGTGACGAGGGGCGGCAGGTCACGCCTTCGGCGAACACGGCCTGGAGATCAGTCCGGCCCCGATAGGCATCGAAGATCGGCCGGAGAACCTCCGGCGCGGCGTTCACGGCGTTGAAGCTCGTCTGGAACAAGCCGGCCTCGGCCGTGAGCGCGGTGATGTTGTCCGCGCTCAGGTCGCGCCCCTCGCAATGCTTCCCCGAACTCTCGCGCATTCCGAGGCCGAACATCAGGGCGAACAGGGCGAGCAGGCGTCCCTCGGCCGTGTCCGTGCGAATTCCCGCGCGATCGATTTCGGGCTCGTAGAGCGCGAGCGCGTCGCGCCGCTCGTCGCCGAGCCCGACCGCCATGGCGAGGGGAGCGTCGGCTCCCGCGGCAAGCTCGCGAAGCGCAAGTCCGTAGGTCACCGCCATTCCCTTGAGGAACCCGAGCGGGGCACGGCCGCGGTCGATCCAGCGGTAGCGCCGAATCTCGGATTCCTCTGCCGCGGCGCAAATGTCTTCCACCAAGCTCATCCGAACCTCCCGTGAGATGCGATCGGGCCGGCGACTCGAACTCTGCTGTCCGACAGCAGCTGATCCTCCGCCGTGAAGGGTGGGGGGACAAGCAGGACCGCATCCACTTTGGCACCGAGCGCATCCACAAGGGGAGCATCGGGGCATGAGCCTCACCGGCGGGCCTTCGGGTCCGCCGCTTTTCGGTTGGGCGCTCTTCCCATCGGCTGCCGGGCCTGTCACCTAGGCGCCATGCGCCGCCGCACGGACTTTCTGCCGCTCGACGCCGCCGCGGAGCCTGCGGCTTGATCCTCACCGGCCTTCTCGGCGGCTCGTTCAACCCGGCCCATCGCGGCCACCGCCACATCAGCCTCGCGGCGATCGAGACGCTCGGGCTCGACGACATGTGGTGGCTGGTGTCGCCGGGCAATCCGCTGAAGCCGAAACAGGGCATGGCGCCGCTTCAGGCGCGCTTCGCCTCGGCGCTGCGCGCGGCCGAGGGCACTCCGATCAGGGTCACCGCGATCGAGCAGGACCTCGGCACCCTCTACACGCTCGAGACGCTGCGGGCGCTCATCGAGCGCTTTCCGGACCGCCGCTTCCTGTGGCTGATGGGTGCGGACAATTTGTCACAGTTCCACCTCTGGAAGCAGTGGCAGGACATTGCGCGAACGGTGCCGATTGCCGTCGCCGGCCGCCCCGGTTATGATGCGGACGCCCATAAGGCACAGGCCATGGGCTGGCTGCGGCGCTTCGTCCTCACCGCGGACCAGGTTCGGAAGCGGACGATGGGGAGTTTGCCGGCGCTCGTGCTGCTTCAGTTGCCGCCCGACCCGACGTCAGCCACCGCCATCCGCGCCGCCCGACCCGATTGGCACGAATCCGACGACTATTCGTTCAACCCGAAGCTGTTGCGTGACCAGGTCACGCAGCGGCTCGTGACATAAGGAGGCCGTTTGCCCGCACCCGCTCCCGCTTCCACGGAAGCCCACGCCCAGGCCGAGGCGCTTCACAGCCTCGTGCTCCGTTCCCTCGACGACGACCAGGCGGTCGAGGTGGTGTCGATCCCGCTCAGCGGGAAATCCAACATCGCCGACTACATGGTCGTGGCCAGCGGACGCTCGAGCCGCCAGGTCTCTTCCATGGCCCAGAAGCTGTCCGAGCGGATCAAGCAGGAGCTCGGCCGCAACGTGCGCGTCGAGGGCCTGCCGGTCGCCGACTGGGTCCTGATCGACGCCGACGACGTCATCGTCCACCTGTTCCGCCCCGAAGTGCGCAGCTTCTACAATTTGGAGCGCATGTGGGCGTTCGAGGAAAGCGCCCGCCCCGCCGCGGCGGGGGCTTGAACAATTCCTCCCCGAGCTTGCTCGGGGAGGGGGACCGTCCGCGAAGCGGATGGTGGAGGGGTCGCCGAAGGCCGTAATTCCTTTTGAACACGCTCGCTGCGCTCCCACCCCTCCACCATGCTGCGCATGGTCCCCCTCCCCCAGCAAGCTGGGGGAGGAACTAGGACATGCTTCTCCACATCGTCGCCCGCGGGAAGATCGGCCGGTCGCCGGAGGCCGAGCTGGTCGAGCGCTATCTCGGCCGTATCTCCTGGCCCACCAGGGTCACCGAATTGCCCGAGAGCGGCGGTAAGGTCCCGCCCCGTCCTGCCGCGGGCGCGCTGATCCTGCTCGACGAGAAAGGCGAGAACCTGTCCTCGATGCAGTTGGCCAAACGCCTCGAGCAATGGCGCGACTGCGGCGCGCGCGAGGCGCAGTTCCGGATTGGGGGCGCCGACGGCTTCGGCGACGAGGAACGGGCCGAGGCCGACCTCCTCATCTCGTTCGGCCGCGCGACCTGGCCGCACCTGATGGCCCGCGCCATGCTTGCCGAGCAATTGTGGCGGGCCGTCAGCATCCTTGCGAACCACCCCTATCATCGGGAAGGATGAGGCGGTGCGCATCGGCATCGCCATCCTGGTCCTGGGCCTCGCCAGCGGCGGTCTCGCCGTCGCCGCGCCGCGAGTGGATTCGGCGAGCTTCCGCGCCGCGCTGAACGAGGCGCGCGAGGCGCAGCAGCGCGCCGAGCGGCTCGAACAGCAGGCGGCCGAGGCGACCGACGAGGCCGCCCGCGCCCGCGCCGAGGCGGAGAGCCTCGTCGCCCGGATCCAGGCCGCCGAGGCCGAGATCACCGCCGCCGAAGGGCGAAGCGCCTTCGTCGCCGCGCAACTGCGAGCGCAGCGCGCCAGTCTCGCCGAACGCCAGGGCCCGCTCGTCCGACTCACCGCCGCGCTTCAGAACCTGTCGCGGCGCCCGCCCGCGCTGGCGCTCGTCCAGCCCGGCAGCCTCGACAACGCGATGCGCGTGCGCGCCGTCCTCGCGTCCGCTTTGCCCCAGATCCGCGCGCGGACCGCCGGGCTGCGCGCCGAGATCGACCGCGCCAACGCGCTGCTCGCGCAGGAAGACCAGGCCCGCCGCGCGCTGATCGCCAGCCGCGGCGAGCTCGACGGCCGCCGCACCGCGCTTGCCCAGCTCGAAGCGCGCCAGCGCGAGCGCTCGCAAGGCCTCGCCGACCTGGCCCTGCGCGAGTCCGACCGCGCCCTGGCGCTCGGCGAGGAAGCGCGCGGGCTCGAGGAAGTGGTCCGCGACCGCGCCTTCCAGCGCCGGCTCGAGGCCAGCCTGGCCGAGCTCGACGGCCCGGTGCCGCGTCCCGGCGGCGGCAACGCCGCGGCCTCGGCCCGGGGCAATTTCCTGCTTCCGGTGCGCGGCCGAGTCGTCACCGGCACCGGCGAGCTGTCCGAAGCCGGAGTCCATGCCCGCGGCCTCACCCTCGCGGTCGAAGCCCAGGCAGCGGTGCGCGCGCCGGCGAACGGCCGCGTCGCTTTCTCCGGACCGTTCCGTTCCTACGGCTCGGTCATCATCCTCGATCATGGCGGCGGCTGGACGTCGGTCGTGACGAACCTTGCCGGAATCGCCATCGCGCCGGGCCAGCGCGTCCAGCGCGGAGCTCTCATCGGCCGCGCCCGCGGCGGCGAGGAGCCGGTGACGATCGAGCTGCGCTACAACGGCCGCCCGGTCCCGGTCACCGCCGCGCTCGCGGGCTGATCCGTTCATCCGGCGTTGCTTTCTTAAGGCATAGAAAGCCTGTAAAGAGCTCAGCCGACCCTCCATATGGGATTTCTATGAACAGCAATCTCTTCCGCTCGCTGGCCCTGGTCGGAGCTGTCGCCCTCGTGCCCGCCACCACCGCCGCGCTGGCCCAGGTCGAGGTCGACACCTACAAGAATCTCGACGAGTTCGTCAGCGTGCTGAACCGGGTGCGCGCCGAATATGTCGACCAGGTCGACGACGAGCGGCTCATCCGCGGCGCCATCGACGGCATGCTCGGCAGCCTCGATCCGCACTCTTCCTATCTCGACGCCCGCGACTTCGAGAATCTGATGAGCACCACCGACGGCAATTATGGTGGTCTCGGCCTGACCGTGACGATGGAGGACGGCGCGGTGAAGGTGATCGCGCCGACCCGCGGCACTCCGGCGGACCGCGCCGGAATCAAGGCGGGCGACTTCATCACCCATATCGACGGCCAGCTCTTCTTCGGCGGCACCCTCGACGAGGCGGTCGAGCGGATGCGCGGCGAGCCGGGCACGTCGGTTCGGCTGCGCATCGTCCGCGCCGGCCGCGACCAGCCGCTCGAGCTCACCGTTACCCGAGCGATCATCGACATTCCGGCGGTACGCTCGGAAATGCGCGACCGCGTCGGAATCATCACCGTCACCACGTTCAACCGCAACACCACCGACATGGCGCGCCGCGCCATCGCCGAGATGGAGCGCAACCCGAACACCGCGCCCCTGGGCTACGTGCTCGACCTCAGGTCCAACCCCGGCGGCCTGCTCGACCAGGCGATCGGCCTTTCCGACCTGTTCCTCGAGCGCGGCGAGGTCGTGTCGCAGCGCGGCCGCCGCCGCACCGACATCGAGCGTTATTATGCCGAGCCCGGCGACGTCACCAACGGCAAGCCGATCGTCGTTCTGGTCGACGCCGGCAGCGCCTCGGCGGCTGAGATCGTCGCCGCAGCCTTGCAGGACCATCGCCGCGGCCTCATCATGGGCGAGCGCACCTTCGGCAAGGGCTCGGTCCAGACTCTGGTGCCGCTCGGCAACGGCAACACCGCGCTGAGGCTCACCACCGCGCGCTACTACACGCCGTCGGGCCGGTCGGTGCAGGAAGGCGGCGTCAATCCGGACATCCAGGTGCCGCAATTGAGCGATCCAGACTATCGCTCGCGCAGCCGAATCCGCGAATCCGACCTTCGCCGCCACCTCGTCAACGAAACCGCGGTGGAGGAGGACGTGATCCAGGACGACGGCCGGCCCGACCCGCGCTTCTCCGCCACCCAGGCGCAGCTCGAGCAGCGCGGCATCGAGGATTATCAGCTCCATTACGCGCTTCAGACGATCTCGCGTCTCGGGCGCGTCCAGCAGGCAGGAAGCGCCGGCGGCCAGTCCTCGCGCCGCTGATCGGAACGGTTGAACATGGCTGATCCCGCCCGCGCCGGCTTCGACGCGCTGAGCGCCGCAAAGGCGATCGCCCTCGGCGTGCCTGCCGCGTTGCTCGCCGGCGCCTATGGCTCGCAATATATCGGCGGCCTCGCGCCGTGCGAGATGTGCTACTGGCAGCGTTACGCCCACTGGACGGGCCTCGCCTTCGCGGTCGGCGCCTATCTGCTTGCGCGCATGCCCGACCGCGGCCGCTCCTTCGTGTGGCTGGCGGCGCTCGCCATCCTCGCGAGCGGCGCCATCGGCGCCTATCATGCCGGAGTCGAGGCGGGCGTGTTCCAGGGCACGACCCAATGCACCACGATGGCGACCGGCGCCACGACCGAGGACCTGCTCCGCTCGGTGATGAGCGCGCCGATGGTCCGCTGCGACGAGATCCAGTTCGCCTTCCTCGGCATCTCCATGGCCGGCTGGAATGCGATCCTTTCGGTTGCTGCCGCGTTGGTGATCCTATGGTTGAGCTTCAAGAAGCGGCCTCGGGACCTGGGGCTGGCATGACCGACAACTCACGCCCGGCCTGGCGCCCCGGCGACCCGCGCCCCGACTCCGGCTCGATGCTGCGCGTCGACCAGGCCGGCGAATATGGCGCGACCCGAATCTATGCCGGCCAGCTCGCGGTGTTCGGCACCCGCCATCCCACTGCGCGAATCGTCGCCCACATGGCCGACCAAGAAGCGCGCCACCTCTCCCATTTCGACCGGATGATGGCGGCGCGCGGCGTTCGGCCGACCTTGCTCCAGCCCTTCTGGCACGTCGCCGGCCACGCGCTCGGCGCGGCCACCGCGCTGATGAGCCCGAGCGCCGCGATGGCCTGCACCGCCGCGGTCGAGGACGAGATCGACGCCCATTATGGCGAGCAGCTGCGCACCCTCGGCAGCGACGATCCCGAATTGTCGTCGGCGATCGAGACGTTTCAGGCCGAGGAAGTCGAGCATCGCGACACCGCCCTCGCCCACGGCGCCGAGAGCGCCTTCGCTTACCCTCTGCTATACTCCGCCATCCGCGCCGGCTGCCGCGCCGCCATTTTCCTGTCCAAGAGGATTTGACCCATGCGTGCCCTGCTCTTCCTCCTCGCCGCCTGCTCGGCCACCGCCGCCGCGGCGCAGACCACCCAGCCCGGCGTCCCCAACCCCGAGGCTGCGCGCGCGCTCGGCACCACGCCGCTGCCGCCCGAGCCGACCGTCGAGGATGTCGCCAACATGCAGGTCAACCAGATCTACATCTTCGGCGACGACGACTGCCCGCCGAGCGACGATCCGGACACGATCAACGTGTGCGCCCGCCTGCCCGCGAGCGACCGCTTCCGCATTCCGCAGAATCTGCGCGGCAATCCCGATGATCCCGCGAACCAGTCCTGGGCCAACCGCGCGATCGAGCTGTCCTATGTCGGCCGCACCGGAATCGGCAGCTGCTCGCCGGTCGGGCCGGGCGGCTGGACCGGCTGCAACCAGCAGCTGATCAACCAGGCCGTCGCCGAGCGGCGCGGCCGGCCCGAGGTCAATTGGGCGCGGCTGATCGAGGAGGCGCGCCAGCAGCGCCTGTCCGGAATCAATCAGGCGTCGTCGGAGGCCGAGCTCAACGCCGGCGGCAACCGCCGAGTCCAGCAGTTGCAGATCGACCCGGGCCAGCTGTGCCCGCCGAGCACCGAGATGGTGATCATCACCTGCACCTATCCGGACGGCCGCGTGGCGCCGACCCAGCCCGCCGGCGAGCCGGTCATCCCGATCGGCGGCCGCGTGGTCCCGGCCAACTCGCCGCAGGCGCAGCAACAGCAGCCGGACGACTAACCGCTCTTGGCGGGGGGCGACATCGGCGGGCCCAGGGACCCGGCGGAGGCCGACGGCGGCCTGCGCCGCGACATCGGATTCACCGGCTCGGCCTTCCTGTCGTTCAACGGCATCGTCGGCGCCGGCATCTTCGCGCTTCCGGCGGCTCTCCACCTGCAGTTCGGCGCGTTCAGTCCGTGGCTGTTCCCGCTCTTCGCCTTGCTGATCCTGCTGGTGGTCGTCCCGTTCGCGAAGCTGGCCGCCTTGTTCGCCGGCTCGGGCGGGCCGGTCGCTTATTGCGCCTGCTTCGGGCCGGCGGCGTCGTTCCAGGCCGGCTGGCTCTATTATCTCGCGCGCCTCACCGCGCTCGCCGCCAATGCCAACGTCTTCGCCACCTATGCCGCCGCGATGTGGCCGCCGCTTGCAGGACCGCAGGGGCGCGCGGCCATGATCCTCGGCCTGGTCGCGCTGGTCGCCTGGCTGAACGTCGTCGGCGTGCGCCGGGCGATCCGCGTGCTCAATGCCGTTACCGTGCTGAAGGCGCTTCCGGTGGTCGGCCTCGCTCTGCTCGGCCTCGCCGTGGCCGGGCCGAACCTTCCCTTGCCGACGGCGCTCCCTCCGATCTCCGGCGTCGAGGCGGCCGCGTTGGTGATCCTCTATGCCTTCGTCGGATTCGAGAACAGCCTGGTCCCCGCCGGCGAGACCCGGTCGCCGCAGCGCACCATCCCGCGCGCGCTCGTCATCACCGTCCTCGCCACCGCCGCGCTCTATTTCTTCGTCCAGCTCGCTTATGTCGCGGTGATGCCGGCGGGCGCTGCGCCGGCAGCGCCGCTCGCCACCCTCGCCGAGATATTGATCGGCCCGGCCGGGCTCGTTCTCCTCAGCGTCACCGCGATGCTGTCGGTCGGCGGCAATTTCCTCGGCTCGATGACCTCGACCCCGCGAGTCACCTTCGCGCTCGCCGAAGCGGGGTCGCTGCCGCGCTGGTTCGGACGGATCGATCCGCGCTGGCGGACGCCGGCAAACTCGGTCCTGTTCATGGCCGGGCTGACCGCATTGCTCGCGCTCAGCGGCAACTTCGTGTGGCTGGCCATCGTCAGCACTTTGTCCCGCCTGTTCGTCTATGCGCTGAGCATCGTCGCCCTCCCAGCTGCTCGGCGCGGGGCCGGCCTCAGGACCGGGTTCGGCCTTGGGCTGCTGATGGCGGGAGGCCTCGCCGTCTGCGCCTGGGCCGCGGCGCAATCGACCGGCGCCGCCTGGGCCCTGCTCGGGGGGCTGCTGGTTATCGGGCTGCTGCTCTACGCGCTCGCGCGCCGTCAGGCGGCTTCCAGCTCCGCCGCAACGGTCTCCTCGATCCAGCCGCCGCCGAGCAGCCGGTCGCCGTCATAGATGACCGCCGCCTGGCCCGGCGCGACTCCATATTCGGGCGCTTCGAACGCCACCCGGGCTCCTGCTTCGCCCATCTCGATCCGCGCCGGGGCCGGCCTCGCCAATGACCGCACCTTGGCGGTCAGGCCCTCGCGCTGGCTCTCGCCGAGCCAGTTGATGCCGCTGAGCCGCGCCGCGCGCACCGCCAGCGCCCGCTTCGGCCCGGCGACGACTCGCTGGGTCTCCGGCTCCAGCCGGACGACGTAGAGCGGCTCGGGCTGGCCGCCAATCTCGAGCCCGCGGCGCTGGCCGACCGTGAAATGGATGAGCCCGGCATGGCGGCCGAGCACTCGGCCTCCCAGGTCGACGATCTCGCCCGGCACCGCCGCCTCCGGCCGCACCTTCTTCACCACCGCGGCATAGTCGCCGTTGGGAACGAAGCAGATGTCCTGGCTGTCGGGCTTGTCGGCGACGAGCAGGCCGAGCTCGCGCGCAAGCTCGCGCACCGCCGGCTTGGGCAGGCCGCCCAGCGGGAATCTCAAATCGGCGAGCTGGTCGCGGGTCGTCGCGAACAGGAAATAGCTCTGGTCGCGCGCCGGATCGGCGGCGCGGTGGAGCTGCGGCCCTTCCGCCGTCAGCACCCGCCGCACATAATGGCCGGTGGCGAGGCAGTCGGCGCCGAGGTCGCGGGCGATTCCCAGCAAATCGCGGAACTTCACCCCCTGGTTGCACTGCACGCAGGGAATCGGGGTCCGCCCGCGGGCATAATCGTCGGCGAACTTCTCGATCACGCCTTCGCGGAACTGCGAGGCGAAATCGAACACGTAATGGGCGATTCCGAGCCGGTCGGCGACGGTGCGCGCGTCATAGATGTCGCGCCCCGCGCAGCAGCTCTTGGCGCGGCCGACGGCCTCGCCATGATCGTAGAGCTGAAGGGTGACTCCGATCACCTCGGCGCCGCTCTTCGCAGCGAGCGCGGCCACGACCGAGCTGTCGACGCCGCCCGACATGGCGACGACGATTCGAGCCTCCTTCAACGGCTTGGCGAGCTGGAAATCCGCGTCCATTGGCGCCCACATAGGGTGGCGGGAGCCTCGCGCCCACCCTTCGCGCTCTTTACCCGGCCTTCAAGACTCCGAGTCTATGGCGGCGCCATGGACCAGGCCTTTCTCCTGCGCGCCCAGCGCCTGCTCGAGCAACGGCCGTCCGTTCATCCCCATTATGCCGAGCTCGCGGCCCTCGCCGTCGCCCGGCAGGTTTCGACCCCGACCGCGCGCGCTCACGGTCGCTGCGCGTCGGGGCTGAAGAGCCAGTCCAGCTCGGCCGCGCTCGCCGCCCTTCTCCTCGGCGAGGAGGGCTGGAGCGAGGCTGCGGCGGGACAGTCCTGTTTCAGCCGTGCCATGGCGATACGCCGGATCAACCCCGGCTAAATCCCTCTCACCGGTATTTTTACCACCCGGCTTTAGCCTTCCTTCAACCGTCTCTGATTACACCCTCTGCGGGGGACGAGAACGTTAGATCGATGCGTATCGCTGTTTTGAGGTAGTAATGATCGAAAACCAGAAATTCCGTCCCGCGCAGGTGATCGGCCCTCTCGGGGAGCCGCTCACCATCGAGAGCCTGCCGCCGCCGGGCACGACCCGTTGGGTCGTGCGC
>JAEZFL010000010.1 GCA_023417515.1 Pseudomonadota bacterium | reverse complement strand
CGCGCCGTCGGCGACCATCATCAGGTCGCGCGGCGCGATCCCGTCCGTGGCGCCGCGCCGGAACGCCCGGGCGCGCAGCTCCAGCGCGCGCATGTCGGCATGGCCGAGCCGCTCGGCGAGCTGGGTGCTGAGGCAGGTCGCCTGCTCGGCGGTGAAGCCGTAGCGCGCTAGCTGCGGCGCGATGATCTGCTCCTCGTCGATGAAGCGGTCGGCGAGATAGCCGGTGCGGCAGCCGGCGAGGCCGAGGAAAGTCACGGCGGCAAGCAGGGTTACGCGTGTGGACAAGACAGGTCCTCCCGCGCCGCTGGTTATCAGCGGGTCCGCGCGATTGCCACGGCGAAAAGTGGCTGGCCCTTGCGTCCCCTGCCCCGTCGCGATAGCCGCAAAGCCAAGTTTACGTGAACGTAAAGCAAGCGGGAGCGGAGCGGTGGACTTTTCCCTTACGGAACGCGAGGCGCACTACCGGGACCGGGTCCGCGACTTCGTCGAGACTCGGATTCGCCCGCGCAAGGCCGACTATAAGAAGCAGCTCGCGGCGGGCGACCGCTGGCAGCCGATCGAGGTGATCGAGGAGCTCAAGCCGCAGGCGAAGGAGGCCGGCCTTTGGAACCTGTTCATGCCGCCCGGCCAGGCGCTCCGCCATGTCGATGAGACTTTCGCCTTCGAAGGCACCCAGCTCACCAACCTCGAATATGCCTTGTGCGCCGAGGAGATGGGCCGGATCGCCTGGGCTTCCGAAGTGTTCAACTGCTCCGCGCCCGACACCGGCAACATGGAGGTGCTGCACCGCTACGGTACGGCTGAGCAGAAGGAGCAGTGGCTTCGTCCGCTGATGAACGGCGAGATCCGCTCCGCCTTCCTGATGACCGAGCCGGCGGTCGCCTCGTCCGACGCGACCAACATCGAATGCCGCATCGAGCGGGACGGCGACGATTATGTGATCAACGGCCGCAAATGGTGGTCGTCCGGCGCCGGCGATCCGCGCTGCAAGGTCGCCATCCTGATGGGCAAGACCGATCCCGACGGGCCGCGCCACCAGCAGCAGTCGATGATCCTGGTGCCGATGGACTCGCCCGGGATCACCGTCGAGCGCGCCCTCACCGTGTTCGGCTATGACGACGCCCCCCACGGCCACATGGAGATCGAGCTCAGGGACGTTCGAGTCCCCGCCTCGGCCCTGCTGCTCGGCGAAGGCCGCGGCTTCGAGATCGCGCAGGGGAGGCTCGGCCCCGGCCGGATCCACCATTGCATGCGCACCGTCGGGGCCGCCGAGGAGGCGATCGCCGCGATGGCGCGCCGCCTCCAGAGCCGGGTCGCGTTCGGCAAGCCGCTCTCCGCGCACAGCATCTGGGAGCAGCGCCTCGCCGCCGCCCGAATCGACATCGAGGCGTCGCGCCTGCTCTGCCTCAAGGCCGCCGACATGATGGACAAGGCGGGCAACAAGGCCGCACAGCTGGAGATCGCGATGATCAAGGTCCATGCCCCCAACATGGCGCTCAGGATCATCGACGACGCCATCCAGGCCCATGGCGGAGCCGGAGTCAGCCAGGACTTCGACCTCGCCTCGAGCTGGGCCGGAATCCGCACTCTCCGCCTCGCCGACGGCCCCGACGAGGTCCACGCAAGGGCCATCGCCAAGATGGAGTATGCCCGCCATGCGGTGTGAACTCATCCTCCCTGTGAGCGAAGCTCATGGGGAGGGGGACCATCCGAAGGATGGTGGAGGGGCTGGGGCCGCAAGGCCCTTCCACCGGCTCCGCCGGTCCCCCTCCCCATCGCCTTCGGCGACAGGGAGGATTTGATGACCCTCTTCGACCTCACCGGCAAGGTCGCCATCATCACCGGATCGTCGCGCGGCATCGGTCGGGCGATCGCCGAGGCGATGGCGGATCAGGGCGCCCGTGTCGTGATCTCCAGCCGCAAGGCCGAGGCCTGCGCCGAGGCCGCCGACGCGATCAACGCGAAGCATCCCGGCGCGGCGATCGTCGTCCCCGCCAACATCTCGTCGAAGGACGACCTTCAGAACCTGGTCGACGAGACCCGCCGCCAGCTCGGCCGCATCGACATCCTCGTCTGCAACGCCGCGTCCAATCCCTATTACGGCCCGATGGCGGGGATAAGCGACGACCAGTTCCGCAAGATCCTGGAGAACAACGTCATCGCCAACCACTGGCTGATCGCGATGGTCGCGCCCGAGATGGTCGAGCGCAAGGAGGGCTCGATCGTCATCGTCAGCTCGATCGGCGGCCTCACCAGCTCGACCGTGATCGGCGCCTACAACATCTCCAAGGCCGCCGACTTCCAGCTCGCCCGCAACCTCGCCGCCGAGTTCGGACCGTCGGGCGTGCGCGTCAACTGCATCGCCCCCGGCCTCGTCCGAACCGACTTCGCCCGCGCGCTGTGGGAGAATCCGGACACCCTCAAGGCCGTCACCCGCCACACCCCGCTCCGCCGGATCGGCGAGCCCCACGAGATCGCCGGCGCCGCGGTCTTCCTCGCCTCGCCCGCCTCCACCTTCATGACCGGCCAGACCATCGTCGTCGACGGCGGCAGCACGACGGGGGCTGGGCTGTGACCGGCCGCCTCGAAGGCCAGGTCGCCATCGTCACCGGCGCCGGCTCCGGCATCGGCCGCGCCACGGCCAAATTGTTCGCCGAGGAAGGCGCCAAGCTCATCCTCGCCGATCTCGACAATGCCGACGAGACCGCGGCCGAGATCGGCCCGGCCGCCCGCGGCTACACCGCCGACACCGCCGACGAGGACAGCGTCCGCCGCCTCGTCCGCCAGGCCCAGGAGCATTATGGCGGCCTCGACATCGTCTTCGCCAATGCCGGCATCTCGGGCGGCCTCAAGGGCATCTTCGACCAGACCCCCGAGGACTGGCAGGAGATCCTCCGGGTCAATCTGATCGGCCCCTGGCTCGCGGTGAAGCATGCCGCGCCGGTGATGAAGGAGCGCGGCGGCGGCTCGATCATCTGCACCGCCTCGGTCGCGGGCCTTCGCGCCGGCGCCGGCGGCCCGGCTTATTCCGCGTCCAAGGCGGGCGTGATCAGCCTGGTCGAGACCGCTGCAGCCCAGCTCGTCGGCTCCAACGTTAGGGTCAACGCCATCTGCCCGGGCCTGATCGAGACCGGAATGACCGCGCCGATCTACCAGATGGCCCGCGACCGCGGTTCCGAGCAGGCGATCGGCCAGTTGAACCCGCTCCAGCGCGGCGGCGAGCCCGACGAGATCGCCCGCGCCGCCCTCTTCCTCGCTTCGGACGAGTCCAGCTACGTCAACGGCCATGCCATGGTCGTCGACGGCGGCCTCTCCGCCTCCCACCCCTTCCGCCGCCTCGCCTACGGCGCCACCGCCTTCTGACCTGAGGATTTAAGAATGAGCCCCATCACCACCACCCGCCATGGCGACGTCCTGGTCGTCACCTCCAACAACCCGCCGGTGAACGCGCTCGGCCATGCGGTGCGCGAGGGGATCGTGAAGGGGATCGAGGAAGCGAACCGCGATCCGGAGGTGAAGGCGGTCGTCATCATCGCCGAGGGCCAGACCTTCTTCGCCGGCGCCGACATCAGCGAGTTCGGGACCCCCAAGTCGTTCGAATATCCCGCGCTCCCGCAGGTCGTCGACATCATCGAGAATTGCACCAAGCCGGTGGTCGCGGCGATCCACGGCACCGCGTTCGGCGGCGGCCTCGAGGTCGCGCTTGCGAGCCACTACCGCGTCGCGGTGCCGTCCGCGAAGCTCGGCGTGCCGGAAGTGAAGCTCGGCCTCCTCCCCGGCGCCGGCGGCACCCAGCGGCTGCCGCGGGTCGCCGGCGTCCGCAAGGCGCTCGAGATGGCCGCCACCGGCAACCCCGTCTCGGCCACCGAAGCCTATGAGGTGGGCCTCGTCGACCGGCTGATCGAGGGCGACCTCCTCCAGCACGCCGTCGCCTTCGCCGAGGAGGTGAAGGACACGCGGCCGCTGCCCAAGAGCAGCGAGCGCGACGACAAGCTCGCCGAAGCGCGCGACAATCCCGCCTTGTTCGACGAGTTCCGCGCCGCCAATGCCCGCAAATTCCGTGGCTTCGACGCGCCCGAATACAACATCCGCGCCATCCAGGCCGCGGTCGAGAAGCCCTATGCCGAGGGCGTGCTCGAAGAGCGCAAGCTGTTCCTCGAGCTGATGAGCGGCACCCAGGCCCGCGCCCAGCAATATTTCTTCTTCGCCGAGCGCAAGGCCTCGAAGATCGACGGGGTCCCCGAAGGCACCCGGCCCCGCGACATCCGCAAGGTCGGAGTCATCGGCGCGGGCACGATGGGCGGCGGAATCTCCATGAACTTCCTCAGTGCCGGTATCCCGGTCACCATCGTCGAGATGCAGCAGGAGGCGCTCGACCGCGGCACCGGCGTGATGCTCAAGAACTACCAGGCGACCGCGTCGAAGGGGAAGATGACGGAAGCGCAGGTCGGCCACGCCATGGGCCTGCTCACGCCCAGCCTCAACCTCGAAGACCTCGCCGACTGCGACCTCATCATCGAGGCGGTGTTCGAGAATATGGAGGTGAAGAAGGACATCTTCGCCAAGCTCGACGCCATCGCCAAGCCGGGCGCGATCCTCGCCTCCAACACCTCCTACCTCAACATCGACGAGATCGCCGCGACCACCTCGCGGCCGCAGGACGTGGTGGGCCTGCACTTCTTCTCGCCCGCCAACATCATGAAGCTCCTGGAGGTGGTGCGCGGCGCGAAGACCGCTCCGGACGTGCTGGTCACCGCGATGCAGCTCGCCAGGAAGATCCGCAAGGTCGCGGTCGTCGCAGGAGTCACCTACGGCTTCATCGGCAACCGCATGCTGATCCCGCGCCAGACCCAGGCGATGCAGCTCCTCCTCGAAGGCGCCACGCCGCAGCAGATCGACAAGGTCCATGTCGACTTCGGAATGCCGATGGGCCCGTTCCAGATGGCCGACCTCGCCGGCGTCGACATCGGCTGGCACCGCGACCCCAACCGAATCGAGAATATCCGCGACGCCCTGTGCGCCGTCGACCGCTGGGGCCAGAAGAAGGGCGCCGGCTTCTACGATTATGACGACAAGCGCCGCCCCTCGCCCAGCCCCAAGGTGCAGGAGATCATCGAGGATTTCCGTGGCCGTGCCGGCGTCCAGCCGCGCGAGATCAGCGACCAGGAAATCGTCGAGCGCACCCTCTACACGATGGTCAACGAGGGCGCCCTGATCCTCGAAGGCGGCTTCGCCCAGCGCGCCTCCGACATCGATGTCGTCTGGGTCTACGGCTATGGCTGGCCGGTCTACCGCGGCGGCCCGATGTTCTGGGCCGACACCGAAGGCCTCGCCAGGATCGTCGAAGGCCTTCGCAACCAGCAGGAGCGCCTCGGCCCCGACTTCAAGCTGTCCCAGCTCCTCGTCAGCAAGGCCGAAGCCGGCGAGAAAATCTCGAAGGTGTGACCACGAGGAGATCGTCACCCCGGACTTGATCCGGGGTCCACCTTCTTAAAGTGATGGACGCAAGGCAGTTGGATGCCGGATCAAGTCCGGCATGACGATCGGAAGGGTCTTCGGCACCTTGGCGCGTCCGCTCTCCCCATTGCGGACATCAGTCGCTCAAGGTTTTCCGCACCCGATCCACGATGCTTTCGACGGCCTCGCTATCACCGGTGATGGATAGGCCCACGTAAGTCTCAGCCTCGACGATCAATGATTGACCATCAAGGCTGAAGTGCAAGCTATTCACCTCCTGCGAGCCGACTAGGCCCCAATTCCGCGAAACCTCTTCCGCACCCATTTCTCGCAGCACCCTCAGCAGGGCCTTTGTTGCGGCAAGGTCATGTTCTGACGCGATGATCGCAGTCGCGGGCATGCGCGCCAGACTAGCATGCCAATATCCGCTTTCCAGCCTTTGCTGGCGTCGCAAACAGGAAGATGCCGGATCAAGCCCGGCATGACGGCGAACGAATCGTCGCCCCGGACTTGATCCGGGGACCACCTTCTTAACGTGGGGGGGCGCAAGGCAGATGGATGCCGGATCAAGCCCGGCATGACGAACATGGCCGGAAACCCTCAGGCCGAGAGCCGGGCGCGCTCCCGCAGCCGCGCGAGGCCGTAAGCGAGCCGCGACTTGACCGTGCCGAGCGGCACTTCGAGCGCCTCGCCGATCTCCGCGAGCCGCATCTCCTCGAGGAAATGGAGGCGAAGCACGACCTGCGCTCCGGGCGGAAGCTCGGCGAGCCGCTCGGTCCACAGCGGCGGCGGCCCGCCCGCATCCTCGGCTACGGCATGGTCCAGAGTCTCGACATCAATCCCGTCGTCGAACAGCTGCCGGTCGCGACCGCGCCGCCGCGTCACGCGAAGGCTCTCGCGCGTCGTGATCCGGTAGGCCCAGGCGCGGAACCAGCGCGGGTCGCGAAGCGACTTCAGCCGCCGCGCGACGATCAGCAGGCTCGCCTGGAGCGCGTCCAGCGCGAGGTCCGGATCGCCGACGATCGCGCAGGAATGGCGGTAGAGCGGCGCCTGGAAGTCGCGCAGCAGCCGGTCGAGCGCCCGCCGGTCGCCGCTCTGCGCCAGCGCCACGAGCAGTGCCAGCGCCGCCGCGTCGGAGGCGGCGGGCGCGCTCAGCGCCGCTCGTCCCGAAGCGCCTCGATCACCGCCAGAACCCGCGCCGTCGAACGGGTGACGTGGCCGCCGAGCGCAAGCATGCACAGCACCAGGATGAAGTAGCTGAGGATGAAGATCACGAACAGCAGCACCTGCGTGCGGTCGCCCCAGTCGACGAGCAGGATGCACGCCGCCAGCATCGCCAGCTCCAGCACCGCCCCGGCAGCCATCGCGAAATTGAACATGCGGTCGCCGCTTTCCATGCGGTCGAGCACATGCCCGCGCGCCTGGTCGAGCCGGTCATTGCCATTCGCCATCGAAACCTCCCTCGTCTGGTCCTGCCCCCTAAGAGGGCGGCGGCAGCGCGAAAGTTCGGTTCGCCGGCAGAATTTTCGACCCAGGCGCCCGACCCTCCAGGGCCGGGCGCCGCCGGTCAGATCAACAAGGGGTCGACGTGCACGACCACCTCGTTGGTCGCAACCAGCAGCCCGGTATCGGCATCGAACGCGCTCAGCCTGACGTTGAACTCGCCTTCCCCGAACGCATAAGGCTGGATTCCGGCGGTCTCCGGATCCGCGTCGATCAGCGTTCGGTAGAAGGCGATGTTCGACGAGTTCTGGAAGGTCGAGCCGGCGCCGAACTCGGTGTCGAGCGGCGCGTCGGACGAGTAGAGCGTCACCCACTGCACGCCCGCGCCCGGATCGACATCGAGCTCCAGCGTATAGGTGAAATCGTCGTCGGCGCTGAAGTCGGTCGCGGCGAAATCGAAATTCCATTCGGCGCGGTTGGGATTGCCCGGCTGGGCTCCGTCCAGCACCCGATAATGGGCGACTCCGTCCGGGTCGATGCTGAATTCGGGATATTCGTCACCGCCGCGGTGCTTGACCTTGAGCGCCAGCTCGACTCCGGCGCCTTCGTGGCGGACGACGTTCCAGTCGTCGACCGTGTTGCCGTCGCCATAATACATCTCGCCGCCGTCGCGGGCGAGCGGATCGACCAGCCCATTGTAGCTGCGGTCGATATAATCCGGCCGGTCCCAGCCCTTGTCATAGTCGAAGGCGCGGACATTGTCGTGGCGCGGCCCGCCGACCTGGCTTTCGAGCCCCTCGTAGAGCAGCCGCGCCTCATAGTCGTCCGGGATGAGGTCGAGTAATTCGGCCTTCAGGTCCGGGTCGCCCGCGAAGCGGCTGTTGATCGCGCCGATGGTGAGGTTGCCGAGCAGATTGTCGTGCATCGACTGCTCGCGCTGCGGGATGCCGTTGGCGTTGGTGTCGGCCGCGAACTTGGCGGTGACGTCGGTGAACGGCGTCCCGCCCGCCTCGATATAGCCGACATATTCGACTCCGAGCCGCACGAACGTCTCGTTCAGCGCGATGTTGAACGGATTGCCGCCCGCGACATAGGCGTCGTCGAGATAGTCCCACAGGGTCTTGAACGTGTCCGCCTGGCTGCCGTTGATGACGAGGTTGGCGACGGTCCACTCGATCCCGTTCGTGGCGATCAGGCTTCCGATCAGGCTGTCCAGGTCGAGGTTGATCTCGAACGGGCCGCCCGGCCCCGCCTCGGTGAAGGTCACCCCGTTGATATGGATCGGGCTGTCGAGGGTCGCGCCGGGCGCGAAGCTGAACGAGGTGATCGAGGCATATTCCGCGGGCTTCAGCACCGTGGCCTTGCCTCCGTCGAGCTTGATCTGGACGTTGCCCGACGGAAGATAGTCGATCGTATAGGTGCCGCTCTGCGTGAAATGCAGGTTGCCGTTCGACAGGATGACGGTCGCTTTCGATGCTGGTCTGGCCATGCTGGTCCCCTCCCCGATATTCGTCTGGTGCCGCTGAGGAACGACGCGCACAGGCACGGCTCGCCAGACCCCGACTCGACCGCGCGTGGACAGGAAGCGGCATAGGGCGGGATCATTCGGGGGGGAGTCAAGCGGGCGTTAACCATGACCTGTCCCGGATCGGCAATCGGGGGTGACAGGAGCCGGGTCATCGTGCCACCCGCTGGAGGTGAGAATCGACGGGCGAGGCGAACGATGCGGGCAAGGTTGGCGATTATCGGATTGGCTGCGCTGCTGGGCGGCTGCGCGACGGTTCCTTCCGAGCGAACGCCGGCGGGGCCCGCGGTCGAGCCGGTCCGGATCGACCTCATCGCCTTCAACGATTTCCACGGCAATCTGCAGCCGCCGCGCCAGGCGATCTCCGCTCCGGGCACGGCAGGCGACGTGCAAGTCCCAGCGGGAGGCGCCGCTTATCTCGCCACCGCGATCCGAACGCTTCGCGAGGCCAGTGCCAACAGCTTGGTCGTCTCCGCCGGCGACCTGATCAGCGCCTCGCCGCTGGTCTCCGCTCTCTTCCTCGACGAGCCGACCATCCACGCGATGAACATGATCGGCCTCGATTACAACGCGGTCGGCAACCACGAATTCGACCGCGGTCGCGCCGAGCTCCTGCGCATCGCCAACGGCGGCTGCGAGCGCAACACCCAGCGCGAGCCCTGCGCGATCGACCCCGATTTCCCCGGCGCGCGCTTCGGCTATCTCGCCGCCAACGTCATCACCGAGACCGGCCGGCCGCTGCTCCCGGCCTACGCCATCCGCAGCTTCGGCAGCGGCGCCGGCGAGGTGAAGGTCGCGCTGATCGGAATGACCCTGGAGGGCACCCCCGCCTTGGTCACGCCCACCGGAATCGCCGGCCTCACGTTCCGCGACGAGGCGGACACCGTCAACGCGCTCATTCCGGAGCTCGAGGCCGAGGGCGCCGACGTCATCGTCGTCCTCGTCCACGAAGGCGCGACCACCGAGGCGGGCTACAACGCAAAGACCTGCACGGGCCTTCGCGGCGACCTCCTGCCGATCCTGTCGCGGCTGTCGCCCAAGGTCGATGTCGTCGTCTCCGGCCACACCCACAATGCCTATATCTGCGACCATGGCGAGATCGACCCGCAGCGCCCGTTCCTCCTGACCAGCGCCGGCCAGTACGGCACCCTGCTCACCCACATCCGCCTCGACGTCGACCCGGCGACCGGCGCCGTCGTATCGCGCCAGGCCGACAATCTCATCGTCCAGGGCGAGGGTTACACGAGCTCCCGCGGCAACGTCGCCACCACCGACCTCTACCCGCTTTACGCCGCCGACCCCGAGGTCGCCGCGCTCGTCGCCCGCTATGCCGCAGCCGCCGAGCCGCGCGCCGCCCGGGTCGTCGGCCAATTGAGCGGCCCGGCCACCCACAACCGCTCCGGCGCCGGCGAGACCATCCTCGGCAACCTCATCGCCGACGCCCAGCTCGCCGCCACCCGAGCGCCCGAGGCCGGCGGCGCCCAGATCGCCTTCATGAACCCGGGCGGCGTGCGCGCCGAGATCGTCCCGGCCGCCAATGGCGACGTCACCTTCGGCCAGCTCTTCGCCACCCAGCCGTTCGGCAACACCCTGGTCGTCAAGAGCTTCACCGGCGCCCAGATCAAGGCCCTGCTCGAGCAGCAATGGGCGAGCGGCCCCAACAGCCCCGCCCAGCCGATGGTGCTGATGCCGTCCGCCGGCTTCACCTATGCCTTCGACCTCAGCCGACCCGCCGGATCGCGGATCGTCGAGGCCAGCCTCAACGGCCAGCCGCTGCGCGACGACCAGGTCTACCGCGTCACCATGAACGGCTTCCTCGCCAGCGGCGGCGACAGCTTCACCGCCTTCCGCGACGGCACCGACCAGGTCGGCGGCGTTCAGGACATCGACGCTTTGGAGGCCTATATCGCCGCCAACCGCCCCCTCGCCCTCCCCGCCACCAACCGAATCCGCAACCTGACTCCGGGGCGGCGTTGAAACGAGGGCGACCCGCCGCCGCTATCGGCCGCGGATGAGCCCGGTCGCTGCGCGGGCAACCACCCAGCCCAAGATCCACAGGAACACGAGGTAGATGCCGATCCTGTAGAAGATAATCACCGCCACGCAGATGGCGAGGAACGCTAGGGTTGGCATCAGGTCGCTGTAGCCAAGCGGCCAGACGTTCGCGGATTTGAGCCGCTCGCGGATCGCGGTCCGATCCAGCTCGATCGCCTCCGCCCGCTCGATCATGTCCGGGCGCATCAGCACGTGATCGGACCGGTTTCGCGCCTGGATCGCAACGTGCCGAAGCGTTGCGTTGAAGAAAAAGAAGCAGATGAACAGCGCGATCACCGCGCCGCCGGCCACGGCAAGCGAGCTGAAATCGAGCCGGTCGAGCGACAACAGATTCGGAAGTTCGCGCACCTCACGGACAACGAAATCCTGTCTGATGAGGTTGCCGAGGCTGTCGTAGCGATTTCCGTCGTGAAGGAAGGCGTTCTGGATTCGAGTGAGGAAGAAATTGACGAAGACGAGCGCCACGAACAGGATCATGTAGTCGATCAGCAAGACGAAACGCTCGAAGCCGACCCTGCTCTGCGGATCGTTGCTCTCGATATCGATGATAAGAGGTGGCTTCGCTCGTCCGGTGCCGTGTCGCTCCATCGTCGTGGCGATCGTGAGCACCGTCGCGGCAAAAGTCAGCATGATCGCGAGGGCAACGCCTTGATAGACAAAGGCCAGCAGAGTGAAGAGTGCTTGGAAGAGCGGTCGCGGCGCGCTGGCAGGGGACACGGAGGCCCAGTCGATCTCGACGCCCGAGGCCTCAGTGATATCCGTCTTTCCCACAAGAAACTGCGCGCTGTTGCTGTACCATTCGATCACTGAGACGATAGTGGCGATCACCAGCACCGCGGCGGCAATCCAGTTCAGCCTCCGCTTCTTCGTCCGCCATGTCTTCAGCATCCGCTGGTTCGCAACCCCCAGCCACGTCATGGGGGACCGGTCAAGTTCGCGGAAAACGTCGTCGGTGCGATCGATAAGGCCCCGCAGAACGTAGAACATAGCCGGCCACAAGATTATCCCCGCAATCGACCAGTTAGGAGCGGCGAGGAAACCCACCTGGCGGCATTCGTCCTCGACCGCTGCCAACGCTTCGGCAAGATTGAGGACACGTCCAGCGGTCCCCTCCGAACCCTCGACCGGGATGCACAGGTTGGCCACACCGGTCGCGCTGCTGAGCACCAACAACAGTACTCCCCACGCGAGTAGGAAGATCGTTCCGGCGAGACGCGAGCGCGAGGCCCTGCGCAGTGCTAAACGGGAGCGCGGGGATTTCGACCTTATGTTGAACAGCACCACTCTGATTAGGAACCCCCGCCGTTGCCCTCCCCTGCACAGTCCGCGGCGGCGGGAAAACCTGTCGCGCTGGCATTCCTCGCTATGAAGCGAACGGCGGCGGAGCAGCGACGGCAGTTGGGCATGAGGCGACGAGCGGCACACGCTGAAGCACCGCCCCCACCCCCGTTGACCCTCTCCGGACTCGCCGCTATATGCGCGCCTCGCCTGAGGGCAGGTGGTGGTCGTCGGCCAGTCGCACCCTTGGCGAATTTAGCGCTGAACACTGTTGCGCATGGGAACAGGGCCGGGGGGCCGCTTCGGCCACCTCGTCCTTTGTGCATTTCGCACGAGTTATCGGGCGCAACAGAGTAACTTATAAGGAAGTGAAGGCTTCATGCCCACGATCAACCAGCTGATCCGCAAGGGTCGCGAACCGCAGAAGGCCAAGTCGAAGGTCCCTGCGATGGACCAGAACCCGCAGAAGCGCGGGGTCTGCACCCGAGTCTACACCACGACCCCGAAGAAGCCGAACTCGGCTCTGCGCAAGGTGGCCAAGGTCCGCCTGACCAACCAGCGCGAAGTGATCAGCTACATTCCGGGCGAGGGCCACAACCTCCAGGAGCACAGCGTCGTCCTGATCCGCGGCGGCCGCGTGCGCGACCTTCCGGGCGTTCGCTACCACGTGCTTCGCGGAGTCCTCGACACCCAGGGCGTCAAGGACCGCAAGCAGAGCCGCTCCAAATACGGCGCCAAGCGCCCGAAATAACCACGCGAGTAAGCCCCGGACAGGTTCCGGACACGGCTGAAGAGAAAGGATAACCAATGTCCCGTCGTCGTCGCCCAGAGAAGCGCGAGATCCTCCCCGATCCGAAGTTCGGGGACATCGTCCTCTCCAAGTTCATGAACAGCGTCATGCTGGACGGCAAGAAGTCCGTCGCCGAAGGAATCGTCTATGGCGCCCTCGACAATGTCGAGGCGCGCGCCAAGAAGGACCCGCTCGGCGTGTTCCATGACGCGCTCAACAATGTGAAGCCGGGCATCGAGGTCCGCAGCCGCCGGGGCGGCGGCGCGACCTACCAGGTCCCGGTCGAGGTGCGCCCCGAGCGCGCCCAGGCGCTCGCCATCCGCTGGCTGATCAGCGCGTCGCGCGCCCGGTCGGAAAAGACCATGGCCGCCCGCCTGTCCGGC
>JAEZFL010000093.1 GCA_023417515.1 Pseudomonadota bacterium | reverse complement strand
ACCTGATCGCCTGCGGCGCCGGTGAAAGCCTGCTTGTCGGCCAGCGCCGCATCCAGGGCCGGCCGGTCCAGCGGCAGCCGCGGGTCGGCGGCGAGCCGGTCCAGCAGGTCCGGTTCGGCGCCCTTCTCCCGCATCGCCAGTGCGACCGCGACGGCGTGCTCCTTGATCACCTCGTGCGCGGTCTCACGGCCGACGCCGGCGCGGACCGCGGCCATCAGGATCCTGGTGGTGGCCAGGAACGGCAGGTAGCGGTCGAGTTCGCGCTGGATCACCGCCGGGTAGGCACCGAACTCGTCGAGCACGGTCAGGAACGTCTCGGTCTGGCCGTCGAGGGCGAAGAACGCGTCCGGCAGCGCGACGCGACGCACCACCGAGCAGAACACGTCACCTTCGTTCCACTGCGCGCCGGCGAGCTCGCCCACCATCGAGGCATAGCCGCGCAGCACCACCTGCAGGCCGTTCACCCGCTCGCACGACCGGGTGTTCATCTTGTGGGGCAGCGCCGACGAGCCGACCTGGCCCGGGGCGAACCCTTCGGTGACCAGTTCGTGGCCGGCCATCAGCCGGATGGTGTGGGCCAGCGACGACGGCCCCGCGCCGAGCTGGACCAGCGCGGACACCACGTCGTAGTCCAGCGAGCGTGGATAGACCTGGCCGACGCTGGTGAACATCGTGGAGAACCCGAGGAACTGTGCGACCCGGCGCTCCAGTTCGGCGAGCCGCTCGGTGTCCCCGTCGAACAGGTCGAGCATGTCCTGCGCCGTGCCCATCGGCCCCTTGATCCCGCGCAGCGGGTAGCGCTCGATCAGCTCGATGACACGGTTCAGCGCGACCAGCAGTTCCTCGGCCGCGGACGCGAACCGCTTGCCCAGCGTGGTGGCCTGCGCGGCGACGTTGTGGCTGCGGCCCGCCTTCGCGAGATCCCGGTACAGGGTGGCGCGCTCGGCCAGCCGGGCGAGCACCGCGATGCCGTGGTCGCGCACCAGCTCCAGCGAGCGCCGGATCTGCAGCTGTTCGACGTTCTCGGTGAGGTCCCGGCTGGTCATGCCCTTGTGCACCTGCTCGTGCCCGGCCAAGGCGTTGAACTCCTCGATGCGCGCCTTCACGTCGTGGCGCAGCACCCGCTCGCGTGCCGCGATGGACGCCAGATCCACGTTCTCCAGCACGCGCTCGTAGTCGGCGACCACGCCGTCCGGGACGTCCACCCCGAGCTCGGCCTGGGCCTTCAGCACCGCCAGCCACAGCCGCCGCTCGGCGACGATCTTGGCTTCAGGCGACCAGATCGCCACCATCTCTTCGCTGGCATACCGGTTGGCCAGGACGTTCGGGACAGGCACGGGGGCACTCACGAACACACAGCCTATCGGCCGCTTCGGCGACGGAGAATGAGGCACAGTAGGCGCATGCACTTCGTCGGGCTCGACCTCGCATGGGGCGAGAAGAACCAGACCGGCGTCGCGGTGATCGACACCGACGGCCGCCTGCTGCACGTGGGGGCGGCGCACGACGACGACAGCATCGTGGCCGCGCTCGCGCCGTTCGTCGCCGACGAGTGCCTGGTCGCGATCGACGCGCCGCTGATCGTGAAGAACGCGACCGGTCACCGGCCCGCGGAGGCGGCGTTCAACCGTGATTTCCAGCGTTTCGAGGCGGGTGCCCGCCCGGCGTTCACCGACCGGCCCGAGTTCAAGCATCCGCCTGCCGCCCGTATCGCCGAACGCCTCGGGCTGGATGTGGATCCGTCCTCGGCGTCGCCGCGCCGGGCGATCGAGGTGTATCCGCATCCCGCCACGGTCGTGCTGTTCGAGCTGGACAAGACACTCAAGTACAAGCGGGGCCCGTTCGAGGACCGGCAACGTGAGCTGCTGCGGCTGATGACCCTGATCGAAGGTCTCGACGACGCCAGCCCGCGGCTGCGGGTCAATCGCAGCGTGGCGTGGGTGGAGCTGCGCAAAAGGGTGGAGGCCGCCACCAAGCCGAGCCAACTCGACCGCGACGAGGACCCGGTGGACGCGGTGCTGTGTGCCTATGTCGGGTTGTACTGGTACCACCGGCCGCAGGACGTGACCGTCTACGGGGACGTCGCCTCGGGGTACATCGTCACCCCGTCGCTGCCCCCGGAGCGGCACCGGCGGACCTCGCGGGTGTGGCGAATGTCGCGGTCGGCGGCGCCGTCTCCCGCCGTCGCCGAGTACGAGTCCCGGCGTCCCGCACTGGTCACCGCAACCGACCACTACCTCGGGCTGGTCACGGGGCTGCTCGACGAGGCCGGCATCAACTACCTGTCGGTCACCGCGCGGACCAAGAGCGTGGAGTCGTTCGCGGCCAAGGCCGATCGCCGCACCGCCGACGGCGACCTGCTCTACCGCGAGCCGCTGGTCGAGATCACCGACCTGATCGGGTTGCGTGTCATCACCTATCTGCGTGAGGACGTCGCCACCGTGGCGGATCTGCTGTCCGAGGAGATGCGGCTGCTCGACGACCGCGACATGGGGCAGGAGACGGCCCGGGAGGGCCGGTGGGGCTACGCCAGCAGGCACCTGCTCGTCGGGGTGGAGGGGGTGCAGCAGCCCGCGTCGATCCAGGTGCGCACCGTGTTGCAGCACGCGTGGGCCGAGTTCGAGCATGAGATCCGTTACAAGGGGTCGATTCCGGCCGCCCATGCACCCGATCTGGATCGCCGGTTCACCCTGGCGGCCGGTCTGCTCGAACTGGCCGACCGGGAGTTCTCCGCGGTCCGCGAGCGGTTGCGAACCGCGACGCCGGAGGTCACCGAGATCACCGACGATCCCCGGATCCCGCCCGCGGTGCTGGCCACCTACCTGGGCACCCGGTTCCCCGACGCCGGCTGGTCACGCACCGACCACTACGCGTGGATCGCCGGGCTGCTGCTCGATCTGGGCATCGAGTCGATCGACGCGCTGGACGCCCTCCTGGCCGGGGTGGACACCGACGCGGTCAACACCGCGATGGACTACCGCTACCCGGCCGGTGCGGTGCGCCGGCTCGACGACGCGCTGCTGGCGCAGTTCGGCCGCCGCTACCTCGAGCGCGACGGCAACTCGCACCGGACGGCCTTGCTGGAGAAC
>JAEZFL010000024.1 GCA_023417515.1 Pseudomonadota bacterium | reverse complement strand
GCGCGAACCAGGCCGTTCGCGCGAAATCATAAGCGCCCGGCAGCGCCATCGGCGGTGGCGGCAGCAGGAAAGCGCGCAGCCGCACCGCGACCCCCGGCTCAAGCCCCTCCGGCGCCTCGTCGATCGGCACCGATACGCGCAGCTGCGGCGGCAGGTTCGGCGCATCGCGCGGCGCGAGCAGCAGGCGGACCTGATCGCGTGCGGCCAGCCGGTCGGCGCGGACGATATCGGCGGTGAAGATCGATGCCGCGGGCCGCTCCAGCCGCGGTGCCGCCACGCTCTCCGCCCGCGCCCAGATAAGGGCGCAGCCAAGCCCCGCAAACAAGGCGAACCAGCCCAGGGAAGCGAGCGCCCGGCTGCCGCGGTCCAGCGCCAGCGTTCCCAGCAGCAACGCGCCACAGCCGGCGATGAACGCCGTCCACCCCAATGGCTCGGGCAGCCAGAACCAGGCGGCGATGCCGGCGAGCAGGCCGACCGGGATCCACAGAGGCAATTGCTCGCGCTCGATCTCCAGCAGCCGCTCGAGCCGCCCGAAGGCGGCACCGGACGCGCCGCGGAGCCGTGCCAAGACCACCCCTTTCTTGCCCCCTCCGCGCTATGCTACGGCCCCGCGTCCCCCATCGCGGGTCCGTACAGTTTTGGAGAAGTCGCGCGTGAGCGCAAGCAACCCCACCAATCCGGCGCAAATCGTCACCCGTTTCGCCCCGTCGCCCACGGGCTTCCTGCACATTGGCGGCGCCCGCACCGCTTTGTTCAACTGGCTCTATGCCCGGCGCCACGGCGGCCGGTTCGTGCTGCGGATCGAAGATACGGACAAGGCGCGCTCCACCGACGAAGCGATCGCTGCGATCCTCGACGGCATGCGCTGGCTCGGCCTCGATTGGGACGGCCACGAATATTATCAGTCGCAATTCTGGGCGCGCCACGCCGAGGTGGCGCAGCAATTGCTCGAATCCGGCAACGCCTATCGCTGCTACATGACTCAGGAGGAGCTGGCGGCGCAGCGCGAGGAGGCCCAGCGCGAGCGGCGCCCCTTCCGCACCCGCAGCCCGTGGCGCGACTGCAGCGATCCCGCGCCCGATGCGCCTTTCGTCATTCGGCTGAAGGCGCCGCGGGAAGGCGAGACGGTCATCGAGGACAAGGTCCAGGGCCGCGTTGCCGTACAGAACAGCGAGATCGACGATTTCGTCCTTCTGCGCTCCGACGGCAGCCCGACCTACATGCTCGCGGTGGTCGTCGACGACCATGACATGGGCGTCACCCACGTCATTCGCGGCGACGATCATCTCAACAACGCCTTCCGGCAGCTCGCCATCATCCGCGCCATGGGCTGGCCCGAGCCGGTCTATGCCCATGTCCCGCTGATCCACGGCCAGGACGGCGCCAAGATGTCGAAGCGCCACGGAGCGATCGGAGTCGACGCCTATCGCGACGAATTGGGCATGCTGCCGGAGGCGGTCGCCAACTATTTGCTGCGCCTCGGCTGGGGCCATGGCGACGCCGAGATCATCAGCCGTGAGGAAGCGCTTCAGTGGTTCGACCTCGACCATGTCGGCCGCTCGCCCGCGCGCTTCGACACCAAGAAGCTCGAGAATTTGAACGGCCATTATATCCGCGAGGCCGACGACGCCCGCCTCGCCGAGCTTGCGGCGCCGCGCACCGAGCAGGCGATCGGCCGAGCCCTGACGAGCGAGGAGCGCGCCCTGCTCGCGCGCGCCATGCCGGAGCTGAAGCCGCGCGCGAAGAGCGTGCTGGAATTGGGCGACGGCGCGGCGTTCCTGTTCAAGCGAGTCCCGCTTGACATGGACGAGAAGGCGGCGGCTTTGCTAGAAGGCGATGCGCCGCACCTGCTCGCCGCCGTCCACGACAGCCTGTCGTCGCTGTCGGAGTGGACGGCTCAAGCGACCGAGCAGGCGGTGCGAGAGGTGGCTGAGGCCAAGGGGGTGAAGCTCGGCCAGGTTGCGCAGCCCTTGCGCGCCGCCCTTACGGGCCGATCGACATCCCCGGGTATATTCGACGTGCTGGCGCTGCTCGGGCGGGAGGAAAGCCTCGCTCGGCTCGCCGACAAGGCAAAGAAGGAAGACTGACCATGGCCGACGCCCCCAGCCTCGCCGATAAGGCGACCCTGAACATCGACGGCAACAGCCACGATTATGCCATCCGCTCGGGCTCGGTTGGTCCCCGCGTCGTCGACATCCGCAAGCTCTACGCGGACACCGACGTCTTCACCTACGATCCCGGCTTTACCTCCACGGCGAGCTGTCAGTCGAGGATCACCTACATCGACGGCGACCAGGGGATCCTGCTCCATCGCGGCTATCCGATCGACCAGCTCGCCGAGCATGCCACCTTCATGGAAGTGGCCTATCTGCTGCTGAACAGCGAGCTGCCGACCAAGGACGAGCTGGGGAAGTTCACCCACACGATCATGCGGCACACGATGCTTCATGAGCAGCTTGCCACTTTCTATCGGGGGTTCCGGCGCGACGCCCATCCGATGGCGATCATGTGCGGCGTGGTCGGTGCGCTGTCGGCCTTCTACCACGACAGCACTGACATCACCGATCCCAAGCAGCGGATGATCGCCAGCCATCGGCTGATCGCGAAGATGCCGACGATCGCGGCCATGGCCTACAAATATTCGATCGGCCAGCCGTTCGTGTACCCGCAGAACAACCTGTCCTACACCGGCAACTTCCTGCGCATGACGTTCGGAGTCCCCGCCGAACCCTATGAGATCAATCCGGTGATCGAGAATGCGATGCGCCGCATTTTCATCCTCCACGCCGACCATGAGCAGAACGCCTCGACCTCGACGGTGCGCCTCGCCGGCTCGTCGGGCGCCAACCCCTTCGCCTGCATCGCGGCGGGCATTGCCTGCCTGTGGGGCCCGGCCCATGGCGGCGCCAACGAGGCGGCGCTCAACATGCTTCGCGAGATCGGCCGTCCCGAGCGCATCCCGGAATATGTCGCCCGGGCCAAGGACAAGGACGACCCGTTCCGGCTGATGGGCTTCGGCCACAGGGTCTACAAGAATTTCGACCCGCGCGCGAAGGTGATGCAGAGGACCGCCGAGGAGGTGCTGAACGCTCTCAACATCTCCGATCCGGTGCTCGACACCGCCCGCGAGCTCGAGCGGATCGCGCTCCAGGACGATTATTTCATCGAGAAGAAGCTCTACCCGAACGTCGATTTCTATTCCGGCGTGATCCTCAATGCGATCGGCTTCCCGACCTCGATGTTCACCGCGCTCTTCGCCCTCGCCCGAACCGTCGGCTGGGTCGCCCAGTGGAACGAGATGATCTCCGATCCCGACCAGAAGATCGGCCGCCCGCGCCAGCTCTATGTCGGCGCGACGCAGCGCGACTATGTTCCGGTGGATCAGCGGTAGAGGAGCTTGGCCCAGGTGGAGACGCGGCGGCGCGACTCCATCAGAGGGTTGTAGGCGCGGTCCCAATAATAGCCCGCGAGCGCGTAATGCGCCTGGGCGGCCTTCTCGTGAGCCGCCTTGCGGGCGAGATCGACCTGCGTCTCCGCCCGGGCGAGAAAATAGGCTCTGTCCTCCATGGCAAGCTTTCTATCAGATGAATGAAGGTCTCATTCATCCACATAGATCAGCGGCTTAGCAGTTTGTCTCGTTGCGGGACCGGTTCGTCGTCAGGCGGCGGGCAAGGTCAGCGTGAATCGGGCGCCCTGCCCCGGCGCGCTGTCGAGGAGGATGTCGCCGCCCATCGCCCGGGCGAGCCGGCGGGCGATGTAGAGGCCAAGGCCGGTGCCCCCGGGCTCGGTCGGGTCGACCCGCTCGAACTTGTCGAACACGCGGTCATGGTCCTCGGGCGCGATCCCCTTGCCGAGATCGGCGACGGTGAGCGCGACCATCTGGCCGGCCCGTTCGGTGCGGATCCACACCATAGAGCCCTCGGGCGAATAGCGGATCGCGTTGACCAGCAGGTTCATCATGATCTGCAGCACCCGGCGGAATTCGCCGAGCGCGGGGAGCGCTTCGTCGTCGCCCGGCTTGTCGATCCGGACCTGGCGCTCGGCAGCGCGGACCGAGAGCAGGCCCGCCGCGCGGCGGGCGACGTCGGCGAGGTCGATCCGCTCGATATCGGGCGTGAAGTCGTCGCGCTCGATCGCCTGAAGGTCGACGAGGTCGTCGACCATTGCGAGCAGGTGCCGCCCGGCGGACGCGATATCGGTCGCATAGGCGGTATATTCGCGGCGCAGCGGCCCCTCATTCTGGGCACGCAGAAGCTCGGCGGCGTTGACGATATGGTTGAGCGGCGTGCGCAGGGCCTGGTCGAGCCGCTCGCCGAACGCCCCGCCGCCGCTCGCGCCCTCAAGCGGCGCGGCGGCCGCGGCGTCCGCCTGGTGAACGACGACGGCCGAGCCGCGGAAGCCGGCGAAACGGCCCATGCCGTCGATCAGCGGGACGCCCGACAGCAGATATTGGCTGGCCGGAGCGGCGGCGAGCTCGGCGAGCTGGCCGTCGAAGCGGGTATGCTCCGCCAGGGCGATGAGGATCGGGATGGTCGCGTCGGCGGTCTCGCGGAAGCGGAACAAATGGACCATGCGGCGGCCGATCAGCTCGCGGGCGGTGCGGCCGAGCGCGGTCGTCGCCGAGGGCGAAAGCTGGGTGAGCGCCAGGGTCTCGTCCGTTTCCCACGTCCAGTCGGCACCGGCACGGACGAAATCGGCCTCGCGCTCCTCCGGTTGCACCTCAGGAGCCGGCTGGGGCGTGCGGGCCGTCCAGCCGCTGATCTCCAGGGTCACGTCGTTGCCGCTCGGCTCGGCGCGGACCCACAGGTCGAGGTCGCGCTCACCGTCGGCGGCGATGGCGGGCCGGGCGACGGTGATACCGAGGCGGCGCGCGAGCCGCGCCAGCGTGGCGATCTGCGGCACCGCGAGCACTCCGCCGGGACGGCCGCCGGCATGTTCGTGAAGCGCGGCGAGCGGCGGATCCGCCTCGATCAGGCGCCCTTCGGAGTCGAGGCGGCCATTGACCGGCCCTGTGACGGCGTGCGTGTCGATCATGCCGGCCTCGCGCTTGCGGAGGCGCGGGTCGACAGTCGGGCGACGCTGGCGCGGTAAGCAGGATCGGCCTGCCACAGCCGCATCACCTCGGCGGCGCTGGCGGCGTCGAGGCTGTCGTAGAGCTCGAGCTGCTCGGCAGCGGCATCGCCCTCGGCGCCCGAGAACAGGCGGCCGCGGGTGTTGAGCAGCAGCAGGATGGCCGCGGCATCGTCGCGCTCGATCGCGCCGGCGCGCAGCAGCAAGGCGGGGCCGCGCCCGCGCGGATCGGACAGGATTTCCCAGGCCGCGGCGTGGTCGAGCCCGGCCCGAACGCCAAGCCCGGCGATGAACAAGGGCAGCATGCCTTCGCTCAGGGCGCGGGTCAGGACCGCGCCGTCGAGGCGGCCGAGCGCAAGCAGGCGGCGGCTGAGGCGGACGGCCGCGGCTTCGAGCCCGGCCCCTTCGTCATATTGGCCGACGAAGGCACTGGCGGCGGCTTCGACGGCGGCATCGACCGCGCGCAGCCCATGCTGCTGGACGAGATAGTGACGCAGCGCCGCCGCGACGAGCCAGACCAGCTTGTGCTGGAGCTCGGCGGGGAGGTCGACATGGCCGAGGACCGGCTCCTGGAAGCGGTCGAAGCGACGGCTGCGAGCGATGACCATCTCCATCGCCTCGCTGGCGAGATCGGGATCGGCGTCGCGGACCAGCGCGTAGAGCAGATCGTCGCCCGTCCCCTGGCCATAGGCCTTCCAGAAGCGATGCTCCTCGACGCGGCGGACGAGCACCGTGCCGAGATCGCTGTCGCTCAACGCGCCGGCGCGCTCGAGGATCGGAAGGACGATCGGAACATGGGCGGAGGACAGCGCCGCGTGGACATTCTCCTGGGCGGCGAAATGCTCGGCAAGCGGCACGCGCAGGGCGTCCTCGATCGAGCGGATGAGGCGGGACAGCAGATTGGCGGCGGTGAGGCGCTGCCACTCGGTGAGACGGGCCTGCTCGGGCAGCAACAGGTCGGTGGCGGCGACTGCGAAGCGCTCACGCGCGGCGGCCAGCAGCAAACGCGCCGCGTCGCTCCTCTCGCGCCGTTTCGATCCTGCCTCCGCCATCTCACCACCCCTAGCCGCAGCAGAGTTAACTCGGCGCTAATCCTGGCGGCGATGCGCCTGGTCCTGCGCCCAGAAAAACGACGCGGCGGCATAAGCGAGCAGGATCACGATCCCGGCGCCCCACTGTCCCGCCAGGGCGAACACGACCATGACGAGAAGCAGGCTGTGGCGGTCGGCGAGGAAGACCGCTCCTCTCACTTCCCGCGTGCCGATCTCGCGGCGGAGCGCGACCAGGAACAGGATGGCGATGATTGCCGTGTGAAGGATGCCCCAGCCGTCGCTCGCCATCAGGCGATAAGCGAGCGTGAGCAAGGCCGCGCCCTCCAGCACCGGCAGCAGCACCCGCCACCAGGCATGCTCGCCGATCCGCTTGAGGCGGAGGCGCGCGAGGCGCAGCGCGATGCCTTCCAACGGCATGGCGAGGATGAGCGGCACGAGGCCGAGCCAACGCCAGTCGAGCGCAAAGGCGAGCACTGACAGCGCGGTCAGGGCAACCGCCGCCGCGCCGATCATCGTCGGCGTGACCTGCTTGGTCATGATCGCCCGGGTCGCGAGCAGCTCGATCGGGGCGAGCAAATATCGCGACACCCAATTGGGCGAGGCCCAGGCGATGCTGCCCAGCATGCGCCGCTGCAGTTCGGCAAAATCCTCGCGTCGCTCGACGATGGCGAGCTCGGCCGCTTCCCGCTCGCTGGCGATCGCAAGCGGAGTGACCCCGGTCTGAAGCGCCCGGCGAAGCAGGGTCGAGAGCACGTCCCACTCGGCGGGCATCAGCGCCGCGTCGCGCAGCAGCTCGGCGTCGACCAGGGCGATGCCGGCCCAGCGCGTGTCGCCGTCGATCCGCTCGTAGCGCTCGTCGAAGCCGCGGTCGGCGACGGTGAGCAAGGCCGGGCGATCGGCCGCGGTGAGCCGCTCGAGATGCGCGCGAGCGCCGACGAAGCCGTCGGCCATCATGATCATTCGGCCGCCGCCGGGCAGCGCGGCCGCGGCTTCGCGGGCGTTGCGCGCGGTGGCGACATCGATCCCTTCGCGCCGCAGCCGCTCGATCGCCGCGGCGAGCTCGCCGGGCACGGTCTCGACAATGATGATGACCCGCTTGGCCCCGGCGGCGGCGGCGAGCCGCGCCTGGCGTTCGATCAAGGTGCGGCCGGCGAGCCAGAAGGTGGCGCGCAGCGGAACTCCGGGCTCCCGCGCCTCGCGCGTGGCGGACAACAAAGCGGCAATGGGCATCGCTCGCAGGTTAGGTGGCGGCCACGCCCCTGCCAACAGCGGATAAACCCGGTCCCCTATTGCTGGGAGAAGGCACCGAGGGCTTGGCCGATCTTGCGCAGCACGACCGGGTCGCCGGGCGCGCCTTCGAGCGCCTCGTCGGCAAGGGCGACCATGCCGGCCGCGTTGAAGCTGGCGGCGACGCTCTTCAGCCGCGACGCCGCGATCACCCAATTGGCGTCGCAGCGCGAGCGGCCCATCAGATCGAGCTGGCGTGCGGCGCTCTGGAGGAAGGCCTCGCGGAGTTCGTCCATGAGTTCCTGGTCGTTGCCGACGGCGGCGGCGAGCGAGGCGGTCAGGGCTCCGGGGTCATAGGCCATGCGACAGGCCGTACGCCGGGCTGGTTAAGGAGGTGTTTCGCTGCCGTCCAAACCTGATACAACAGGCCCATGAGTTCAGGGGCAGAGGTCGCCGTGGCGCATCCGGACGAAGCCATCCACTGGGAGGAGCCGAGCGAATCCGGCTGGGCCGAAGAGCATTTCGACCTGCCGGACCTTGGCGCTCCCGAACCGGAGCCGGAGGCCGGCGGAAGGCCGCTGCTGGCGGGCATCCTCATGTTCCTCGCCGTCGGCTGGATCGGCCTGTGCGGCCTCGCTTTCTATCGGACGTCGGTCGGTGCGCCGTCGCTGGTCGACGTCGCCGGCTGGATCGCGACGATGTCGGTTCCCCTGGCCCTCTTCGGGCTCCTCTGGCTCATCTTCGGGCGCAGCAGCCGGTCGGAAACCGAAAAGTTCACTCGTGCCGTCGTCGCCATGCGCGGCGAGGCGCAGGCGCTCGACCGAGTCCTCGGAGTCATCGCCGAGCGGCTGGTCGATAACCGCGCCCAACTGACCGAGAGCAGCGCGAGGCTGATGCGTCTCGGCGAGGAAGCCTCCGACCGCCTGGGCCGAGTCACCCACTATCTGGCGCGCGAAAGCACCGAGCTTGAGCGCAAGTCACAGGCGCTGGAAGCCGCGGCGGGCCAGGCAAGGGTCGATATGGGCGTTCTGCTCGCCGATATCCCGCAGGCCGAGCAGGCGGCGCGGACGTTTAGCGAGACTTTGAAGGAGGCCGGAGTCACCGCCAATGAGCGGGCGCGAGCGCTCGAGGCGCAGCTGTCGGCCATTACCGCGCGCGCGCAGGACGCGGACACGAGCGTCGGCGGCGCGGCCGAGCGGCTGAGCGCGCACATCTCCCGGATCGAGAGCAGCGCCGGCGTTGCGTCCGAAGCGCTTGAGGGCACCGCCGCCCGGCTCGACGCCGCGGTCGACGCCGCGCTGGCCCGCACCACCGAGGCGGTCGAGGCGACCCGAGCGGCGCTCGACGTCCAGGCCCAGGCGCTCGCCGCATCGATCGAGGAAGGCCGGGCGCGCTTCGCCGACGCCGGAGCCGAGGTCAGCCGCGAGATCGGCGAGCAACTCGGCACCCTGACCGGCCAGGTCGAGGCGATCGAAGCGAGGCTTGCCGCGCAGGACGAATCGGTGCGCGGGCTGCTGGCAAGCGTCGCCAGCGAGATCGACCAGCTCGACGAGCGGCTCCGACTCACCGGCGCCGCCGGCGACGAGCAGTCGGCGCGCCTCAGCCAGGGCGTCGAGGCCCTGCGCGGCCTCGTCGGCTCGCTTTATGGCGAGATCGGCCGTTCGCGCGAAGCGGCGGGCGAGATGATCGACCAGGCGCACAATGTCGGGGCGGCGATGGACGCGGTCGCCGCGCGGATGCGCGACGAGCTGTCGCCGGCGCTCGACGACGTCCAGGCAAAGGCCGCCACCGCGCAGCACACCGCGCTCGGCGCGGCCGAGCCGATCGCGGAGGCGCAGGCAGCGGCACAAGGCGCGCTCGAGCGGCTGATCGAGGCCGAGCATGCGATCGAGCGGCAGAAGGCCCTGCTCCACGACCTGGTCATGGCCGGCACGGCCGGGGCGGCAAGCGTCGAAGAGAAGCTCAAAGGCATATCCGCGGCCGCGAGCGAGGCAGAGGAAGCGTCGAGCGTCGTCCTGCGCGAGACCGGGCCGGAACTGGTCGATGCGCTGGTGCGGGTGCGCGAGGCCGCGCGAGCAGCGGCCCAGCATGCCCGGGAGGCGATCTCGGCCGTGATCCCGGAAACCGCCGCGACCCTGTCCGAAGCGGTCAAGGGCACGCTCGACCAGTCGGTGATCGACTCCGTGAAGCAGCAGATCGCCGAGCTGGACTCGGCCTCGCAACAAGCGACGGCCATCGGCCGCAAGGCATCGGAACGCCTTACTCGCCAGTTGCTGACGCTTGGCGAGAGCGCCGCGGCGCTGGAGGCGCGGATCGAGGAAGAGCGCGTGCTGCGCGAGGAGCAGGACCAGGGCAGCATGGGCCGAAGCGTCGCACTGCTGATCGAGTCGCTCAACTCGACCGCGATCGACGTCACCAAGATCCTGTCGAACGAAGTCACCGATTCCGCCTGGCGCGATTACCTCAAGGGCGAGCGCGGCGTGTTCACCCGCCGCGCGGTGCGGCTGCTCGAGACCGGCGAGGCCCGAGAGATCGCGCGCCACTATGACGAGGAGCCGGAGTTCCGCGACCAGGTGAACCGCTACGTCCACGATTTCGAGGCGATGCTGCGCCGGGTCCTCGCCGACCGAGCGGGAGATCCGCTCAGCATCACCCTTCTCTCATCGGACATGGGCAAGCTCTACGTCGCCCTCGCCCAGGCCATCGAGCGGCTGAGGCGATAGAATTCCTCCCTGTGAAGCGAAGCTTCATGGGGAGGAGGACCATGCGCAGCATGGTAGAGGGGTAATCTTACCGGACAGCGGAACGGGCCGCGCCCTTGCTACCCCTCCACCATCCGCTGCGCGGATGGTCCCCCTCCCCGCCGCTGCGCGGCAGGGAGGAACCTTGCTTACCGCATCCAGTCTAGATCCTCGACGGTGATCCAGCCTTCGACATAGTTGGCGTAGAACAAGCCGAACAGCAGCGCGGACAGCAGGGTCGTGCGAAGGAATATCTTCGCGGCGGGGAAACGGTGCGGCGCGCTTTCCGCGTGTCCGGGCTGCACTTCCTCGCCGACCTCCTCGGCGGTGCGGACGTGCCACGGCATGACCAGGAACAGGCACAGCGCCCAGAACAGCAGGTAGATGGCGAGGATCGACGTCAGCTGCATCGAGTCACATCCTGACGATCATGACCCGGACGACGGGCTTCTTGCCGGTCCAGTCGGTGGCGCAGCGGCGCACGGCCAGGCGCACCGCCTCGTGCAGTCGGTCCTCGTCATTGCCGCGAGCGGCGCGAACCGCTTCCTCGGCGGCGTCGATCGCTTCGGCCAGGAAGGCATCGCGGTCCTCCTCCACGGGAACGCCCTCGAGCACGATCTGGACGTCGCCGGCGAGCTTGCCGGCGATGTCGAGCGGGACGGCGACCGCGATCACGCCGGCGGTCGAGATGCGCCGGCGCTCGTTCATGGTGGTGCCGTCGGCGGGCAAGATGACGTCGCCGTCGAGGACGAGGCGGCCGACCCGTTCCTCCCCGAGCTTCTTCGGGCCGTCGGGAGCGAGGCGGACGACGTCGCCATTCTTCTGGACGATTCCGCGCGGCACCCCCTGCGCTCGGGCGAAGCGGTCATGCTCGGCCATGTGGCGAAGCTCGCCATGGACCGGCACGATGATCTCGGGGCGGATCCAGCGGTACATCGCGGCGAGCTCGGGACGGCCCGGATGGCCGGAGACGTGGACGTTGGCCTGGCGATCGGTGATCATGCGGATGCCCTTGGCGGCGAGCTCGTTCTGGATTCGGCCGATGGCGATCTCGTTGCCGGGAATCTGCTTCGACGAGAAGACGACGAGATCGCCCTCGGTCAGGCTCAGCTTGTGCTGGTCGAAGGCGATTCGGGCGAGCGCCGCGCGACTCTCGCCCTGCCCGCCGGTGGCGATGATCATCACCTCGCGCCGCGGAAGCTGCATCGCCGTCTCGAAATCCACCGTCTCGGGGAAGTCGAGCAGATAGCCGACGCTCCTGGCGACGCGCAGGATTCGGTCCAGCGAGCGGCCGGCGACGCAGACCTGCCGCCCGGTGTCGCGGGCGACGTTGCCGAGCGTGCGCAGCCGCGCCGCGTTCGACGCGAAGGTGGTGACGAGCACCCTGCCCTCCGCCTCGCCGATGACCCGGTCGAGATCGGCACGAACCCCTTCCTCGGATCCGGATGCTTCCTCCTGGAACACGTTGGTCGAATCGCAGACCAAGGCGAGGATGCCCTCGTCGCCGACCTTGGTCAGCGCGGCGGCGTCGGCCGGATTGCCGAGCTGCGGGAATTCGTCGAGCTTCCAGTCGCCGGTGTGGAAGACCTTGCCGTAGGGCGTCTCGATGACGAGCGCATTCCCCTCGGGGATCGAGTGGGCGAGAGGCACGAAGCGAAGGCAGAAGGGATCGATTCGGATCTCCCCGCCAATCTCGATGATGTTGACCCTCACGTCCTCGCTGAGGCCCTCTTCCTTGAGCTTCTCGGCGATCAGCCCGGCAGTGAACGGAGTCGCATAGAGCGGCACGCCGAGGTCGCTGGCGAGATAGGGGATCGCGCCGATATGGTCCTCATGGCCGTGGGTGAGGACGATGCCGAGAAGGTCTTCCTTGCGCTCCTCGATGAACGACAGGTCCGGCAGGATCAGCTCGACTCCCGGATAGGCCGGATCGGCGAAGGTCATGCCGAGGTCGACCATCAGCCATTTGCCTTGGGTGCCGTAGAGATTGACGTTCATGCCGATCTCGCCGGAGCCGCCCAATGCGAGGAAAAGGAGTTCGTTGCCGGGTTTCATTCCTGGTCCTTCTTCATCCTCCCTGTGAAGCGGAGCTTCATGGGGAGGGGGACCGCCGAAGGCGGTGGAGGGACTTGGCGCCCCATTTCGAACAGCCCCTCCACCGCTCGCTTCGCGAGCGGTCCCCCTCCCCATCCGCTTCGCGGACAGGGAGGATGAGAGACCGACTATCAGCCGCCGCTTTGGCTCCGCGCGTAGAGCATCGCAAGGCCCTGGATGGTGAGGTCGGGCTCGATCGCGTCGAACATCTCGCTATGCTGGTCGAACAGCAATGCGAGGCCGCCGGTGGCGACGACCTTCACCGGGCGGCCGACCTCCGCCTTCATTCGGGCGGTGAGGCCTTCCATCATCGCGACATAGCCCCAGAAGATGCCGATATGCATCTGGTCCTCGGTCGTGCGGCCGATGACGCTGCCCGTCATGGGTGCCTCGATGGCGATTCGGGGCAGCTTGGCGGCGGCACTGACCAAAGCGTCGAGCGACAGGTTGATGCCCGGCGCGATGATCCCGCCCTTATAGGCGCCGTCATAATCGATGAGATCGAATGTCGTGGCGGTGCCGAAATCGATGACGATGAGGTCGCCCTCGTGGAGCGCATGGGCCGCGATGGCATCGAGCACCCGGTCGGCGCCGACGCTGCGCGGCTCGACGACGTCCAGCTCGATCGGCCACGCCGCCTCGCCCTGGCCCGCGATCAGCGGCTCGACTCCGAAATATTTGCTGGCGAGCACTTCGAGATTGTGGAGCGCGCGCGGCACCACCGTACCGATGATCACCGCCTCGACGTCGGTCTTGGCGAAGCCTTCGAGCTCGAGCAGCTGGTGAAGCCAAACCGCATATTGGTCGGCGGTGCGGCGCGGGTCGGTGGCGATGCGCCAGCGGGCACGGATCACGCCCTCCTCGACGAGCGCGAAGACCAGGTTGGTGTTGCCGGCGTCGATGGCGAGAAGCATGGGCCGTCACTAGCCACGCATGCGCGCCTTGGCTAGCGCAGGACCCATGGACGCGATCCGCACGCAACGGCTGCTGCTGCGCAAGGCGCGGGCGGACGACCTGACGGCGATGCACCGAATCCTCAGCGACCGGCGCGCGATGCGCTACTGGTCGTCGCTGCCGCACGAGGGCCTGGACCAGACGCGTGACTGGCTCGGCGAGATGATCGCGGCACCGGAGCGCGGCGGCTGCGACTTCATCATCGAGCTGGACGGCGAGCTGATCGGCAAATGCGGCTGCTACCGGCTTCCGGAGATCGGCTACATCCTCCACCCCGACCATTGGGGCAGAGGCTATGCCACCGAAGCGATGACCGCGGTCATCGGCCACATCTTCGACCGCTTCGACTTGCCGGCGCTCAGGGCGGACATCGATCCGCGCAACACGCCCTCGATCCGGCTGCTGGAACGGCTCGGCTTCACCTTCACCCACCGCGCCGAGCGCACCTGGCTGCTCGGCGAGGAATGGTGCGACAGCGTCTATTACGAGCTCCGGCGCCCCTAGATCAGGAACACGTCGCCGGCGTGGATCACGCGCGTGGCGCCGCCCGGGAGGCGAAGACGAAGCGCGCCATCCTCGTCGAGGCCGTCGAACAGACCTTCGCCTTCCGATGTGGATAGGGCGGTGCCGAGCGGATGAGCGGCGGCGAGCCAGGCGCGGCGGACCGGCGCCACCCCCTCCCCGCGCCAGCGGCCGAGCCAGCGCGCGAAGGTCTCTTCAAGCAGCTCGACGAAGGCGCCGGGCTCGGGCGCGGCACCGGTCAGCCGCTGGAGGCTGGTCACGGGCCGCTCGAGCCCTTCGGGATGATGCGCCAGGTTGACTCCGAAACCGATCACCACCGCGTCTCCCGACCGCTCGAGAAGGATGCCGGCGAGCTTCGCGTCGTCGGCGAGCAGGTCGTTCGGCCATTTGATCCGGACCGCGGGCGCGTAGAGCGCCACCGCCTCGTGCAGGGCGACGGCGGACACCAGGGCCAGGGTTGGCGCCGGCGGATCGCCCGGGCGCAGCCGCACCAAAGTGCTGGCGTGGAGGTTGCCCGGCGGCGACATCCACGCCCGGCCCTGTCGGCCCTTGCCGCCGGTCTGCACCTCGGCGCGAAGCCAGAGGCCTTCGGGCGCGCCTGCGGCGGCTCGCGCGATCAGATCGTCATTGGTCGAGCCGGTTTCGGGGAGCGTGAGGATCAGTGACACGCGTCCAACTACCCGCTCGTCCCGAGCGTAGTCGAGGCTTCAGTTCCTCCCCGTGAAGCGCAGCTTCATGGGGAGGAATTCAGAACAGCGAGGCGGCCGCGGCGTCGGTCAGCGGCGCCAGATACGGGATCGTCAGATAGCCGAGCGGCGACACCGCGAGCGCGGCGACCAGCATGAGGCCGGCGATGATCGGCTCGCGCTCCTTGAGATAGGCGGGGGCGGACTCGTCGAAATACATGATCTTGACGATCTTGATGTAATAGAAGGCGCTGATCACCGAGGTCGCGATGGCGACCGCCGCCAGCCAGGCGAGGTCCGCGCGCACCGCCGCTTCGAACACCACGAATTTCGGCCAGAAACCGAACAAGGGCGGGATGCCGGCGAGGCTGAGCATGAACACGCCCATCGCCGCGGCGAGTCCGGGGCGGGTGCGCGACAGGCCCGACAGGCTGGCGATCGACTCGACCGGCTCGCCGTCCTGGCCGCGCATGCGCAGAACCACCAGGAACGCGCCCAGGGTCATGACGATGTAGACCGTCATGTAGAACAGCACCGACGCGGCGCCCTCCGGACCGCCGGCGGCGAGGCCGACCAGCGCGAAGCCGACATTGTTGATCGAGCTGTAGGCGAGCAGCCTCTTGATGTTACGCTGGCCGATCGCCGCGACTCCGCCGAGGATGGTCGAGGCAAGCGCCATGAAGATGACGATCTGCTGCCAGGCGTCGATCGCCGGCCCGAGCGCGTCGAGGGTGACCCGGACGAGCAGCGCCATTGCCGCAACCTTCGGAGCCGAGGCGAAGAAGGCGGTGACCGGCGTCGGCGCGCCTTCATAGACGTCCGGGGTCCACATGTGGAACGGCACGGCCGAGACCTTGAACGCGATCCCGCCGAGCACGAAGACGATTCCGAACAGGCGGCCGAGCTCGATGCCCTCGTTGGCCGGGGTGCCGAGCGCGGCGGCGATGTCGCCGAACATGGTCGAGCCGGTGAAGCCGTAGAGCAGGGAGATGCCGTAGAGCAGCAAGCCGCTCGCAAGCGCTCCGAGCACGAAATATTTGAGGCCCGCCTCGGCCGAGCGTGCGTCGGTGCGCTGGAAGGATGCGAGCACATAGGCCGCGAGGCTCTGCATCTCGAGACCGACATAGAGCGTCAGCAGGTCGGTGGCGGACACCATCATGCCCATGCCGATCGCTGCGAACATGATGAGGACCGAATATTCCGCCTTATAGTCCCCTGCCCGGCCGAACCACGCGGCGGCGGCGAGCAGGGCCACGGCGGCGGCGCCATAGACCAGCACGCGCGAGAAGCCGGCGAACAGATCGCTGGTGACGAGGCCGGCGAAGGCGACCGCGTCGGCCCCGGATTCCACCGGGATCAGGAAGGTGGCCACCACGAGCGCGGCGACTGCGACCCAGGTGATCGCCCTGGCGGCCTTGTCGCCGCCCCACGCCGACCACAGCAGCAGCACGAGCGCGGAAACGGTGAGGAACAGCTCGGGAGCGACGAGGAGCAGGTCGCTGTACATCAGTGCGCCTCCTCAGCGCCGACAGGTGCGGTCGTGTCGTGGCCCTCGGCAGCGCCGGGAGCGACATGGGCATCGGTTGCGGGGCGCGGCCTGCCCGGGGTGAGCTGGGCGTCGCCCGCGGGAGCGGCGCGCGAGATCCGCTCGACGAGGATCCCGACGTCATTGCGCATCGGCGCGATGAAGCTTTCGGGATAGACGCCCATCCACAGGACGATTGCGGCGATCGGCGCCATGAACAGGAACTCGCGCGGGTTGAGGTCGCGCATCGCCGCGGCTTCAGGTGTGCGTGCGGTTCCAAAGACGATCCGCCAGTAGAGCAGAAGCATGTAAGCTGCGCCGAGGATGATCCCGGTCGCCGCGACGAACGCCACCAGGCTGTGGGCGCGATAGGCGCCCAGCATGCTGAGGAACTCGCCGACGAAGCCGCTGGTCCCCGGCAGGCCGACCGCGGCCATGGTGAACAGCATGAACAGGACGGCATAGGCCGGCATGTTGTTGGCAACGCCGCCATAGCGTTCGATCTCGCGGGTGTGCATCCGGTCGTAGACGACCCCGACGCACAGGAAGAGCGCGCCCGACACGAGGCCGTGGCTCAGCATGACGATGAGGCCGCCCTCGATGCCCTGGCGGTTGAACGAGAACAGGCCGATCGTCACGAACGCCATGTGAGCGACCGACGAATAAGCGATCAGCTTCTTCATGTCCTTCTGCACCAGCGCGACGAGCGAGGTGTAGACGATCGCCACCATGCTGAGGCCCATGATCAGCCAGAACAGCTGGTTCGAGGCCTCCGGGAACATCGGCAGCGAGAAGCGCACGAAGCCGTAGCCGCCGAGCTTCAGCAGAACGCCGGCGAGGATCACCGATCCGGCGGTCGGCGCCTGCACGTGAGCGTCCGGAAGCCAGGTGTGGACCGGCCACATCGGCAGCTTGACCGCGAAGCTCGCGAGGAAGGCGAGGAACAGCCAGGTCTGCGCTTCCGGCGGGAAGTCGGTGTTCAGGAGGACCGGGATGCTGGTGGTCCCGGCATGGTTCACCATCCACAGCATCGCGATCAGCATCAGCACCGACCCGAGCAGGGTGTAGAGGAAGAATTTGTAGGCCGCGTAGATTCGGTTGGCGCCGCCCCAGATGCCGATGATGAGATACATCGGGATGAGGCCGGCCTCGAAGAAGATGTAGAAGAGGAAGATGTCCTGCGCCATGAAGACGCCGATCATCAGCACCTCCATCAGCAGGAACGAGGCCATATATTCCTGCACCCGGTCCTTGATCGCGGCGCTGGCAAGGATGCAGATCGGCATCAGGAACACGCTGAGCATGATCAGCATCAAGGCGATGCCGTCGATGCCGAGCGCCCAGGCGAAGCGGCCGAACAGGTCGACATGCTCGACGAACTGCCACTGCGCGCCGCCCACCTCGTAGGTCGCCCACAGCAGGATGCCGAGTGCGAGATCGACGAGCGTCGCGGCAAGCGCCAGCGCACGGGCGGCGGAAGCGCTCACGTAGAAACAGGCGACCGCGGCGATCGTCGGGATCGCCAGCATCAGCGACAGGATTGGGAAATCGAGCTGGTTCACCGCGCAAAGATCCAGGTGACGAGGCCGGTGATGCCGAGCAGCATCCAGAAGGCGTAGGTGTAGACATAGCCGGACTGCAGCCGCGCCGTGACGCGGGTCCCGGCAGCGACGACGGCGGCGACTCCGTCAGGCCCGAAGCGATCGATCGTCCGTTCGTCGCCCCCCTTCCAGAACAGGCGGCCGAACCAGAGCGCGGGACGTACGATCACGCGGTCATAGAGCTCGTCGAAATACCATTTGTTGTAGAAGAAGGTGTAGAGGACGCGCAGGTGATCCGCCGCCTTCGCCGCGAAGCTCGGCCGCCGGATATAGGCGTAGAAGGCGAAGGCCAGGCCGATGAGCATCGCCACCGCCGGCGACAGCTTCACCCACATCGGCACGTCATGGATGGCGTGCATCAGGTGCGTGTCGAACGCGAGCGCGCCGTTCCAGAAAAGCTCGCCCTCATGGCTGTCGATGAAGGCGTGGTGAAAGGCCATGCCCGCGGCGATCGCGCCCAGCGACAGCAAGGCCAGCGGGACCAGCATGGTCCACGGGCTCTCGTGCGGATGATAGCCGGCGGTGCCCTCGGTGGGCGCGAGGTCGGCCGGGCTGCTGTCGCCATGCTCCTCGTCCGGCGTGTCGTGATGGCCGTGGACGGCGTGCTGGATATGCTCGGACGCGGCCCAGCGCGGCTTGCCCCAGAAGGTCAGGAACATGAGGCGCCAGGAGTAGAAGCTGGTCAGCATCGCCGCGACCACGCCGACGAAGAAGGCGAAGCCGGAAACGGCAGCGCCGCTCGCATAGGCGCTCTCGATGATCGCGTCCTTGGAGAAGAAGCCGGCGAAGCCGAAGCTCGGCAGCCCCGCGATCTGGATGACGCCCACGCCGGTGATCGCCAGAGTGCCGATCATCATCGCCCAGAAGGTCAGCGGGATCGACTTACGAAGGCCGCCGTAGAAGCGCATGTCCTGCTCGTGGTGCATGGCATGGATGACCGAGCCCGCGCCCAGGAACAGCAAAGCCTTGAAGAAGGCGTGCGTGAACAGGTGGAACATCGCCGCGCCATAAGCGCCGACGCCCGCGGCGAAGAACATGTAGCCGAGCTGCGAGCAGGTCGAATAAGCGATGACCCGCTTGATGTCGTTCTGGACCGTTCCGACCGTCGCCGCGAACAAGGCGGTGGCCGCCCCGACGAAGGTGACGAGCGCGAGCGCCGTGTCGCTCTGCTCGAACAGGGGCGACATCCGGCACACCATGAACACGCCGGCGGTGACCATGGTCGCGGCGTGGATCAGCGCGGAGACCGGAGTCGGGCCCTCCATCGCGTCCGGAAGCCAGGTATGCAGGCCGAGCTGCGCCGACTTGCCCATCGCTCCGATGAACAGGAGGATGCAGAGCAGGGTCAGGGTATCGACCCGGTAGCCGAGGAAGCCGATCGTCGAACCGGCGAAGTTCGGCGCGGCGCCGAGAATCTCGCCGATCGACATGGTGCCGAACACCAGGAAGATTCCGAACATGCCGAGCATGAAGCCGAAATCGCCGACCCGGTTGACGACGAACGCCTTCATCGCCGCCGCGTTGGCCGACGGCTTGTGGTACCAGAAGCCGATCAGCAGGTAGGAGGCGAGGCCGACGCCTTCCCAGCCGAAGAACATCTGGACGAGGTTGTCGGCCGTCACCAGCATCAGCATCGCGAAGGTGAACAGCGACAGATAGGCGAAGAAGCGGGGCTGCGACGGATCCTCCGCCATGTAGCCCCAGCTGTAGAGGTGGACCAGCGCCGAGACGGTGGTGACCACGACCAGCATCACCGCGGTCAGGCTGTCGACCCACAGCGACCAGTTGACCTGGAGGTCGCCCGACTGGATCCAGGTCAGCACCGGGACATTCCCCGCCTCGGCGGTTCCCGCGAGGAAGCCGAGGAAGATCGGCCACGACAGGAACATCGACACGAACAGGGCACCGGTGGTGACCAGCTTCGCGGCGAAATTGCCGATGAAGCGGCCGCCGAGCCCCGCGACGATTGCCGCAAGCAGCGGCAGGAAGACGATCGCCTGGATCACGTCAGCCCTTCATCTGATTGATGTCGTCAACCGCGATGGTGCCGCGGTTGCGGAAGTAGATGACCAAGATGGCAAGGCCGATCGCCGCTTCGGCCGCGGCGACCGTCAGCACGAACATCGCGAAGGCCTGGCCGACCATGTCGTTCAGGAAGACCGAGAAGGCGACGAGGTTGATGTTCACCGCGAGCAGGATCAGCTCGATCGCCATAAGCAGGACGATGACGTTCTTCCGGTTGAGGAAGATGCCGAACACGCCGAGGACGAACAGGATCGCGCCGACCGCGAGGAAATGACCCAGGCCGATCATAGCTCGACCCCCTGCCCGACTTCGGGCTTCACGTTGACGATGGCCTCGCCCGGCCGGCGCCGGTTCTGGCGGCTGACATTCTGCGGGCGAAGGCCGCCTCGGCGACGGGTGGTGAGGACGATCGCGCCCACCATCGCGACCAGCAGCACGATGCCCGCGGCCTCGAAAACGAAGACGTAGCGAGTGTAGAGGAGCGTGCCGAGCGCCTCGATGTTCGGCACGTCGGCCGGCGTCGGAGCGCGGCCGGCGATCTGCACGCCGCCCGCATTCCAGGCGAGCAAGGCCGCCAGCGTCTCGAACAGCAGCAACAAAGCGAGTGCGCCGCCAAGCGCCCAATAACGGGAAACCCCGGCGCGAAGCTCGGCGACGTCGACATTGAGCATCATCACGACGAACAGGAACAGCACCGCGACCGCGCCGACGTAGACGATGACCAGCAGGAAGGCGAGGAACTCGGCCCCGAGCAGCAGGAACAGCCCGGCCGCGTTGAAGAAGGCGAGGATCAGCCACAGCACGTTGTGGACCGGGTTGCGCGCGAAGATGGTCATGAAGCCCGACAGCACGACCAGGGTCGCGAACAGATAGAAGACGAAGGTCGCGATCATGACAGCCTCGCCGTCACCCCGGCGAGGGCCGGGATCTGGTCGTGCAGGGCGGTGCCTTCATGGCCTGAGACCCCGGTTTTCGCCGGGATGACATTGTGCTGAGTCATGATGCCTTCGGGACGTGCGAGTCTGTCGGGGGCGATTAACGGTAGGGGGCGTCGGCGGCAAGGTTGGCGGCGAGGGTCCGCTCCCACTTGTCACCATTGGCGAGCAGCTTGGCCTTGTCGTAGAGCAATTCCTCGCGGGTTTCGGTGGCGAAATCCATGTTCGGGCCCTCGACGATGGCGTCGACCGGGCAGGCTTCCTGGCACAGACCGCAATAGATGCACTTCACCATGTCGATGTCGTAGCGCGTGGTCCGGCGGCTGCCGTCCTCGCGCGGCTCGGCTTCGATGGTGATGGCAAGCGCCGGGCACACCGCCTCGCACAATTTGCACGCGATGCAGCGCTCCTCGCCGTTCGGGTAGCGGCGAAGCGCATGCTCGCCCCGGAAGCGCGGGCTGATCGGGTTCTTCTCGAACGGATAGTTGATCGTCGCCTTGGGCTTGAAGAAATATTTCAGCGTGAGCCAGTGCGCGGTCACGAACTCCCACAGCGTGAAGGTCTTGATCGAATGGGCGATGCTCATCGGGCGATACTCACGGTCGAAATTGCAGGCGCGTCGGACGCCGGAGCGGCAGGCCCGCCGTCATAGCGGGTCAGCATCAGATAGCCCGACACCAGGAACACCCAGATCAGCGAGATGGGCAGGAACACCTTCCAGCCGAGCCGCATCAGCTGGTCGTAGCGGAACCGCGGCACGGTCGCCTTCACCCAGGAGAAGATGAAGAAGAACAGGAATATCTTCGCGAAGAACCAGAAGAAGCCGGTCGCCACGGGGCCGAAGAAGAACCAGTAGAGCGGGTCCCAGTCGACCGGGGGCAGCCAGCCGCCCCAGAACAGCAGCGCGTTCATTCCGCACATCAGGAGGACGTTGCCGTACTCGCCGAGCCAGAACAAAGCGAAGCTCATCGAGCTGTATTCGGTCTGGTAGCCGGCGACGAGCTCGCTCTCCGCCTCGGTGAGGTCGAACGGCGCGCGCGCGGTCTCCGCCATCGACGAAATCAGGAAGATCACCGCGAGCGGGAACAGCAGCGGGTTAAGCCCGAAGCCGTTGATGAAGCCGAGGATGTGGCCCTGCTGGGCGGCGATGATTCCGCCGAGGTTGAAGGTGCCCGCCCACAGGATGACCGGGATCAGCACGAAGCCGATCGACACTTCGTAGCTGACCATCTGGGCGGCCGCTCGGAGCGCCGAGTAGAAGGGATATTTGGAGTTGGACGCCCAGCCGGCGATGATCACGCCGTACACGCCGAGCGACGACACGGCGAGCAGGTACAGGAGGCCGACATTGATGTCGGCGAGCACCGCGCCCGGCGCGAACGGGATCACCGCCCAGGCGAGCAAAGCCACGGTGAAGGTGATGATCGGGGCGATGATGAACAGGCCGCGGTTCGCGCCCGCGGGGATGATGGTTTCCTTGAGGAAGACCTTCAGACCGTCGGCGAAGCTCTGCAGCAGGCCGAACGGGCCGACCACGTTGGGGCCCTTGCGGAGCGCCATCGCCGCCCAGATCTTGCGGTCGGCATAGATGATCATCGCGACCGCCAGCATCAGCGGCAAAGCGATCAGAAGGATCAGGATCAGGGTGGCGGCGAACCAGCCGAAGCCCTCGCCCAGCCACGTGCTCTGGAACCACTCAGTCATTCGTCGAACCCTTGACTGTCATTCCCGCGAAAGCGGGAATCCAGCTGCCTTCACACAGCCGATCCAGACAGAAGAAGCTGGATCCCCGCTTTCGCGGGGATGACAAAAAGGCAGCGCTCATTCCGCCGCCTCCGCGAAGTCCTGCCCGTGCAGGATCTCGGCCGAGCAGCGCTGGAGCGTCGGCGAGGAGCGGGCAATCGGGTTGGTGAGATAGAAATCCTGGATCGGATAGGCGATCTCGGTCCCCTTGGCGATCTTGGCGGCGGCGAGCTTCGGCGGCGCCCAGTCGAAGGCGACGAGCTGGGGCTGGGCGAAGCGCGGATCCTCGGCGAACAAGGCCTGGCGGAGCTGGCCGTAGCTGTCGAACGGCAGCGGCTTGCCGAGCACTTCGGACAAAGCGCGGAAGATCGACCAATCCTCGCGGGCGTCGCCCGGAGCGTCGACGGACTTCTCGGAATATTGAACGCGGCCCTCGAGGTTCACGTAGATGCCGTGCTTCTCGCTATAAGCGGCGCCCGGAAGGACGATGTCGGCGGCGGCCGCGCCCTTGTCGCCGTGATGGCCGATATAGACCTTGGTCGCGCCCGCGAACGGCGCGAAATCCATCTCGTCCGCGCCGAGCAGGAAAACGAGCTTCGGTGCCTTGGCAGCGACCGCTGCCATTCCGCCCGGCTGGGCATAACCGAGCATCAGCCCGCCGGTGCGCGCCGCCGCGGTGTGAAGCACGTTGAAGCCGTTCCAGCCGTCACGGACCAGGTTGAAGGCCGAGACGAGCGCGAGCGCGGCCGCCTGCCCGCCCCGCACCTTGAGCGCCGCGCCGCCGACGATCACCGCCGGACGCTCCGCGCCGGTCAGCGCCTCGGCGACTTCCTTGGGAAGCTTGGCGAGCAGCGACAGATCGTTGCCGAGCCACGTCACCGGGTAAGTGAGGTCGACCTCCGGACCGATCGCGAACACCCTGGCGCCGCGCTTCACCGCCTTGCGGATGCGCGTGTTGACGAGGCTCGCTTCCCAGCGCGGATTGGTGCCGACGAGAAGCACCACGTCGGCCGTCTCCAGCCCGGCGATGGTGGTGTTGAAATTGACCGCGGCGATGTTCGACGCGTCATAGTCGAGACCGGTCTGGCGGCCTTCGAGCAGGTCCGAACCGAGCGAGGCGAGCAGCTTCTTCGCCGCATACATCGTCTCGACGTCGACGAGGTCGCCGGCGATGGCGGCGACGCTGGACCCGGCCTTCTTCGCGGCCTCGGCGATCGTCTCGAACGCCTCGTTCCAGCTCGCCTGGCGGAGCTTGCCCTCGACCCGGATCCACGGCCGGTCGAGGCGGCGGCGAAGCAGGCCGTCGACGGCATGGCGGGTCTTGTCCGACGCCCACTCCTCATTGACGTCCTCGTTCAAGCGGGGAAGCGCGCGCATGACCTCGCGCATTCGGCTGTCGAGGCGGATGTTGGTCCCGACCGCGTCCATCACGTCGATCGCGGGAGTCTTGCGGAGCTCCCACGGGCGCGCCTCGAAGCTGTAGGGCTTCGAGGTCAGGGCGCCGACCGGGCAGAGGTCGACGACGTTGCCGGAAAGCTCGCTCTTCAGCGCATCCTCGAGATAGGAGGTGATCTCCATATTCTCGCCGCGGCCGATCGCGCCCAGGTCCTCGACGCCGGCAACCTCCTCCATGAAGCGGATGCAGCGCGTGCAGTGGATGCAGCGGGTCATGAAGGTCTTGACGACCGGGCCCATATATTTCTCGGACACCGCCCGCTTGTTCTCGTCGAAGCGGTTGTGGCCGCGGCCGTAGGCGATGGTCTCGTCCTGAAGGTCGCACTCCCCGCCCTGGTCGCAGATCGGGCAGTCGAGCGGGTGGTTGATCAGAAGGAACTCGAGCACCCCTTCCCGCGCCTTCTTCACGGTCAGCGAGTTGGTGATGACCTCCTGGTTGTCCGCGGCCGGAAGTGCGCACGACGCCTGCGGCTTGGGCGGGCCGGGCTTCACCTCGACCAGGCACATGCGGCAATTGCCGGCGATCGACAGCCGCTCGTGATAGCAGAAGCGCGGAATCTCCTTCCCCGCGGCCTCGCAGGCCTGGAGCACCGTGGCGCCCGCGGGCACCTCGACTTCGATTCCGTCAACCGTAAGCTTGGGCATGGGAGGCCCGGTCCTTCCTCGTCTCTAGTCGCGTTGCGCCGTGCCGGTGGCGGCGGCGCCGTTGATGCTGCGATAGGCCGCGGTAGCGAGAATCGCCCGCAGCCCGGCGGCGTTCGTTTCCAGCCGGCGGCCGGGCGAGCAGGCCGCGACGACCGGAGCAAGCGCGCGGACGGCGGCCTCTTCCTCAGCGCTGTCCACGTCGGTCGCCATCAGCTGCCCGGTTTCGTCGGGGAGCGAGCGCACGACGCAGATCGCCACCCGGTCGCCCGCCGAATAGGCGCTCGGCGCAGGCTGCATCGCGGCCCGCGCGAGGCGGACGTTGAGCGGCTGCGCGTCGGCTTCGACGAGCGCTTCGGCGATCGCTCCGGCAAAGAGCAGGTTGGACGACAACATCCGGCGCCCGCCCTCGCGGAAGCAATCCTCGTTGGCGCGGACGAGCCGCTGCAGTCGGGAACGATAGGTCTGCGTGGTGAAATCGCTGCCGACCGTCTCCGCGGCGAGGCCGCCGCTGCGCTGGGCGACGCAGGCGCCGAAACGTTGCATCGCGACCCTTGCCTCGGCGGTCGACACCGGCACGTCGTCGTAGAAAAAGTCGTGGCCGGGCGTGAGGCTTCGCGACGCCGGGAAATCCTCCTGGAGCGGCGGTGGGCTCTCCGGCTCGGGCGGTTGAGCGACGAGGGCAAAAGCGAGCAGGATCGGGGTCATTCCGCAGCCTCCAGCTGGTCTCCGTGACGCTCGATGATGCGCCGCTCGAGCTCCGGACGGAAGTGGCGGATGAGGCCCTGGATCGGCCAGGCGGCGGCGTCGCCCAGGGCGCAGATGGTGTGGCCCTCGACCTGCTTGGTGACGTCGTAGAGGGTGTCGATCTCGTGGATGTCGGCATTGCCTTCGCGCAGCCGCTCCATGACTCGCCACATCCAGCCGGTGCCCTCGCGGCACGGCGTGCACTGGCCGCAGGACTCGTGCTTGTAGAAATAGGAGATGCGGCTGATCGCCCGGACGATGTCGGTCGACTTGTCCATGACGATGACGGCCGCGGTGCCGAGGCCGGAGCCGAGCGCCTTGAGGCCGTCGAAGTCCATCGGCGCGTCCATGATCTGCTCGGCCGGCACCAAAGGCACCGACGAGCCGCCCGGGATCACCGCGAGGAGATTGTCCCAGCCGCCGCGGATTCCACCGGCGTGGCGGTCGATCAGCTCACGGAACGGGACGCTCATCGCTTCCTCGACGACGCACGGCTTGTTCACGTGGCCCGAGATCTGGAAGAGCTTGGTGCCCTCGTTCTTCTCGCGGCCGAAGCGCTTGAACCAGGCGGCGCCGCGGCGAAGGATGGTCGGGACGACGGCGATCGACTCGACGTTGTTGACCGTGGTCGGGCAGCCATAGAGGCCCGCGCCCGCCGGGAATGGCGGCTTCAGGCGCGGCTGGCCCTTCTTGCCCTCCAGGCTCTCGAGCATCGCGGTCTCTTCGCCGCAGATGTAGGCGCCGGCGCCGCGGTGGACGAACAGGTCGAAATCGTAGCCCGACTTGGCGGCGTTCTTGCCGAGCAGGCCGGCGTCGTACGCCTCCTGGACCGCAGCGAAGAGAGTCTCCGCCTCGCGGATGAACTCGCCACGGATGTAGATGTAGGCCGCGCGGGCGCGCATCGCGAAGCCGGCGAGGAGAGCGCCCTCGATCAGCTTGTGCGGATCGTGGCGGATGATCTCGCGGTCCTTGCACGAGCCGGGCTCGGATTCGTCGGCGTTGACGACGAGGAAGTTGGGTCGGCCAGGAGTCGGCTCCTTGGGCATGAAGCTCCACTTCATGCCGGTCGGGAAGCCGGCGCCGCCGCGGCCGCGAAGGCCCGATTCCTTGACGATGTCGATGATCGCGTCCTGGCCGAGCGCCATCAGCGCCTTGGTGTCGTCCCAGTCGCCGCGGCCACGCGCCGCCTTCAGGTTCCAGGGCTGGAACCCGTAGACGTTGGTGAAGATGCGGTCCTTGTCCTCGAGCATCAGATGTTCCTGCAAGCCTCGGCCACGGCCTGGTTCATGTCGCCGACATATTCGCCCTCGATGAAGACGTCCTCGTCACCGATGGCCACGTAACGCTGCGCGGGCTGGCCCGCCTGCTGGTAGCGGCCGCACACCACCGTGGCGCCGTTGCTCATAAAGACCTGCGAGTCGCCGAACGAGAGGTTCTGCGCATTGCCGAGCCGCTGGGCGACGAGCCGCTGCGCGTGCTCGGCCGGGCTCGCCGGCGCCTGGATGACATTCGCCGACGCCGCCTGGTTGGCGGGCGCCTGCGCCTGGGCGCAGCCGGCGGCGCTCAAGGCAGCCAGGGCGACGAGAGCGAGCTCAGGGCGCACGCCAGTCTCCCAGCCTCTTCTCGAGCGCGAGATAGGCGACGATGCCCCCGCCGATGAGGATGACGACCAGAGCCGCCTTGAGCGCGAAGCCGATCACCGCGCCGACGATCTTGAGCGCGACGATGGCGAGCAGCACGAGGACGACAAGGGTGGCGAGGCCGGCAAATCCCTTCTTCATTCCCATTGCCCCCTATAATCGTGATTCTCTTTCACCATCTCCGGCAGAGTCGTCGGCCCGCCTTCGGGAGCGCTCGTCTGGCGGTCGATCTGCGGGCCCGGCTTCGGGGTCTCGCCGCGGGCGAGCGAGTCGAGGATCGCGGTCATCGAGTCGAAGGTGAGGTCCTCGAAATTGTCGTCGTTGATCTGCACCATCGGGGCGTTGGCACAGACTCCGAGGCACTCGACCTCGGTCAGCGTGAACAGGCCGTCCTCGGTGGTATGGCCCTTCTTGAGGCCCTTCTTGTAGCAGGCGTCGAGAACGTCGTCGGAGCCGCGCAGCATGCACGGCGTGGTGCCGCAGACCTGGACGTGGAAGCGGCCGACCGGCGCCAGGTTGAACATCGTGTAGAAGGTCGCGACCTCGTAGGCGCGGATGAACGGCATCCCGAGCTGCTCGGCGACATATTCGATCACCGGGATCGGCAGCCAGCCCTGCGTGTTCGTCTCGGCGCCGACCTGGCGCTGTGCGAGGTCGAGCAAGGGGATGATCGCGCTCTGCTGGCGACCCGGCGGGTAGCGGCCGATCACGACCTTGGCCTGGGCGGCATTCTCCTTCGTCCAGGCGAAAGCGCCCCAGCGCTCGCGGATCTCGGGAGTGGCAGTGAGGCGGGTGGTCTCGGCCATCAGATCACTTCCAAAGCAATTTCGATGCGGAGCGGGCGGTCAGTCATTGCCGCCATTCCGGTAAGCACGATTGGCGGCCAGCGCGGCGAGGATGGCGCCGATCGCCGTCACGACGGTGCCGGCGGTGCTCAGCCACAACGGCACCATTCCCATGCGGTGAAGCATGGCGATGACCACTCCGAGCATGATGATGACGACGGCCACCGCCACCCAGGCGGGACCGCGGCCGCGTCCGGTGCGTTCAGGCATGGCCGCCATTCCTCCTCATGCGGAAGAACCGCACCGCCTGAAGGATCAGGCAGGCAAGCGCCGAGAAGGCGATCCCGAGGATCGCGCCCTGCCCGACCAGATAGGCCGGGCCGATCGGACCGCCGAGCAATGCCACCGCCAGAGCGATCGCCCACACGGCGATGCAGACGAGCAGAGTCCAGCGGGCGACCGAGAGGGCGATCACCGATCACACTCCCCGAACACGATGTCCATTGCGCCGAGGATGGCGGTGGCGTCGGCCAGCATGTGGCCCTTGGTCATGAAGTCCATCGCCTGAAGGTGGCTGAACGCGGTCGGGCGGATCTTGCAGCGGTACGGCTTGTTGGTGCCGTCGCTGACCAGATAGACTCCGAACTCGCCCTTCGGGCTCTCGGTGGCGACATAGACCTCGCCGGCGGGGACGTGGAAACCCTCGGTGAACAATTTGAAGTGATGGATGAGCGCCTCCATCGACGTCTTCATCTCGGCGCGCTTGGGCGGCCCGACCTTGCGATCGAGGGTCATGACCGGCCCTTCCGGCATCTCGGCGATGCACTGCTTCATGATCCGCGCCGACTGGCGGACCTCCTCGACCCGCACCATGAAGCGGTCGTAGCAGTCGCCGCGCGTGCCGACGGGCACCTCGAAGTCGAGCCGGTCATAGACTTCGTAGGGCTGGCTCTTGCGCAGGTCCCAGGGGATGCCGGCGGCGCGGATCATCGGCCCGGAAAAGCCCCAGGCGAGCGCATCCTCCTTGGAGACGGTGGCGATGTCGACGTTGCGCTGCTTGAAGATGCGATTGTCGGCGACGAGGCGGACCGCGTCCTCGAACAGGCGCGGCAGCCGATTGTCGAGCCAGTCGGCGATGTCGGCGATCAGCTTGACCGGAACGTCGAGCCGGACGCCGCCGGGCCGGAAATAATTGGCGTGCATGCGCGCGCCGGAAGCGCGCTCGTAGAAGTTCATCAGGTCTTCGCGCAGCTCGAAGAACCACAGGTTCGGAGTCATCGCGCCGACGTCCATGACGTGGCTGCCGAGGTTGAGCAGGTGGTTGGAGATGCGGGTCAGCTCGGCGAACAGGACGCGCAGATACTGGGCGCGGATCGGAATTTCGAGCTGGAGCAGTTTCTCGATGGCGAGCACGAAGCTGTGCTCCATCGACATCGGCGAGACGTAATCGAGCCGGTCGAAATAAGGCAGCGCCTGGAGGTAGGTCTTGTACTCGCAGAGCTTCTCGGTGCCGCGGTGGAGCAGGCCGACATGGGGATCGACCCGCTCGATGATCTCGCCGTCGAGCTCGAGCACCAGCCGCAGCACGCCGTGCGCGGCCGGGTGCTGGGGCCCGAAATTGATCGTGTAGTTGGCGATGTCGGACTGGGTGCCGCCGGTGCGGGCGACCTCCTCCGCGCTGCCGAGGTCGTTGGAGCTGGTGGCGAGGTCGGTCATTTCTTGATCTCGTCGGCCTTGAGCGGCGTCGGCGCGCCGGGGGCTTCGGGCTGCGCCTTCTCGTCGCCGGGCAGGATATATTCGGCGCCTTCCCAGGGGCTCATGAAGTCGAAGCTGCGAAAATCCTGGGCGAGGCTGACCGGCGCGTAGACGACCCGCTTCTGCTCCTCGGAATAGCGCATCTCGACATAGCCGGTGAGCGGGAAATCCTTGCGGAAGGGAAAGCCGCGAAAGCCGTAATCGGTGAGGATGCGCCTGAGGTCCGGATTGCCCTCGAAGATGACGCCGTAGAGATCGAACACCTCGCGCTCGAGCCAGCCGGCGACCGGGAAGAGGTCGACCACGGTGGGCACCGGCTGCGTCTCGTCGGTGGTGACGCGGATGCGCAGGCGATGGTTCCGGGTGACCGAGAGCAGATGGTAGCAGACGTCGAACCGCTCCGGCCGTGCCGGATAGTCGACCCCGGCAATCTCCATCAGCTGCTGATATTCGAAGCGGTCGCGCAGCGTGCGCAGCACGTCGGCGACGCGCTCGCGCACGACGTGGATCGAGACCTCGCCGCCCTCGTCCATGGCGGACAGGAAGGCGTCGCCGATCGCGGCCCTGACCTCGTCGATGATGCCGTCACGGGCGGGGATGCGGGGAACGTGGTTATGCATGACGTCGCGTGCCCCTTACCGCTCGATCGTGCCTTCGCGGCGGATCTTCCGCTGGAGCTGCATGATGCCGTAGAGCAGGGCCTCGGCGGTCGGCGGGCAGCCGGGCACGTAGATGTCGACCGGCACGATGCGGTCGCAGCCGCGCACGACGCTGTAGCTGTAATGATAATAGCCGCCGCCATTGGCGCAGCTGCCCATGGAAATGACGTAGCGCGGCTCCGACATCT
>JAEZFL010000123.1 GCA_023417515.1 Pseudomonadota bacterium | reverse complement strand
CCTGAAGGTCGCGCCAGACCTCGAGCCCGCGGACGTGGACGACATTGTCGCGGCGGTGAAGGCCAGCGGGATCGACGCGCTGATCGTCGCCAACACCACGATTTCGCGGCCCGCCCTGCGCTCGCGTCATGCTGCGGAGACGGGCGGGCTGTCGGGCGCCCCGCTGAAGGATCTGGCGCTGCAGCAGCTGCGGGACTTCCGAACCGCCGCCGGACCGGAACTGCCGCTGATCGCCGCCGGGGGCATCGCCGGCGGCGCGGCCGCCTGGGCGCGGATCAAGGCGGGGGCGAGCCTGGTGCAGCTTTACTCCGCGCTGGTTTACGAAGGCCCCGGCCTGGCGCGACGGATCAACCGCGAGTTGCGCGAACTGGTGACGCGCGAAGGCTTTACGACCCTCGCCGAGGCGGTCGGCAGCGAGGCCTGACTCGCGGCAGAGGTTTGCACCCGCACCCCCCTCGGCTAGAGCCGGAGCCATGTCCTCTCCGCACCTCTATCTGGTCGATGGCTCGTCCTACATCTTCCGGGCCTTCCACCGGCTGCCGCCGCTGACCAACAAGCACGGCCTCAATGTCGGCGCGGTCTATGGCTATACGACGATGTTGTGGAAGCTCGCCGATGATCTCGGCAAGGCGGACGGACCGACTCATCTCGCGGTGATCCTCGACAAGTCGGAGGAGACTCACCGCAACCAGATGTACGACCAGTACAAGGCCAACCGGCCGCCGGCGCCGCCCGAGCTGGTCCCGCAATTCCCGCTGATCCGCGACGCCACCCGCGCCTTCTCCATCCCCTGCATCGAGGAGGAGGGGCTGGAGGCCGACGACATCATCGCCTGCTACGTCACGGCCGCGAAGGCGGCGGGATGGAAGGTCACCATCGTCTCGTCCGACAAGGATCTGATGCAGCTCGTCGAAGACGGCAGCGTCGACATGTACGACACGATGAACGACCGCCGCATCGGCCGCGAGCAGGTGCTCGAAAAATTCGGGGTCGGGCCGGAGCAGGTCGGCGAGGTGCTGGCGCTGATGGGGGACAGCGTCGACAACGTGCCCGGAGTGCCAGGTGTCGGACCCAAGACCGCGAGCCAGCTCATCCAGCAATATGGAACGGTCGAGAACGTCCTCGCCAGTGTCGAGGAGATCAAGAAGCCCAAGCTCAAGCAGAATCTGATCGAGCATGCCGAGATGGCGCGGCTGTCCCGCGAGCTGGTCCGGCTGGTCTGCGACGCGCCGCTGCCCGAGCCGCTCGAGGACCTGTCGATGAAGGGCATCCCCGATGGTCCACTGCGCGAGTTCCTCGATCATCACGGCTTCAGGACCCTGCTCGCCCGCCTCAACGGACGCAGCGGCGGCGGCGCGGCAACGGCGGTTCCGGAAGCGGGTGCGTCTGCCGCGACCGTGCCGACCCAGGCCGAGGTGCGGCCCGAGCCGAAGATCGACCGCAGCCAATATGTCGCCGTCACCACCGAGGAGGCGCTCGACCAGTGGATCGGAGTCGCCCAGGCTCAGGGCTTCGTCGCCATCGACACCGAGACGGACGGACGGGACTGCGTCACCGCGCGGCTGGTCGGGATCAGCCTGGCGGTCGAGTGCAACACGGCCTGCTACATCCCGCTGGATCATGGCGGCGACGACATGTTCGCCGAGCGGCCCGACCAGCTGCCGGTGGAGCTGGTGCTCGCCCGGCTGAAGCCGCTGCTGGAGGACCCGGCGGTCCTCAAGATCGGCCACAATCTCAAGTTCGACTGGGTCGTGCTCGACCGGCGCGGAATCTGCATCGCGCCCTATGACGACACGCTGGTGATGAGCTTCAACCTCGACGCCGGCGGCCTCGCCAGCCACGCGCTCGACGATCTCGCCAAGAAGCATCTCGACCATCAGTGCCTCACCTACAAGGAGGTGTGCGGCACCGGCTCCAAGCAGATCAGCTTCGACAAGGTGCCGGTCGAGCGCGCCACCGAATATTCGGCCGAGGACGCCGACATTGCCCTTCGGCTGTGGAGGCGCTTTAGGGCGCGCCTGCCGCTCGAGCGCGCGACGCGCATCTACCAGCAGGTCGACCGGCCGATGGTTTCGGTGATCGGCCGCATGGAGCGCGAGGGAGTCAAGGTCGACCGCGAGGCCCTGCGGGGCCTGTCCGCCGAGTTCAACACCCAGATCGCCTCGCTCGAGGAGCGCATCTGCGGCGAGGCCGGCTGCACCTTCACCATCGGCAGCCCGCAGCAGCTCGGCGACGTATTGTTCAACCAGATGGGGCTGAAGGGCGGCCGCAAGGGCAAGTCCGGCACCTGGTCGACCGACGTCAACGAGCTCGAGCGGCTCGAGCGGGAGGGCGTCCCGATCGCCCGGATGGTGCTGGAATGGCGCCAGCTCACCAAATTGAAGTCGACCTATACCGACGCGCTTCAGGAGCAGATCAACCCCGAGACCGGCCGGGTCCACACCAGCTTCAGCCTGTCGGGCGCGCAGACCGGGCGCCTCGCGTCCAGCGACCCCAATCTCATGAACATCCCGATCCGGAACGAGATCGGCCGGCGCATCCGCGATGCGTTCGTGGCGGAGGAGGGCCATGTCCTGATGGCCGCGGACTACAGCCAGATCGAGCTGCGGCTCGCCGCCCATGTCGCCGACGTGCCGCAGCTCAAGGAGGCCTTCGCGGCCGGCGCGGACATCCACAACATGACCGCGCAGGAGCTGTTCGGCGAGGTCAACCGCGACACCCGTGCAAGCGCCAAGACGATCAACTTCGCCATCCTCTACGGAATTTCGCGCTGGGGCTTGGCGCAGCGGCTGTCGACCACAGCTGAGGAAGCACAGGATATCATCGACCGCTATTTCGACCGTTTCCCGGGCGTTCGGAACTACATCGCCGAAACGCTGAGCAAGGCGCGCGAGACGGGCTTCACGACGACCATGTTCGGTCGCAAGACCCATTTCCCGGGCCTGAAGTCCAAGGTCCAACACGAGCGCCAGGGCGCCGAGCGTGCCGCGATCAACGCGCCCATCCAGGGCGCCGCAGCCGACATCATCAAGCGCGCGATGGCGCGGATGAACCCCGCGCTCAAGGCGGCGGGGCTGGATCGCGTGCGAATGCTGCTCCAGGTCCATGACGAGTTGGTCTTCGAGTTGCCCGAGGCTGATATCGACGCGGCGACGCCGATCATCCGCGACGTCATGGCCGGCGCTGCCGAGCCCGCGGTGAAGCTCAGCGTGCCGCTCGGCATCGAGATCGGCACCGGCACCCATTGGGGCGCCGCGCATTGAGCCAGGCCGCCACGACCCCCGACGACGACATCGCCGCGCTGGCCAAGGGCGGCCGGACCAATTTCTTCGGATTCGTGCTTCGCCTGGTCGCGCGGCTCCCGTTCCTGTTCATCGCCGGCCATTTCTACGGGCCGGAGATCCTTGGCCGCTTCGCTTATGCGATCATCGTCATCGAGTTCGCGGCGCAGCTCGCCACGCTGGGGCTGAAGCGCGGGCTCGCCCAGCAGCTGCGATCGACCGACCGGCCGCATGTCTGCGTGGTGTGGGATTCGATGCTGGCCGCGTTCATCGCCTCGGCGATCGCCAGCGCCGTGCTGATGGTCTTCCCGCAGGCGATGTTCCCCAACAGCGAGATCTACGGCGCCGACTGGCTGCTCCCGCTGGTCATCTTCGGAATCGCCGGCGCCGACGTGGCGCTCGCCGCGCTCGCCTTCCAGCACAATATCGCGGCGACGGTGCGCGCGCGCGCGGTCGTCGAGCCGTGGACGATCAGCATCGCCGCCGGGGTGATGGTGTTCTTCTCGTCGCGCGACGGGCTGATCATCGCTTACGTCATCTCGATCGTCGCCGGGCTGATCGCGTCGCTGGTGCCGTTGCTGCGCGCTTACGGCGTGCCGCGCGGCTGGACGCCGCATCCCGGCAAGTCGCTCGAGTTGGCGCGGCACAACATCCCGCTCGCCGGCGCCGATGCGATCGAATGGGGATCGCGTCGCCTCGACGTGGCGATCCTCGGCCTGTTCGTCGCCCCTTATTATGTCGGCGTCTATTATGTCGCGCAGCAGATCGCCTCGCTGCCGCAGCGGATGAAGACCAGCTTCGACCCGATCCTCGCGCCGGTGATCACCGAGCGCCTGGCGGCCAAGGACTATAAGGCGGTGGCTCGGCAGGTCCGCCAGGTTGGCTTCTGGATCATCGCCGCGCAGCTCGGCATCGCCATGGCGCTCGGCTTGCCGGGCGAGGCGCTGATGAGCCTGATTGGGTCCGCCTTCGCCGGCGGCGCCTTGGCGCTCGCTTTCCTGCTCGGCGCCGAGGTGATCGCCGCGACGGCGGCGGTGTCCGAGGCCGCGCTCGTCTATGTCGCGCGCAAGCGCAATCTGATGATCTCGACGCTGATGATCGTCGTCCAGATCGTCCTCACCGTCGTGATCCTGACCGGCATCGGAGCGCTCGGGCTGCCCGACGAGGACCGCCAGGTCTACCAGTCGGCCGCCGCCGCCGGCGCGCTGGCGGTGTCGCTCGGCCTCTCCTCCATCCTCAAGGCGCGGCTGCTCAAGCACTTGCTCGGAGACTCGGTCGTCGGCTGGCGCTGGTCGCTCGGCTGGGCCGCCGCCGCCGCGCTGATCGTCGGCCTGCCGGTGCTGTGGGCGCCCGACTGGTTCCAGCTCAGCCTCGGCGCGCCTTTGATCCTGGTCGCGTTCGGGGCGATGGTGTGGACTCGCGGCTTCACGGCCGAGGACCGCGTTCTCTTCCGCCTGCGCAAGGACGAGGAGCCGACCCTGCCCGTGATGGAGCGCTGACGCCGCCCTTAATGGCGGAAGTGGCGCATTCCGGTGAAGACCATCGCCAGGCCGGCCTCGTCGGCGGCGGCGATCACTTCGTCGTCGCGCACCGACCCGCCCGGCTGGATCACCGCCGTCGCGCCCGCCTCGGCCGCGGCGAGCAGGCCGTCGGCAAACGGAAAGAAGGCGTCCGACGCGACCGCCGACCCGATCGTTCTCGGCTCGCCCCAGCCGGCCTTGTCGGCCGCGTCCCTGGCCTTCCAGGCGGCGATTCGGGCGCTCTCGAGGCGGTTCATCTGACCCGCGCCGATACCGGTGGTGACTCCGTCCTTCGCGTAGACGATGGCGTTCGACTTGACGTGCTTGGCGACCGTCCAGGCGAAACGGCAGTCGGCGAGCTCCTGCGGCGTCGGCGGGCGTTTGGTCACGACTCGCAGCGCGTCCTCGTCGAGACGCCCATTGTCGCGCGACTGGACGAGAATGCCGCCGGCGATCGACTTCAGGGTAAGGCCCGGCCGCGCCGGATCGGGCATCGTTCCGGTCAGCAGCAGGCGGAGATTCTTCTTGGCCGCGAACACCGCGCGCGCGTCCTCGTCGGCATCGGGAGCGATGACGACCTCGGTGAAGATTCGGGTGATCGCCTCGGCCGAGGCGCGGTCGAGCGGCTGGTTGACCGCGATGATTCCGCCGAATGCCGACACGGTGTCGCAGGCGAAGGCCGACTCATAGGCCGCGACGAGGCTCCCGCCGATGGCCACGCCGCAGGGGTTTGCGTGCTTGACGATGACGCAGGCGGGGCCGGAATCGCGGAACTCGCTGACCAGCTCCAGCGCCGCGTCGGCGTCGTTGAGATTGTTGTAGCTGAGCTCCTTGCCCTGGACCTGGCGCGCCTGGGCGATGCCGGCCGCGCCGATGGCCTGCGGCAGATAGAGCGCCGCATGCTGGTGCGGGTTCTCGCCGTAGCGGAGCTTCGACCCGAGGCCGAGCGCCAGCGGAAGAGTCTGGGGAAAGCGCTCGCCGGCATCGGCGAACGCGAACCAGCTGGCGATCGCCGAATCATAGGCCGCGGTATGAGAGAAAGCGCGCTTGGCGAGGGCGCGGCGAAGCTCGAGCCCGGTCGCGCCGTTCCTCGCATCGATCTCCTCGATCACCGCCTGGTAGTCGCCGGGCTCGGTGACGACCGCGACCGAGTCATGGTTCTTCGCTGCCGATCGGATCATCGCAGGGCCGCCAATGTCGATATTCTCGATGATCTCGTCGCGCGCGGCGCCCTTCGCGACGGTCTGCGCGAACGGGTAGAGATTGACGACGAGCAGGTCGATCGGACCGATGCCGTGATCGGCCATGGCCTGCTCGTGCGCCACATTACCGCGCACGCCGAGGAGGCCGCCATGGACGATGGGGTGGAGAGTCTTCACGCGGCCGTCCATCATCTCGGGGAAGCCGGTGAGGTCCGACACGTCGCGCACCTCGTGCCCCGCCTCGCGAAGCGCCTTGGCGGTGCCCCCGGTCGAGACCAGCTCGACGCCGTGGCGCGCCAGAGCGGCGGCAAGCTCGGTCAGTCCGGCCTTGTCCGAAACGGACAGCAGGGCGCGGCGGATGCGGATATCGGTCATGGGCCCTTCCGGGATGTGCAAAAAGAACCGCTCGGGCTGAGCTTGTCGAAGCCCTGCCCTTCTTCCTTTAAAAAAGAAAGGCGGGCCCTTCGACAGGCTCGGGGCGAACGGCGGCTGGGCTATCAGCCCGCTTCGTTGAACTCCCAGGAGATAGTCATTCCGTCGGGTGGGGTCTCGCCGCTGATCACGAGCTGAAGCGTGGCGTGGGGGACGGCGCTGCCGTCGATCCACAGGCTCTCCTCGATGCCCAGAGTGCCGCCGCGGCAGCGGAACTGCCACGCTTTGTGGCCGCGCACCCGGAGCAGCGCGCCGCGGCCGTCGGCGGTGCTGGTCACCTCGACCGCCGGATGGAGATGGAAGCGGACCGCGTAAGGCACGTCGGCCTTGCGCCGCTTGCGCCCGCTCGGGATCAGGCTGTCCTCCCCGGTCAGCGCCTTGCCGTCCGGGGCGAGCAGCACGGTGCGCTGGTGGACCAGGCCGAAGCGGCGGACATAGCCGTCGTGACTGGCCTCGACCAAGGCGTGGCCGTCGCGCGTGCCGCGCTCGAGGTCGACCTTTCCGACACCCTTGCCGAGCGCGCCGCCGTCGAGGATCGCCGTCGAGTTGCGGTCGCCCAGGGTCAGGGTGGAATGGGCCGCGGTCGAGCGCAGCAGGTGGAGCAGCTCATCGGGGAGCTGCCCGCTTGCGTCACCGCCGCCGCCGCAATTGATCACCAGCCGCTGCGTGCCGGCACTGAACTCTATCGCCAATGTCGAGGCGCAGCCGCCGCTCAACGCTTTCGGCGGCGGCGGCGGCGCGCCGTCGAGGACGACGAGGCTGTCCTTGCCCTGGAGGCGCTGATAGCCCCAGCCGCGCGACTGGCGCAGCGGCCCGGCATGGGCGGCGGACGCCTCGACCGCAGCGACGATTCGGTGCGGGTCGCCGGCATTGCCGCCCTGCCAGCTCGACAGCCCGGCATCGCCGAGCACCGTGCTGAGCAGCGCCGACAAGGCGCCTTCCTGAGCGTCGCGCAGCCAATCGGGCATGACGCCATGAATGGCCCCGTAGGACGCGCGCAGCAGGGCGAACAGCTCGACCAGGTCGAGCTGCTGGTGCGGCGCCCGGCTGACGAGGCCGCCATCCTCGCTGAGCCCGGTGCGGATCGCTCGGGCGAGACCCGCTTCGCCCTTGGCCAGGCGCTCGGTCCGCCCTTGCAGGGTGAGCGATGACGCCACGACGCCGCTCCACGCGGCGATGCGCGGAAGCCCGATCGCGGCGCTGTCGGCGCGGCGCTCGGCCTCGCGCGCGCTTCGCGACAGGGTGCGCAGGACCCGGGCGCGATAGTCGGAATCGCGGCTCGACAGGATGTAGGGCGCATAAGCCGGCCAGCTGAGCAGGCGGCGGCCGATCATGTCGGCGCGCCAGGCGAGGCCGGCGCCCGGCTCGCTATGCTGCGACAGCCAGGCGCGGGTCAGATATTCGCCGACGTCGCGGCCGCGCTCGTGGGTCGCGGCGGCGGCAAGGTCGCGAAGCCAGGCGAAGCTGTGGACCCGCTCGGCGACCTCGGCTGGAAGGCCGGAATCGGCGCGGTAGAGATCCTCGACGTCGAGCTCGTGCGCGCCGGCGATGAACCGCCCCTCGAGCAATGCGAGGCCGATGCCCTTGTTGCCGACGATCGGGTCGCGCGGCACCGCGAGGATGCGCAGCGGCGCCCGTCCGCTAAGGCCGAGCATCGCCATGACCCGGCCGAGGAAGGTCGGTCCGCCGGCCGGCACGGGCACCAGCTCGCGGCGGCGAGCGGGCTCCGGTTCGGGCGGCGGCCGGCCGGTGATGCGCTCGTAGCGGCTCATGCCCCGCGCAGCGCCTTGATGTTGGCGGCATAGGCATCCGGCCCGCCGCGGAAGGTCGCCGTGCCGGCGACCAGAGCGTCGGCGCCGGCGGCGATCACCCGCGCCGCGTTCGACTGGTCGACGCCGCCATCCACCTCGAGGTCGATCGCCTTGCCGAGCTTGTCGATCTGCTTGCGGATCGCCTCGACCTTGCGCAGCTGGCTGTCGATGAAGCTCTGGCCGCCGAAGCCCGGATTGACGCTCATCACCAGCACCAGGTCGACCTCCTCGAGCACATAATCGAGCATCTTGGCCGGCGTGGCGGGGTTGAGCGACACGCCGGCGCGCTTGCCGAGCGCCTTGATCGCCTGGATGGTGCGGTGGAGGTGCGGCCCGGCCTCGGGATGCACCGTGATCGTGTCGGCCCCTGCATCGGCGAAGGCCTGCAGATAGGTGTCGACCGGCGAGATCATCAGGTGCACGTCGAACGGCTTCGAGCTGTGAGGGCGCAAGGCCTTCACGACGCCCGGGCCGATGGTGAGGTTCGGCACGAAATGGCCGTCCATCACGTCGATATGGATCCAGTCGGCGCCGGCGGCGTCGATCGCGCGGACTTCTTCGCCGAGACGGGCGAAGTCGGCGGAGAGGATGGACGGGGCGATGCGGACCGGCTGCTGCATGTCTCAAGCCTATAGTGGCGCGATTCCTGCGGCAAGGAAGGCGGCGGGACTTATCCCCCGCTTCGGGCGAAGCGCGCGATGAAGAAGCTGTCGATGCCGCCCTCGCCCCCGAACAATCCGGGGAGGAGACGGACAAAGCCGTCGGGCGTCGGGACGATCGGATCGGGCAGCTCGCCCGGCCGGGGCGGCTCGGCCGTGAAGTCGCTGCGCTCGCCGAGGAAGGCGCGAGCGACCGCTTCGCCTTCCTGCGGCTCCAGCGAGCACACCGAATAGACCAAAGTGCCACCCGGCTTCAGCCAGTCGGCGGCGCGGCGAAGCATCGCGGCCTGGCCTTGGGCGAGACTCTGGATCGCGGAGGTGCGAACGCGGTGCAGCACGTCCGGGTGGCGCCGGAAGATGCCGGTCGCCGAGCAAGGCGCGTCGAGGAGGATCGCGTCGGCCGGCTCGTCGGGGCGCCAGTCGAGCAGATCGGCCGTCACCACCTCCGCTCGAAGACCGGTGCGCTCGAGATTCTCGCGAAGTCGCGCGAGACGACTTTCCGAGGCGTCGACTGCGGTGACCTCGAAACCGGCGGCGGCGAGCTGCATCGTCTTGCCGCCCGGCGCTGCGCACAGGTCGAGCGCGCGGCGACCCTCCCCCGGCCCGAGCAGTCGGCCGGGAACCGACGCGGCGAAATCCTGCACCCACCATTGCCCCTCGCCATAGCCGGTCAGGCCGGCCACCGCCTCGCCGCGCGGGAGGCGCAGATGGCCGGGCGCGAAGCTGACCCCTTCCAGCTCCGGCGGGCGCTCGGGCGGGAAGCACAGGTCGAGCGGCGGCGGCGCGGCGATCAGGCGCGCGGCTGACGTCACGACGTCATCGCCCCAGGCCGCGCGCCAGCGCTCAACCACCGGCGCCGGCAGGGTCGGCACGTCGGGAAGGAGCGCCTGGCGGCGCATCAAGGCACCGAACACCCCGTGGACGAGCCGGCGCGGCCCCCCTTCCAGGAGCGGCAAAGCCGTCGAGATGGCGGCGTGGGGCGGCGTGCCGAGGACCAGCGCTTGCGCCAGGGCAATGCGCAGCACCGACCGCGCCTTGGCGTCATCGGGCAAGGGCCGCTGGGTGGCGCTGTCGATCAGCGCGTCGAGATCGGGCAGGCGCCGAAGCACCTCGGCGGCGATGGCGAGGGCGAGGCCGCGATCTTCCGGGCGGGCCAACCCCCGGCCCGCGCTGTCGAGCGCTGCCTCCAGCGGCAGCCCCTTGCGAAGCACCGCATCGAGCAAGGCCAGGGCGGCGCGGCGCGTGGCGGTACCGGGTGGCGCCGGCGGGAAATTTGGCCGGCGCTGCGGTCGACCCCGATCATTGCGTTCAGCCACGTCTTGTCCGCGCCTCTTTCATGTCCGACATGTGGGCCGACCCCTCGCCCTTGCAAAGGACGCCGAATGCCCGGCCAGCGCCCGCCGCACGTCAAGCCGCCCGCTCACCTGTCCAAGAGCCCGCCCCTGCCCGAGCCGCAGCCTGCCGTCGAGGGCGAAGCGGAAAGCGGCGGGCCGAAAGGGCTCGAGCCGATCCGCTACGGCGACTGGGAGAATAAGGGCATCTGCTGGGATTTCTAAATCCTCCCGAGATTTCTCGGGGGGACGAATTACAGACCTTCTGCCCGCAGCGGCCGGGACAGCAGCCGGTCGACCGCGTCGCACGCCGAAGCGCTGCCGTCGAGCAGGGCGCAGACCGCTGCGACGATCGGCATCTCGACGCCGTTTTGCTCCGCCACGCGCCGTAGCACCGGCGCCGTGAAGGCGCCTTCCGCGACCGTGCGGCGGTCGGCGAGCAGGTCGGCGGCGCGGGCGCCCTCGCCGATTCCCTTGCCGAGGCTGAAATTGCGCGAATTGGTCGAGGTGCAGGTCAGCACCAGGTCGCCGAGACCGGCGAGGCCCGCCAGAGTCTCGGGCCGAGCGCCGAGCGCCATTCCGAACCGACTCATCTCGGCGAATCCGCGCGAGATGAGGGAGGCTCGGGCGTTGAGACCGAGCCCCATGCCCTCGACCACACCGCAGGCGATGGCGAGCACGTTCTTGACGGCGCCGCCGACCTCCGCGCCGACGACATCGCTGGACAAATAGGGGCGGAATGCGGGGCGGGCGAGGCGCCGCGCGAGCCGTTCGCCGAGCCCTTCCTCGGCCGCCAGCGTGATCGCGGTCGGCAGGCCGGCGGCGACCTCGTGAGCGAAGGTCGGCCCGGACAAAACCGCCAACGGGGCGTGCGGGCGCACCTGATGCGCGACGTCATGCATCATGAGGCCGGTCGCTTCCTCGATGCCTTTCGAGCAGAGGATCAACGGCTGGTCGTTCACCGGCAGGGAGCCGAGGACCGCACGCATATGCTGCGCCGGCGTCACGACCAGGAAGGCCTCGCATTCGCCCATCGCGGCGAGGTCGTTGGTGGCGATGATGTTGTGCAGCAGCTCGACACCGGGAAGGAACAGGCTGTTCTCGCGCCGCGCGTTGACCGACTCGACAACGTCGGGCTCGCGCGCCCAGAGCAGCACTTCGTCGCCGCCGGAAGCGGCGACCTGCGCCAATGCGGTGCCCCACGCGCCGGCGCCGATGACTCCGAGCCTCATGCCTTCACTCCCGCGCCGCGCGCCCGTTCGGCCGACGGGTCGAGCGGCCAGCGCGCCCGCGCCGGCACGTCGAGCGAGTCGACCAGCCCGGCCTCGAAGCGCAGTGCGCCGGCCCAGGCGATCATCGCCGCATTGTCGGTGCACAGCCACAAAGGCGGCGCCACGAACGGCAGCCCGCGCGCCTCGGCCAGATCCCTGAGCGCCACGCGGATCGGCGTGTTGGCGGCAACTCCGCCGGCGACGACCAAAGCCGTGGCCTGGGGTGCGGCAGCCAAGGCGCGCGCGGTGCGGTCGGCGAGGCAGTCGACCACCGCCTGCTGGAAGGACGCGGCGAGATCCTCGACCGAATGGCGGCCGGACTGAGCGGCGCGCAGCACCGCGCTCTTGAGCCCGGCGAAGGAGAAATGCGGCTCCGCCGAGCCGACCAGCGGGCGCGGCAGCGGCACGGCCCCGGAATCGCCGCGCTCGGCCGCGCGCTCGACCGCCGGGCCGCCGGGATAACCGAGGCCGAGCATCTTGGCGGTCTTGTCGAACGCCTCGCCCGCGGCGTCGTCGATCGTGGTGGCGAGGCGGCGATAGGCGCCGACGCCCTCGACCAGCAGCAGCTGGCAATGGCCGCCCGAGACGAGCAGCAGCAGGTAGGGGAATGCGAGGTCGGGCTCGGTCAGCATCGGCGACAAAGCATGGCCTTCGAGATGATTGACCGCGACCAGCGGCTTGTTCGCGGACAGTGCCAATGCCTTGCCGGTGACGAGTCCGACCATCACGCCGCCGATCAGGCCGGGGCCCGCCGTCGCCGCAATGGCGTCAACCTCGGCGAGGCGCACGCCGGCCTCGTCCAGCGCCTGCTCGACCAGCCGCGGCAAAGTCTCGACATGGGCGCGCGCAGCGATCTCCGGCACCACTCCGCCGAACGGCTGATGCGCCATTTCCTGCCCGGCAAGGCAGTGCGCGAGGATCTGGCGGTCGGCCGTCACCAGTGAGGCCGCGCTTTCGTCGCAACTCGATTCAATCCCGAGGATCAGGGTCATGCCCTTCCCTGCCACCGGACGAGCCGCTAGCACAAGCCGCGCATGACCCGACCCCTGTCTCGCCCGATACGTCTCGGTACCCGTGGCTCGCCGCTCGCGCTCGCGCAGGCGCGACTGGTTGCGACCGCGCTGCGGATCGCCCATGACTGGGACGAGGAGGCGATCGAGATCATTCCCATCACCACCAGCGGCGACGTGGTGCAGGACCGTCCTCTCGCTGAGATGGGCGGCAAGGCGCTATGGACCAAGGAGCTGGATCGCTCTCTGGTCGACGGGCGCACCGACATCTCGGTTCATTCGATGAAGGACGTCGAGACGATCCGGCCGCAGAGGCTGGTGATCGGAGCGATGCTGAAGCGGGCCGATCCGCGCGATCGGCTTCTCGGCGCCGACAGCCTCGCCGCCTTGCCCGACGGCGCTCGGCTCGGCACCTCGTCGCCGCGGCGCGAGGCGCAGGTGCGGGCGCGGCGCCCCGACCTGCAGGTGATGCTGCTGCGCGGCAACGTGCAGACCCGGCTCGCCAAGCTGGAGCGCAACGAGGTCGACGCGACCCTGCTCGCCGCGGCCGGGCTCGACCGGCTCGGGATGCAGGCGGTCGGAACGCCGGTCGACGACATGCTGCCGGCACCTTCGCAAGGCGCGGTCGGGATCGAGGCGCTTGCCGACAATTCGGAAATGCTGGCGCTGCTGGAACCGGTCGACGATCGCACGACTCGCGATTGCGTGGACCTGGAGCGGGCTTTCCTGCTCGGCGCGGGCGGTGACTGCCATTCGGCGCTGGCCGCCCATGCCGCGCCCGACGGAGAGGCGATCCTTCTGAAAGCGGAAATCCTGAGCCCCGACGGGCGTGAAGTGGTGGCCGGCGAACTGCGCTGCGCCGCCGGGGACCGGGCGGCGG
>JAEZFL010000081.1 GCA_023417515.1 Pseudomonadota bacterium | reverse complement strand
GGGGGCCACCCCGGCGCCTCGGGGGTGGGGGTTGGGTCCGCGGAGGCCGGACTGCCCCTCCACCATGCTTCGCACGGTCCCCCTCCCCACGCCTCCGGCGCAGGGAGGAACCTGGTGCTTCGCGCCGCCGAGGCGCTTCGGCAGCAATACCGCCTCTCACAGGGCGCCCGCCTCACTCTCGACAAGCGCCTCCCCGTCGCGGCCGGCATTGGCGGCGGCTCGGCGGATGCGGCCGCCGCGCTGCGCTTGCTGGTGCGCTGGTGGCGACTGCCCGACGATCCGGACATCCACCACGCCATTGCCCGCGACCTCGGCGCCGACGTCCCCGCCTGCCTCGCCAGCCATTTGGTGCGCGGCGAGGGCAGGGGCGACGACCTCGTCGCCGTCGACGGCAGCGCGCTCGCCGGCACCCCGATCCTGCTGGTCAACCCGCGCGTGCCGGTGGCGACCGGAGCGGTGTTCAAGGCCTGGAACGGCATCGATCGCGGCCCGCTCGGCGCCGACCTCATCGGCCGCAACGACCTCGAAGCGCCGGCTCGCACCATCGCTCCGATCATCGGCGAGGTCCTCGAAGCGCTGGCCGGTGCCCGCTTCGCGCAGATGTCCGGTTCCGGCGCCACCTGCTTCGGCCTCTACGACAGCGAAGCGGACCGCGACTCCGCCGCCGCCCGAATCCGCGCTGCCCGTCCGCAATGGTGGACCCTGGCGAGCCGGCTTCGCCCCTGACCGCCTTCCCAATCCGACTGCCCGCCTTTAAGCCGCCTGGCGAACGGAGAACGGGATGAGCGGATTTGCGACTGTCAGCCGGCGCGAGGCGCTGGCTCTCGGGCTCGGCGGCCTGGCGCTGGCGGCGCGGCCGGCTTGGGCATTCCAGGCGCTTGCGCCCGACCCCGTCGACGCGATCGTCGAGCGCTTCCTCGCCGCCTTCGACATCCCCGGCGTCGCGGTCGCCCTGATCCGCCCTGGCCAGCCGGTCTTCACCCGCGGCTATGGCGTGCGCACCCTCGGCCGTCCGGACCGGGTCGACGAGGACACGTTGTTCGCGGTCGCCTCCAACACCAAGGCCTTCCTCGCCGCCGCCTTCGCCCTGCTGGTCGAGGAGGGGAAGCTCGCCTGGGACGAGCCGGTGCGTCGCTACCTCCCCGAATTCGCGATGAGCGATCCGCATGCGACCGCGATGACCACGGTGCGCGACCTGCTCGTCCACCGCTCCGGCCTAGCACTGGGCGCCGGCGACCTGATGATCTTCCCGGTCAGCACCCACACGGCCGAGGATGTGCTCGCTGGCCTGCGCCACCTGCCGCTCGCCCGCGGCTTCCGCACCGGCTACGCCTATGACAACATCCTCTACATCGTCGGCGGCCTCCTCCTTCAGCGGGTTACCGGCCAGAGCTACGAGCAGTTCTTCGCCGAGCGGCTGCTCCGACCGCTGGGGATGACCAGCTCGGTCGCCAACCGGCCGCTGGTGCGCACCCGCAATGTCGTCGGCCGTCACGCGCGGCTCGGGCCGCCGCTGCGCGGCTTCGGCGATCTCGCCGCGATCGAGCCCGACGAATCGCCGGTGTTCGGCGCCGCCGCCGGCCTCCACACCAGCGCGCGCGACATCGTGCCCTGGCTCCAGACCCAGCTCGGCAAGGGCCAGATGCCCAACGGCACGCGCCTGTGGAGCGAGGCCCAGGCCACGCAGATGTGGACACCGCAGGTGATCACCGCGAGCGGGCCAGGTCCGACTCCCGAGCTTCCGACCCGATCGGTCCTCACCGGCTATGCCTCGGGCTGGTTTGTCCAGGACTATCGCGGTCGGCGGCTGCTCCACCATTCCGGCGGCCTGTCCGGCCAGATCACCTATACCGGCTTCTTCCCCGACAGCGGTCACGCCTTCGCGGTCTTCACCAACACCGAGGACGGGGCGGTCGGCGGCCTTCGCAACGCCATCGTCGACCATCTCATCGGAGCGCCGGACTATGACTGGGTGGCGTCCACCCGAACCCGCATCGAACGCCAGCGCGGCGAGGCACTGTCGGAGGCGGGCGGCGACTTCAACCGCGCCCCGCCGGGCGGCCCGAGCCTGCCGTTGTCAGCTTATGCCGGCCGCTACCGCGACCCCTGGTATGGCGACATCGTCGTGACCGAGCGCCGCGGCCGCCTCCACGTCGACTTCACCCGAACCCCGGTCTTCAAGTCCGCGCTCGAGCCGTTCGGCCCCGACGCTTTCCGAACCCGCTTCCCGCGCGGCGCCGGCGAGGATGCGGTGATCACCTTCGTCGTCGAGAACGGCCGTGTCCCGCGCATGACCCTGCGCGCCCTCTCGCCCTTCGCCGAGTTCAGCTACGACTTCCACGATCTGAGGCCGGAACGGGTCGTGGCCTAGCTCGTCATTCCAGCGAAAGCTGGAATCTCAGTTTCTTTAAGGCAGTGAGATTCCAGCTTTCGCTGGAATGACGGCGCGGCTCAAACGTTGAACCGGAACAGCAGCACGTCGCCGTCCTGCACGACATAATCCTTGCCCTCGGCGCGCATCTTGCCGGCTTCCTTGGCGCCGGCCTCGCCGCCATAGGTGATGAAGTCCTCATAGGCGATCGTCTCGGCGCGGATGAAGCCGCGCTCGAAATCGGTGTGGATGACGCCCGCCGCCTGGGGCGCCTTCGAACCCTTCTCAACGGTCCAGGCGCGCGCCTCCTTCGGCCCGGCGGTGAAGAAGGTGATGAGGTGGAGGAGGTCGTAGCCGGCGCGGATGATCTGGCTGAGGCCGGTCTCCTTTAGCCCGAGGTCGCTCAGGAACTCGGCGCGGTCCTCGGCCGGCATCGTCGCGATCTCGGCCTCGATCGCCGCCGAGATGATCACCGCCTTGGCGCCTTCCGCCGCCGCCTTCTCGAACACCCGCGCGCTGTGGGCGTTGCCCGTCGCCGCGTCGCCCTCGTCGACGTTGCACACATAGAGCACCGGCTTGGAGGTCAGCAGCTGCGCCCGCTCCAGCGCCAGTTTCTCCTCGGCGTCCTTCGGCTCGGTCAGCCGCGCCGGCTTGGACTCGCGCAGAAGCTCGAGCGCCTGGCCGAGCACGCTCGCCTGGACCTTGGCTTCCTTGTCGCCCTGCTGCGCCTTCTTGACGAGGTTGGGGACTCGCTTCTCGAGGCTTTCGAGGTCGGCGAGCATCAGCTCGGTCTCGACCGTCTCGGCGTCAGCGACGGGGTCGACCCGGTTCTCGACATGGGTGACGTCGCCGCCCTCGAAGCAGCGAAGCACGTGGACGATCGCGTCGACCTCGCGGATGTTGCCGAGGAACTGGTTGCCGAGCCCCTCGCCCTTGCTCGCCCCGCGCACCAGCCCGGCGATGTCGACGAATTCCAGCTGCGTCTCGATCTCGTTGGCCGACTTGGCGACCTCCTTGATCTTGTCGAGGCGCGGATCGGGCACCGCGACCCGGCCGACATTCGGCTCGATCGTGCAGAAGGGATAATTCGCCGCCTGCGCCGCCGCCGTCTCGGTCAGCGCGTTGAACAGGGTGGACTTGCCGACATTCGGAAGGCCGACGATACCGCAGCGGAAACCCATTGTTGCTCCTCTAGGTCGTTCCTCCCCATGGCTGCGCCGTGGGGCGGGGGACCATCCGCGTAGCGGATGGTGGAGGGGTGGGCTGGCCGAGCGGGCGCCCATACCCCTCCACCATGCTGCGCATGGTCCCCCTCCCCACGAGCTACGCTCGCAGGGAGGAATTCGGCAGCGCCACTAGCGCCCGCAACGCCGGATTGCCAGTCTTGCAACTTCAAATCGCCACTGCGCGTCCCTAGTTGCGTTTCACTGCGCAACCGAAATGAAGGGGCTCGCCATGGCCGATCTCTCCGCATTCCCGATCACCCGCCGCTGGCCGGCGCAGCACCCGGACCGGCTGCAGCTCTACGCCGCTCCGACGCCCAACGGCGTCAAGGCGTCGATCATGCTGGAGGAGACCGGCATCCCCTATGAGCCGCATTATGTGGACATCATGGCGAATGAGACCTGGAACGATGAGTTCCTGTCGCTCAATCCCAACGGCAAGATCCCCGCGATCCTCGATCCCGACGGCCCCGGCGGAAAGCCCTTCGCTTTGTGGGAATCGGGGGCGATCCTCCTCTACCTCGCCGAGAAGAGCGGCAAGCTGCTGCCACGCGATCCGGCGCAGCGCTACGAGGCGATCCAGTGGGTGATGTGGCAGATGGGCGGCCTCGGCCCGATGTTCGGCCAATTGGGCTTCTTCCACAAATTCGCCGGCCGCGACTATGAGGACAAGCGCCCGCGCGACCGCTACGCCAGGGAAAGCCACCGCCTGATCCGCGTGCTCGAGCAGCACCTCGCCGATCGCGAATGGCTGGTCGGCGACGATTTCTCGGTCGCCGACATCGCCTCGCTCGGCTGGGTCCGCAACCTGATCGGCTTCTACGATGCCGGCGCGCTGGTCGCCTATGACGAGCTGGTCAACGTTCCGCGCTGGCTCGAACGCGGTCTCGCCCGCCCCGCGGTGAGGCGCGGCCTCGATATCCCCGCCAAGCCCGACTGATGTTATTTTCCCCGCCGGCTCACGAGTCGGGGAGGGGATCATGAAGCGGCTACTGAAGGCGGCCTGCGCGGTCGCGGCTCTTGCGGTGGCGCAGCCGGCGTCTGCGGACACCGTGTGCGAATGGATCGATTTCGCCCAGCGACTCGCCGCAGCCGGCTCCGGCGCGGCTGACAGCGCCCTGACTCCGCCCCCGCGCAACCCCGAATTGTAGCGCGCCCAGACCCGCGTCGCGCTGGCCATGTTCGAGGCGCTCAACGCGATCGACCGGCGCTACCGATCCTATCTCGACTTCCCGCAGGGCGACTCCGACGCCTCGCAGGACGCCGCCGCGGTCACTGCCGCCTACCAGGTCCTCCTCCATTTCTATCCCGCACAGCGCGCGGCGCTTGAGGAGAATTACAATATCGCCATGGCGACGGTGGCCGACCCGGCGCGCCGCGAGGCGGGCCGGCTGATCGGCGAAGCCGCGGCGCGCGCGGCGATCTCAGCCGGCGGGATCGACCCCGCCGTCGCCCAGATTCCCTACCGCCCGCGCACCGCCCCCGGCGAATGGGTCGCGACCCAACTCCCGATCTTCCAGCCCTACACGATCGCCTTCCGCCCCTGGATCCTGCCGCGCGCCGACTCGGTTCGGCCCGGCCCGCCGCCAGCGTTGACCAGCGAGCGCTGGGCGCGCGACTATGAAGAGGTGCGCCGCCTCGGCGGTCGCGACAGCCGCGAGCGGACGCCTCACCAGACGCTGATGGCGCGCTACCGGATCACACCGGACATGATGCCGTCGCTGCGCTACGCGGCCGACGCCTCGGGCCGCGCGCCGGTCGAGAATGCGCGCATGTTCGCTCTGATGGGAATGGTCCTCGACGACACCTCGATGGCGACCGGCGAGGCCAAGCTTCACTATAATTTCTGGCGCCCGGTCACCGCGATCCGCAACGGCGAGGCGGACGGCAATCCCGCTACCCAGCCCGATCCCGCCTGGGAGCCCCTGATCGCCACGCCCAACCACCCCGAATATCCCTGCGCCCATTGCAGCACCGCCGGCGCCGTCGCCGAGTTCATGACTGCCGAGGTCGGCGCTCGCCCGGACTACGGCGTCCGCGTAAGCTCGCGCTCCATCCCGAGCGCCGCGGTCCAGGTGCTTCCGAGCTGGGACGACTGGGTCCGCGAAGTGAACCTTTCGCGCACCCTCGGCGGGGTCCACTACCGCTTCTCGAACGAGGCCGGCGAGGAGATCGGCCGCCGCGTCGCCCGAATGGCCCTCCAGAACGTCATGCAGCCGCTGCCGGCGAGCGAGCGGAGGCGAGCGCGCTAGAGCCGGTAGTTGAAGCTGATGCTGATCCGCTCGCCCCCGGAGCCCTTAGCGCCGTTGCCGGGCACGACCTCGTGGCGAAGCCAGCTCTCCCACAGGAACACGGTGCCGGGCTTCGGCTCGGCATAGACGAAGGTCCGCAAATCCTCCGGCGCGTCGGCCCGCCGGGTCGGCGCCGCCATCATCATCGGCAGCCGCGGGTCCTCCAGCTTGAGAGCGCCGGAGCCCGGCGGCACCGCCACATAGACGGTGCCCGACACCACGCTGTGCGGATGGATATGGCCGCTATGCCCGCCGCCGCTCTTGAGGACGTTGACCCACAAACTGTCGAGCTTGAGCCGCTTGCCGCCGAGGTCGAGCGCGCATTCCGCCGCGAAGGTCGCGACATGGCGGCTCATAGCCTTGGCGAGGTCGGCGAAATTGGGGTCGCGCAGCGGCAGGTCGTCGAGCGACGCGTAGGAGGTGTAGCCGCGATAGCCATGCTCCCGGCTCCACCGCCGACCCGCCTGGTCGTCCGCGGCGAGCGTCCGGCAGGATTGTTCCAGTCCCGCGAGCAGGTCCGGCGCGGCGAGGTCGCCTTCGTAGAAGCGGGTGGCGAACAGGGAGCGTATGGTCATGTCCGGGGCGCATAACGCAAAGATCAGGGTGTGACGACCGAGCGACGTCGTTTTCCCGCTTTCGCAACGGGATAAGTCCGGTTAGCTTCGTCGCCGGGGAGCAATTCTTCAGGGGGAACAATTCGTTATGCGATCAAGACAGGTGCCGCTCGGCGGCATCGCGCTGGCTGCCGCCTTGCTCGGCGCCGGCGCCGCCGAGGCCCAGACTGCGCCGCCGCCGACGGCCGCCGCGGCGATCGATCCGGCCAGCGTGCCGATGCCCAACCTCGCCTTCACGCCCGACGCCGAGGCCGAGCGCAATTACTTCAAATATTTCTTCTTCCACCGCGCCGACACCGATTTCGCGACGGCCTATTCCGACATCCAGGAATGTGACGGCTATGCGCGCGGGCTCGCCTATCGGGCGGGCGGCACCGCCTATACGCCTATTCCGATGACCATGGCGGGCGCGATCGGCGGCGCCATCGGCGGCGCGATCGGCAATGCCATGGCGGACGCGATCTTCGGCTCGGCCGAGCGCCGAATGCAGCGCCGCTCGATCATGCGCACCTGCATGGGCTTCAAGGGCTATACGGCGTTCGGCCTCGCCAAGGACGTGTGGGAAGAGTTCAACTTCGACGAAGGCAATAGCGGCCTGCCGGAGCCGCGCCGTCAGGAGTTGCTGCGCATGCAGGCGCGCGCGGCCACCGGGCCGCGTCCGACCGTGGGGGAGATGCCGCAATGAAGATCAGGATCCTTGCATCGGCGCTGATGCTCGCCGTCGGCCTCGCCAGCGCCGTCGACGCCCAGGCCCAGCGCCGCGAGCGCAGCCAGTTCGGCGAGGAGGACGCCATCGTCCTGCAGCCCAACCGCGCCTACATCTTCTTCCGAACGCCATACCGCGAAAGCTACCGTTTCCTGCGCGAGGTGACCGAGAGCGAGCGCGCGGCGCATGAGGCGGCGCGCGAGGCGGCCTATACCCGCGCCCGCACCCGCGCCGAGCGGCGGCTGCGCGAATGGCAGCGCAACCGCGAAGCGTGCGGCAGCGGCAGCATCGCGCCGCTGTGCCGGCAGCCGCGGCCGGATGTCCCGACTCCCGCGACCTTTCCGTTCGCCCCGCCCGAAGCCGACAATTTCGTCGGCAACACGTTCCGGCCCCGCCTCATCCACAACGAGGATTGGAGCGGCTGGCTGATCGCGGTCGAGCCGGGCACCTACGCCCTGTACGGCGCGATCAGCGAGACCCAGAACGGGCTGATGGGCACCTGCTTCTGCATGGGCTCGGTGCGCTTCGAGGCGCGTGCCGGCGAGATCACCGACATGGGCGAGGTGCTCATGGTTCCGGAGAGCGAGAGGGGGTCGCCGACCGCGCAGAACTTCCGCCTCGGCCATTACATCACGGTGGCTCCGTGGACGTCTTCGATGCGGACTCCGCAGCAATTCGCCAACCTGCGAGTGGTGCCGGCGCAACTGCGCGCGGCGGACCGGATGCCCAATTATTTCGGAGTGATGATCACCCGTCTCGCCCCGGTCGAGGGCGTTCTCGCCTACAATCGCGACGAGGTCATCGACGTGCGCGCCGGGGCGACCGCCCAGGGAAGCGGCCAATAAGGGTGCGGGGGGGGGGGGGGGGGGGGGGGGCCGCCGCGCGGCCCC
>JAEZFL010000064.1 GCA_023417515.1 Pseudomonadota bacterium | reverse complement strand
GGGGGCCCCCCCCGCGGGCACGTGCAAATTGGGGGGGGGGGGGGGGGGGGGGGGCCCCCCCCCCCCTACTCCTCCACCGCGGCGAGCGGGGTCACCGCTGGCCCGTTGAGCACTTGTCCGTCCGGCGCGAATTGCGAGCCGTGGCAGGGGCAGTCCCAGCATTTCTCGAATCCGTTCCAGTGAACGACGCAGCCGAGATGCGTGCACAAGGCTGATCGCTCGATCACCGCGCCGCTCTCGTCCTTGTACACGGCGACTTTCTTGAGCCCGCGCCGCATCAGCCCGCCTTCGCCCGGCGCAAGCTCGTCGGCCGACGAGATCTCGGCCGGAGTGACATGCTCCATCATGTTCTTGGCCGATCCCGCCTGCTCGCGAACGAACTCCTGGATCGACGCGGTCGCGCCGAGCGATTTGCGGCCCGGATCGAGCAGCGGCGCGAAGCGCCTGTCCTCGCCCGCGATCAGCGGCGCGATGGTGAGGCTGCCCGCGACCCCGTTAGTGATCCCCTGGCCGCTGTCGCCCGTGTGGATGTAGATGTTGCGGGTGCCTCCGAGCCGGCCGGAGAAAGGCATGAAGTCGATCGTCTCCATAACCTGGCCGGACCAGCGATAGTCGGCGCCCTGGAAGCCCGGATAGCGCTCGCGGGTCCACGTCTCGAGATGCTCGAAGCGCGTGTCGAAATCGCTTGCCTCGCCGGAGCGATGGTCCTCGCCGCCGACGATCAGCAAATCCTCGGTCTCGCTCCACGGCTGGATGCGGACATAATGATAGGCCTCCAGAGTGTCCCACACGAGCGCGTCGGGCGCCGACCCCTTCGGGACTCGGCCGGCGATCGCGTAGGTGCGGTCCGGCGTCTGCTTGGGGTGGACCGCGACCTTCGCATTGGTCGGCGAATTGGTGCAGAACACGGCCGCGCCCGCGCGGATTACCGGCCCAGCCTCGGTGGTGATCTCGACCCCGTTCTCGGTCTCGTCGTCGGAGACATGGACCGTGTTCGCATAAATGCGTCCGCCGCGGCTGATGATCGCTTGCGCCAGCCCCTTCAGATATTTGGTCGGGTGGAACCGGCCCTGGTTGGGGAAGCGGATCGCCGGCCCCACCTCGCGCCCCGGCAATGAGAAGCTGTCGAGCCATTCGCAATCGACGCCGATCTTGCGGCACGCCTCGAGCTCCTCGCGCATGTCCGCGACATGGCTCTCTTCGGCGGGAATGAGATAGCCGTCGAGCCGGGCGAAATCGGCATGGATGCCCTCGTCGCGGCAGATCGCCTCGATCCGGTTCACCGCCGCCACCTGGCTGTCGTGATAGAGCCGCGCCTCGTCCTGCCCACGCACCCGGATCAGCTCGGAATAGAAATCGTCGAGCTCGGTCGCGAGATGGGCGGTGGTTCGCGCGGTCATGCCGTTGCCGATGCCGCCGCGGTCGATCACCACCACCGACCGCCCGAGCCGGCTGAGCTCATAGGCCACCGAAAGCCCGGCAATCCCGGCGCCGATCACCACCACGTCGCAGCTCTCGTCCCGCGCCAGTCGCGGCGCGTCGATCACCGGCGCCTCGTCCATCCAGCATGACCGGCTGCGCTCGTCGCCTACGTTCATCTCACGCGCTCCCTGATTGTCCCGGGAGCAATCGCGCCGAACGCGCCGAGGTTCCCGCCGATGCGGCGTCGGCTCGAGCGCTCGGCTGCCTCAGCCGGCGCCACCAGGGTCGGAATCGTCGAGCGCGAACAAGGCTTCGACCGGCCTCCCGAGCGCCCGCGCGAATTTCAAGGCGACGATGGTCGACGGCGTGAAGACCCCGTTCTCGACGGTGTTCACCGTCTTGCGGCTGACTCCCATCTGCGCGGCCAGCTCCGCCTGGGTGAGGCCGGCCTTCTCGCGCGCCTCGCGTACGTGCACGCGAAGGCCCTCAGTCATAGGACCGCATCTCCTCGATCCCGAAGCTGACCAGACCGACGGCAAGGCCGATGCTGAGGATGAGATGCGCCGCGCGCTGGGCCGATAGCGGCTCGAACGGGGCGACCACGAACACGATCACGGCGGTGATCGCCGAAGCGAGGAAGGCGCCCCTGAGCGCCATGGCGCGGTTGTGCCGCGTGCTCTCGTCATTCGCCAGCCGGCGCACCGCCGGGCTCGACGTCCAGCCTCCGCCGGTCAGCAGGAAGGCGGTCAGCCCGACCGCCAGCACTGCCCATAGCAGCGTCTGGACCAGGCCCGGATCGGTCCAGCTCCAGCCGAAGAAGACGCCTTGATAAGCGAGGAAGGCCACGCCAGCGAACGGCATGGCGATGGCGCGGCGCCGGGTCAGCGTGTCGGCGCGCTCGATGTCGGTTGGCATTGAAGCGTCTCTCCTGTGTAACCTATAGGTTATATGTAACCTGCGGGTTACAGGAGTCAAGCGCCCGTGGACGAAGCTTCAGTCCTGAAGCCTGAGCGCGACCTGGTTCATGAATCGGGCTTCGTCGCCCTGGGCGAGCCAGTCGGCCTCGGCGGCGATGGCCGCAAGCATGTCGCTGACCTGGTCGGTCTCGGCCTTGGCGTAATTGCCCAGCACATGGCCGGTCACCCGGTCCTTGTGGCCGGGATGGCCGATGCCGATGCGCACGCGGCGGAATTCGCTTCCGATATGGGCATCGAGCGACCTCAGGCCGTTATGGCCTGCGGTTCCGCCGCCCATCTTCACCTTGACCTTGAACGGGGCGAGGTCGAGCTCGTCGTGGAACGCGGTGACGTCGGCGGGCTCGCGCTTGAAGAAATCCATCGCGGCGCGGACGGCGCGGCCGCTGTCGTTCATGAAGGTCGCGGGCTTCAGCAGCAGGATTCGGGTGGAGCCGATCCGGCCCTGCTGCGCCCAGCCGTGGAACGCCTTCTTGGGCGGCTCGAAATTGTGGATGCCGGCGATGGCGTCGACCGCCATGAAGCCGACATTGTGCCGATGCATCGCATATTGCGCGCCCGGATTGCCGAGGCCGACCCAGATCTGCACCGCGTCAAACCCAGTGAAATCGCCCGCCTCGCCGGTCTGCCCGAGAAGCTCGACCGGCTTCGGGCGGAACAGCGAGGAGAGCCAGGAGAAAGGGGAAGCCACGCGAATCCACTAGCCGCTCATGTCGAGCGAAGTCGAGACATCCCGCCGAGCGCAGCCGAGGCGCTCGCAACAAGATGTTCTCGGCTTCGCCCGAACATGCCTCTCGACTTCGCTCGAGGTGAGCGAAAGTGGTCTCAGCCCTCGCTGGCCTCGCCGCCTTCGGCCGGAGCCTCGGCGGTCTCGCCTTCGGCTTCGCCCTCGGCCGCTTCGCCGCCGCCGGTGGCCGTCGCTTCGCCCTTCAGGCTCGACGGAGCGACGAGCGTCGCGACGGTGAAGTCGCGGTCCTCGATCGCCGACTTGGCGCCCTTGGGCAGGGTCACCGCCGAGATGTGGATCGCGTCGCCGACGTCATAGCCGGTCACGTCGATGACGATCTCGTCCGGAATGCTGGACGCGTCGACGACCAGCTCGAGATCGTGGCGCACGACGTTGAGGACGCCGCCCTTCTTGAGGCCCGGCGACTTGTCTTCGTTGATGAAGCGGACCGGCACCGCGACCGTGACGGTGGCGTTCTCGGAGATGCGCAGGAAGTCGACATGCAGCGGCCGGTCGGTGACCGGGTGGAACTGGACGTCCTTGGGGAGGGTGCGCGTGGCCTTGCCGCCGACGTCGACCATCACCACCGAGTTCATGAAGTGGCCGGTGCGGAGGATCTTGACCAGCGCCTTCTCCTCGATGTGGATGCTCGTCGGCTCCTCGTTGTTGCCGTAGACGACGGCGGGGACGCGGCCTTCGCGGCGCAGGTGACGGGAGGCTCCCTTGCCAGCCCGATCGCGCGCCTCGGCCGACAGCGTAAGCTGCTCGCTCATATGCATGTCTCCAAAGGTATGGGTTTCAAAAACGCTCCCGCACACGCCTCCAGGGATGACCATGTGCAGGGAAGGGCGCGCCTATAGGGGAAGGGGCCTGAGAGAGCAAGAAAGTTCCTCCCCGAGCCTCTCGGGGAGGGGGACCATCCGCTGAAAGCGGATGGTGGAGGGGTCGCGTGCCCGAGGGTTAGCCCTCCACCAGATCCCCCTCCCCATGAGCACCGCTTATGGGGAGGAACAGAAGGTCTTACCGCTCGGGCGTCTGGTTCGGCACCCGCTCGGTCTCGATGTTGCGGCGGGCGAGGAAGGCCTGGACGCTGTCCGGACCAGCGAGGTGGCCCGCGCCGACCGCCATGAACACGGTGCCGGGCCGGTCCATGCGCTCGTCGATCCACTCCGCCCAGCGCTCGTTGCGCGCGCCGAGCAGGGTGCGGCGAAGCTCGGCATTGCCGCTCAGGCCCTCGTTCATCATGCGGTCGATGCCCTCGGCGTCGCCGGTGCGCCACACGGTGATCAAGCGCGGAAGCACCTGCTGCATCTCGTCCATTTCGTCGAGCGTGTCGCGAAGCATCTCGAGCTGCGCCGCGTCGGACATCGAGTCGAGCATCGCGATCTGGCCTTCGATCGTTTCGACCGCACCGATGGTCATGGCGCGGTCGGCAGCAGCGCGCTTGAGCACCGATTCCGCGCCATGTTCGCCGGTCATTCCCAGCCTCTGGGCCATCACCGACGCCAGCGTCATGTTGACGAACCACGGCTCAAAGCTGTCGAACGCCCCCGCCGGCGCCCCGGCCGAGGCCAAGGCCGCGTTGAGCGCGCTATTCTGCTCCGGGGTGAGGCGGTCCGACAGCTTGCGGCCCTGCGGATCGACCGCATAGCGGGTGATCAGCGGCATCATCGCCTGCTGGATCTCGGCCGGATTGTCGGGAAGGACGACTTCCATCACCAGCTCATTGGAGCGGTCGAACGCCTCGCGGACCTCGTCGTTGAACCAGTCGATGCAGCCGTCGAGCAGGTGGAAGGTGCCGAACAGATAGACGATCGTGTCGTCGTCGCGCGCCACCCACATCGCGGGATCGCCGTCGAGGCGCTGGGTGCAGGTCGGCGCGGCCGGTGCGGCGGCAGGCGCAGGGGCCTGGGCCGGCTGGGCCTGGACCGCGGTGGCGAGCGTGGTTGCGGCGAGCAGTGAGATCAGAAACTTCTTCATGGCATTTCTCCCGATATATCCGTTGGTTACAGCAAGCCGGTGTCGGCTCAACGATATTTCTTCCACATCCAGATCGCGCCGACTGTCAGGATCGTGGCGAAGTAGATGACGACTCCGTTGGGTTCGGGCGCGAAGCCGCCGCGCCAGGCGAACCACCAGACCGGAGCGCCGATCATGTAGACGTAGAGCGCCCACAGGGCCCCGGTCTTGTAGGCGTCCGCCTCCTGCTCATCGACCGCGGACCGGTGCCAGTAGATCGACAGGGCGGGGACGATCAGCCCCATCACCGCAACCATCAGCAATGCGACTCCGGCGGGCAGGGGAGCGTCCGAGAACAGGCTTGCGTTGGTCAGATCCTGATCCGACGCCAAGATCACGAGAACGCCCGTCACGCCGCCGATCGCTCCGGATCCGATGAGGATGTTGCGGTTGAGCCGCTCCTTCGGCGTCAGCGGCTCCTCGCCGGTCGGCCGCTTGAGCTCGCGAACGATCTGCCAGACGCAGGCGGCGAGCAGCAGTGCATCTGCGGCGAGAATGGCGATCGCGCGCGGGCCGAAACCCCCGCCGCGCTCAAGATGGGCGGCGATGAAGCCGATGGCGACCCCGACCAGGAAGAACATCAGGATACCGATCCCGGCGATGCGCAGCCAGCGCCAGAAGCGCGACGCAACGATCCTGTCTTCGCCGTCAGTCATTGTGATTCTCCGCGCCGTCATCGAAAATCTCCTCGATCCGCATCCCGAACAGCCGGCCGATCTTGAAGGCGAGTGGCAGCGACGGGTCGTACTTGCCTGTTTCGATTGCGTTCACCGCCTGGCGCGACACGTCGAGGCGGCCGGCAAGCTCGGCCTGGCTCCAGTCCCGTTCGGCGCGCAGCACTTTCAGCCGGTTCTTCATCTCGTCGATGTCCATGTCCGTTCGCCCTGCATCAGGTCAGCATCACCGCGAGCAGGGCCACGGCGCAAGCGACCAGCGCCATCGCGCCCAGCAGCTCCGCCTCCTCGCCGCTCAACCATCTGAGCCTCACCATCAGTCCGCTTCCTGGTCTTCCTCACCTGACACAATGTCAGGCGACCATGACTAAATGTCACGCGTGGATTACGTTGTCAAGCGACCATGACAAAAAGTCGTCAGAAGCTGACGGGAAAGAGGCTAAGCAGTTGAAAAGGCTGGCTTGGCCGACGCGCTCAGTCGATCCGCCGAGCCGTGATCCCGCGCTCGGCGAGCATGCGCTGGACCGAATCGGGCCCCGCAAGATGACCCGCTCCGACCGCGAACAGAACCGTGCCCGGCCGTTGCATCCGCCGCTCCAGCCACCCGGTCCAGTTGCGGTTGCGGCGGGTGAGCAGCGGCTCGTAGATCTCCGCCGGCATCTCCAGCATCTCCGCGGCGATCGCCTCGACATTGCCGGACAGCCAGTCCTGGTCGCTGCTCGCGGGCGGCTCCTCGGGCGGCGGCGCGGCGGGGCCGGTCACCGTCGCCTCTAGGAAGCGGCGCTGAACGTCCAGCCTCATCGTGCTGAACACCCTTATCTGCTCCTCGATCGTCTCGACCCCGTAGATCGGCCGCCGCGACTTGCGGAAGATTCGGCCGAGCACCTCCTCGGCGCCGCTCAGCGCGACCGGCTGGCCGCCGGCTTCCTCGCCGAAATTCTGGGTCATCTGGAAGCCGGTCAGCATGAAGGCGACGGCCCAGATGTGCATCTCGTCATAGGCCTCGAGCGGCAGCCCGGTCGCCTCCAGCGCCGCCTGCAGCGCCGGCCGCGCCCGCGGCGACACCCGCGACAGGATCGACACGGTCTTGCCCATCATCATCGGCCCGAACATGCGGTCGCCGGAGATCATCTCCTCGCTGGAGGCGTCGGGTGTCTCCATCACCAGCTCGTCGGCCTCGGCGATGACCTGGTCGAGCCGTGCCGAGCGCCACTGGAGGTTCGCCGGGAAGACGTGGATCGTCCCGAACAGGTAGATCTTGGTGTCCTCGTCCTCGATCAGCCAGATCGCCGGCCGCGGTACCGGCGCGGTCGTGGGGGCTTCTGCGGCAAGAGCGGCCGCCGGCTGCCAGCAACCCAGCAAAGCCGCGGCGAGCAGCGCGCTTCGTTTCAGCCAGCCCCGCACGTCCGCCACCTGTCGCTCCCGCCGCTTCCTTGACCCATCTTGCACCATCCGCCAAAGGCTCGCGACACCTTTGTTCTTCTCTGCCTATCGAAGGGCGCCGCCTTGGCTTCCGCTCCCTTAAGCTTCCAGCAGCTGATCCTGACGCTCCATCAATATTGGAGCGACCGCGGCTGCCTGATCCTCCAGCCCTATGACATGGAGATGGGCGCGGGCACGTTTCACACCGCGACCACCTTGCGCGCGCTCGGCCCGGACCCGTGGAACGCCGCCTTCGTCCAGCCCTGCCGCCGCCCGACCGACGGCCGCTATGGCGAGAACCCGAACCGGCTCCAGCATTATTACCAATATCAGGTCATCCTGAAGCCGAGCCCGCCCGACCTTCAGGACCTCTATCTCGGAAGCCTCGCCGCGATCGGGATCGATTTCGAGAAGCACGACATCCGCTTCGTCGAGGACGATTGGGAATCGCCCACGCTCGGCGCCTGGGGCCTCGGCTGGGAAGTGTGGTGCGACGGCATGGAGGTGACCCAGTTCACCTATTTCCAGCAGATGGGCGGCTTCGACTGCAAGCCCGTCGCCGGCGAGCTCACCTACGGGCTCGAGCGCCTCGCCATGTACGTCCAGAACAAGGACAGCCTGTTCGACCTCGACTTCAACGGCCAGGGCGTCACCTACGGCGACGTCTTCCTCGAGAACGAGAAGCAGATGTCGAAATGGAATTTCGAGATCGCCGATACCGAGACTCTGTTCGACGCCTTCAAAAAGGCCGCCGCCGAGAGCGAGAACTGCCTCGCCGCCAACCTCCCGATCCCCGCCTATGAGCAGGCGATCAAGGCGAGCCACACCTTCAACCTCCTCCAGGCCCGCGGAGTCATCTCGGTCGCCGAGCGCCAGGCCTATATCGGCCGGGTCCGCGACCTCGCCAAAGGCGCCTGCGCCGCCTGGATGCAAACCAACGGGTGGTCGGCGTGAGGGGGCTGCGCCAAATCCTCCCCTCCCTGCAAGGGAGGGGCCGGGGGTGGGTAGGCTCGCCCAGCGAGCCTGCAACTCACGGGGTTCCCGGACCGCCTGCGGCGGTACCCACCCCTAACCCCTCCCTTGTAGGGAGGGGAATGTGAGCGACTTCCTCCTCGAGCTCCTCTCCGAGGAAATCCCCGCGCGCATGCAGGCCAAGGCGCGCGCCGACCTCGCCCGCCTGTTCGAAGCCGAGCTCAAAACCGCCGGCCTCGCCGCGCAGGGGATCGAGACCTACGCCACCCCCCGCCGCCTCGTCCTCATCGCCCGCGACCTCCCGCAGGAGACCGAAGCGACCAGCGAGGAGCTGAAGGGCCCGCGCACCTCGGCGCCGCCGCAAGCGCTTGAAGGCTTCCTGCGCAAGACCGGCCTCAGCCAGGACCAGCTCACCGACCGCGACGGAATCTGGTTCGCGGTCATCGAAAAGCCCGGCCAGGCCACGGTCGAAGTCGTCGCCGAGGCGATCCCGAACGTCGTCCGCGCCTTCCCCTGGCCCAAGTCGATGCGCTGGGGCGCCGCCTCCCTTTCGACCGAGAGCCTGCGATGGGTCCGCCCGCTTCAGGGCATCGTCGCAATGCTCGACGAGAAGGTCGTCGACTTCGAGATCGGCGACGTGCGCAGCGGCGCCGCGACCGTCGGCCACCGCTTCCGCCACCCGGGCCCGATCACGCTGGGCGGCGCCTCCGACTATCTCGAGAAATTGAAGGCCTGCCACGTCATCGTCGACCAGGACGAACGCGCCCGCATCATCCGCGAAGGCGCCGCCGCGGCCGCCGCCGCCGCCGGCCTCACTCTGGTCGAGGACGAAGGCCTGGTCCTCGAAAATGCCGGCCTCACCGAATGGCCGGTGCCCTTGCTCGGCCAGTTCGACCCGAGCTTCCTCCAGGTCCCGCGCGAGGTGATCCAGCTCACCATGCGCACCAACCAGAAATATTTCGCCGCAACTATTCCTCCCCGAGCTCCGCTCGGGGAGGGGGCCCCTGCGCAGCATGGTGGAGGGGTAGCTTCCGAAAGCTCGGATTCGCCCCTCCACCATCAGCCTCCGGCCGATGGTCCCCCTCCCCAGGGCAAGCCTGGGGAGGAACAGCTCGCCCCCGCCTTCATCTGCGTCGCCAACATCGACGCGGTCGACGGCGGCGAAGCGATCGTCCGCGGCAACCAGAAGGTCCTGGCGGCCCGCCTCGCCGACGCCAAATTCTTCTGGGAGCAGGACCTCGCCGTCCCGCTCGAAGACCAGGCGGAGAAGCTGTCGCAGATCGTCTTCCACGAAAAGCTCGGCACCGTCGCCGACAAGGTCGACCGGGTCGCCAAGCTCGCCCGCTGGCTGGTCGAGGAAGGCATCGTCAAACCCTCTCCCCTTCAGGGGAGAGGAGGGAGCGGCGAAGCCGCGGAAGGAGAGGGGGAGTCAGAAGAGGACGCCAACGCCTCAACTCCTCCTCTCCCTTCGCCGCCTGACGGCGGCTCTTCCCTCTCCCCTGAAGGGGAGAGGGCGCACCTCGCCGACCTCGCCGAACGCGCCGCCCGCCTCGCCAAGGCCGACCTCGTCACCCAGATGGTCGGCGAGTTCCCCGAGCTCCAGGGCCTCATCGGCGGCTACATCGCCGCCGCCCAGGGCGAGGACGCGGTCGTCGCCGAAGCCATAAGCGACCACTACAAGCCGGTCGGGCAGGGTGACGAAGTGCCTACCGCGCCAGTGACGGTGGCGGTGAGCTTGGCGGACAAGCTGGATACGATCTACGCTTTCTTTGCCGCCTCTCAGTTCCCTTCAGGTTCAAAAGATCCGTTTGCGCTTCGCCGCGCCGGTCTAGGTGTAATTGGCCTAATCCTGAAGAATAATCTCCGCCTAAATGTGTCGGTCTTAATGACTGATTTCCTTCACGATAAGCTGTTTGGCACAGTTTATCACCATCTAATTCAACTTTCCGGCGCAGAATCGACTGCAAATCTACTCACGGCAAGTCCGAATTATCGGCTGCAAGCCCACGGCGAAGATACGGTTCTGTATGTAGGCGAAGACTATCTCGGGCCTGTGCCCAAGCAGATCGTTCGAGCTCTGGAAATTTGGCGAGAATTCGTCGACGGCGAGACCACGATTTGGGATGCACCTCCCGCTGTCGTAGCCTTTCTCGCCGACCGCCTGAAGGTCCAGCAGCGCGAGGCCGGCGTCCGCCACGATCTCATCGACGCGGTGTTCGCGCTCGGCGGCGAGGACGATCTCGTCCGCCTGCTCGCCCGCGTCCGCGCCCTGCAAAGCTTCGTCGAAACCCCCGAAGGCGCCGACCTCCTCGCCGGCTACAAGCGCGCCGCCAACATCCTCAAGAAGGAGAACTGGGCAGCGGAACATGAGCAGAACAAAACACTTTCCTACACGCCCGAAAATGCGGAAGATGCGCTGATCGCCGCTCTCGATTCGGCGGAACCCGAGGCGGCGGCCGCGGTTGAGCGCGAGGATTTCGAAGGCGCCATGCGCGCCCTCGCCACGCTCCGCGGTCCCGTGGACGCGTTCTTCAACGAGGTGATTGTGAACGACCCCGATCCCGCCAAGCGCGAAGCACGCCTCAACCTGCTCGCCCGCATGCGCGCCGCGGTCCACCGCGTCGCCGATTTCTCGCGGATCGAGGGATGAGACAAAGTTCACGAAATCGGGCGGAGACCGTGAACTTCATGAACTTCACCATAGAGGGCTGCTGATGACCCGCTACGTCTATCGCTTCGGGGGCGGCGTTTCGGACGGCGGCGCGGGCGACAGGAACCTCCTCGGCGGCAAAGGCGCCAACCTCGCCGAGATGGCGTCGATCGGCCTCCCGGTCCCGCCCGGCTTCACCATCAGCACCGAGATGTGCGCGCGCTATTACGAGGAAGGCGAGCGCTTCCCCGACAGCCTACGCGAGGAAGTGGCGCAGGGCATCGCCCATATTCAGGGCATCACCGGCCGCCGCTTCGGCGACATCGCCGATCCGCTCCTCGTCTCGGTCCGCTCCGGCGCCCGGGTGTCGATGCCGGGCATGATGGACACCGTCCTCAACCTCGGTCTCAACGACGAGACCGTGGAAGGGCTCGCCGCCGGCTCGGGCGACCCGCGCTTCGCCTGGGACAGCTATCGCCGCTTCATCCAGATGTATGCCGACGTCGTCCTCGGTCTCGATCACGGCGCGTTCGAGGAAGCGCTCGAGATCGCCAAGGAGGACAAGGGCGTCCACCTCGACACCGACCTCGAGGCAGGCGACTGGCAGCGCCTCGTCGCCCGCTACAAGGAGTTGGTCGAGGAGCAGCAGGGCCGCCCGTTCCCGCAGGACGTCCACGAGCAATTGTGGGGCGCGGTCGGCGCGGTGTTCGGCTCCTGGCAGTCCGAGCGCGCCAAGGTCTATCGCCGCCTGCACGACATTCCTCACGATTGGGGCACCGCGGTCAACGTCCAGGCGATGGTGTTCGGCAATATGGGCGACACGTCCGCCACCGGAGTCGCCTTCACCCGCGACCCCTCGACCGGCGAGCGCGCCTATTATGGCGAATATCTGATCAATGCCCAGGGCGAGGACGTCGTCGCCGGGATCCGCACGCCGCAATATCTGACCCGCGCCGCCCGCGAGCGCGCCGGCGCCAAGGCGCCGTCGATGGAAGAGACGCTTCCCGAGGTCTACGGCCAGCTCGCCTCCGTCTTCGACCGGCTCGAAGCGCATTACCGCGACATGCAGGACATCGAGTTCACGGTCGAGCGCGGCCAGCTCTGGATGCTCCAGACTCGCTCGGGCAAGCGCACCGCCAAGGCGGCGCTCAAGATCGCCGTCGACATGGCCCGCGAGGGCGTCATCTCGGAGGAGGAAGCGGTCCTCCGGGTCGATCCGCAGGCGCTCGACCAGCTCCTCCACCCGACGCTCGATCCCTCCGCCCAGCGCAACGTCGTCGCCAAGGGGCTTCCGGCATCGCCCGGCGCCGCCTGCGGCAAGGCGGTGTTCGACGCCGACACTGCCGAGCAGCGCGCCGCCGCCGGCGAGGACATCATCCTCGTCCGCATCGAGACGAGCCCGGAGGACATCCACGGCATGCACGCCGCCCGCGGAATCCTCACCGCCCGCGGCGGCATGACCAGCCACGCCGCCGTCGTCGCGCGCGGCATGGGCCGCCCCTGCGTCTCCGGCGCGGGCTCGATCGCCATCGACTATAAGAACAAGCTGATGCGAGTCGGCGGCACCGAGATAAAAGAGGGCGACGTCATCACCCTTGACGGCACCACCGGCGAGGTCATGCTCGGCGAGGTGCCCACGGTCCAGCCCGAGCTCAGCGGAGATTTCGGCACCTTGATGGAATGGGCGGATTCAGGCCGCCGCCTCGGGGTCCGCACCAATGCCGAGACGCCCGCCGACTGCCGCTCCGCGCGCGAATTCGGCGCCGAGGGCATCGGCCTGTGCCGGACCGAGCATATGTTCTTCGATCCCGAGCGGATCACCAACGTCCGCCAGATGATCCTGGCCGAGGACGAGGCCGGCCGCCGCGCGGCGCTCGACAAGCTTCTGCCCGAGCAGCGCAGCGACTTCGCCGAGATCTTCCGGATCATGACCGGGCTCCCCGTGACGATCCGCCTGCTTGACCCGCCGCTCCACGAATTCCTGCCTCACGAGGAAGAGGAGTTCGCCGAGGTCGCGCGCGCCTCGTCGGTCGATGCCGAAACCCTTCGCCGCCGCGCCGGCGAGCTCGCAGAGTCCAACCCCATGCTCGGCCACCGCGGCTGCCGCCTAGGGATCACCTATCCCGAAATCTACGAGATGCAGGCCCGCGCCATCTTCGAGGCCGCGGTCGAGGTGGCGAAGGAAGGCGAGCCGCCCATTCCCGAGGTCATGGTTCCGCTGGTCGGCACCCGGGCCGAATTGTCGATCATTCGCAGCCTCATCGAGCGTACCGCTGACATGGTGTTCAAGGAGCAGGGGATCCGCGTCGACTATATGATCGGCACGATGATCGAGCTTCCCCGAGCCGCGCTCCAGGCCGGAGCGATCGCCGAGGACGCCGAATTCTTCAGTTTTGGGACGAACGACCTCACCCAGACCACGCTCGGTGTCAGCCGCGACGACGCGGGCCGATTCCTCACCCAATATGTGGAAAAGGGCCTCTACGCCCACGACCCCTTCGTCAGCATTGATGTCGATGGCGTCGGCGAGCTGATCCGAATCGCCGCGACACGCGGCCGGGCCACGCGTTCAGCTCTCAAGCTCGGAATCTGCGGAGAGCATGGCGGAGACCCGGCCTCCATCGCCTTCTGCGAGGAAGCCGGCCTCGATTATGTCAGCGCGTCGCCCTACCGAGTCCCCATCGCCCGCCTCGCGGCCGCCCAGGCGGCGCTGAGGGCGAAACCATGACCGTCACCCTGAACTTGTTTCAGGGTCCATTCCTCCGCCCTCACCGCGGCTCGGGGATGGATGCTGAAACAAGTTCAGCATGACGAAATCGGTTCAAACGCGCCGCTCGTCGCGGGCCGCGGCGGTCGAGCCGGGGAGGGCGTGCGCCTCCTTCAATTCCTTGCGCAGCTTGACGTTCTCGCGCTCGAGCTCGGCCGCGCGCTTGTTCTCCTCGCGGTAGCGAAGCTTGTGCTTGCGCCCGCCGCCGGCCGCGAGCGCCATTCCGAGCAGCAACGCGAACAGCATCGCCAGCCCGATCACCAGCCATTCGTTGGGCGTGAAGGTGAAACCCATCTGCAACTCCTCCGGTCTGCCTTTTGAAAGGCTCAATCGGAGGAGCGCCGACTTTGTTCCGCTGTCGTGACGACCTTACTTGTTCACGAAGGCGTCGGAGATCGAACAGGCCGCAGGCCCGAGGATCACGATGAACAGCGTCGGCAGGATGAATAGAATGAGCGGAACGGTCATGATCGCCGGCAGGCGCGCGGCCTTCTCCTCGGCGCGCATCATGCGCTCGTTGCGGAACTCGGCCGACAGCACGCGAAGCGCCGAGGCGAGCGGAGTGCCGTATTTCTCGGTCTGCACCATCGTCGTGACGACGCCGCGGATCGCGTCGAGGTCGATTCGCTGGGCGAGGTTCTCGAACGCCATCCGGCGGTCGGTGAGGAAGCCAAGCTCGATCGAGGTCAGAGCGAACTCGTCGCCGAGCTCGGGATAGGCCTTGCCGAGCTCGCGGGCGACCCGGCCGAACGAGGCGTCGACGGTGAGGCCGGCCTCGGCGCAGATCACCAGCAGGTCGAGCGCGTCGGGAAGGCCCTTGCGGATCGCCTCGCTGCGCTTCTGGATGCGGTTCTTAAGCCACAGGTCGGGCGCCTTGTAGGACAGCAGCAGGGTTCCGGCGACGACTCCGTAGCGCTTGAGCGGGGTCCAGTCGGACAGCCAGCCCAGGCCATAGACGCCGATGATGATGATCGCTCCGAACACGACCGGCAGAACCAGCCGGGCGAAGATGACGACGAATGCATAATCCTTGGACCGGATGCCGGCCTGCATCAGCTTCTGCTGCGCCTTCAGCACCTGCTCGGTCTGGAGCACCTTCAGCGACGACAGGATGCCGCGGACCTTGTCCGCCATCTCGTTCTGGTTGGTGATGCTCTTGCGGCGCTTGTTGGTCGACGCGACGATTCCGGCCTTCAACTGCTCGCGGCGCTCGTTCAGCGCCTTGACCCGCTTGGCCATCGGGTCGCGAACCGTCGTTCCGGCATAGATGGCGACGAGCACGGCCAGCGTCGCGACCGCCGACAGCAGGGTCGCGACCAGGATCAGGTCGATGCCGAGGAGGGTGGGGCCGGCGGGGGGCGTGGTCATTGGTCGCGCGGCTCCATCAGATTTCGAAATTGACCATCTTGGCCATGATGAACACGCCGATGCCCATCCACACGAGACCGCCGAGGCCGGCCATGATCAGCCGCTCGTCGACGAAGAACTGCGCCAGGTAACCGGCGTTCATGTAGTAGATGAGGCCGAACACGATGAACGGCAGCGAGCCGACGATCCACGCCGAGGCTTTCGCCTCCGACGACATCGCCTTGATCTTGAGCTTCATCTGGGCGCGCTTGCGCAGGACGTCGGCAAGGTTGCCGAGCGTTTCGGCGAGGTTGCCGCCGGTCTCGCGCTGGATGGCGAGGCTGATCACGAAGAACTGGAATTCGGGCGTCTTGAGGCGGTCCGCGGTGTCCTGGAGGGCGGCCTCCATGGTCTTGCCGATGCGCATCTTGTCGGCGACTTCCTTGAACTCCAGGCCGACGGGCCCCTGGATCTCCTGGCCGACGACCGCGACGGTCTCGGAAATGGGCAGGCCCGAGCGAAGGCCGCGGACCATCAGCTCGATCGCGTCGGGGAAGCGCTGGGTGAACTGGGTCCCGCGCTTCTTGACCAGCTTGCCGACGATGAAGTGAGGCAGGCCGGCGCCGAGCAGAAGTCCGATGAACAGTGCGAGCAGCGCCGGGGCGCCGCGGAAGAACAAGGCTGCGAACGTCACCACGGCAAGGCCGGCGGACGCGCCGACATATTGCGGGAGGGTCCACCCCTTGCCGGTCTGCTCGAGCCGCTTGCGCAGCAGCTCCGGGTTGGGAATGAGCGAGGAGGCGAGGCCTTCGGCGCGGCTGGTCTGCGCCCTGTTGGCCATGATCTTCTTGAGCTGAGCCTGGGTCGCGATGTCGGACGAGCGGCTGTGACGCTCGCGCACGCTCTCGAGGCGCCGGCCCTGCGACTTGGCCGCGGACGGCCCGGAAAACAGGCCGGCCAGGACCAGCAGCAGGCCGATCGCGCCGCCACCGATGATCAGCATGGTCGTATCCGGCATTTCAACTCCCACACGGGCGCCTCACGCCCGTTTCGATCACGACTTGGCCAGAGCGACCTTCTGCGAGTCTTTCTTGGCGAGCGACTGGATGCCGAACTTGCCGAGCTTGCCGAGCAGCGAGGTCGGCTGGCTCTCGGCGGCTTCGCCGCTTTCGTCCTCAGCCTGCTCGAGCGTGAGCTTGAGCAGCTGGTTCATCGCCTGTGCGAGTCGCGAGCTCCTCGCGACCTTGACCAGCGGCTGGCCGAGCTTGGCGGCCTGGGCTGCCGGCTTCGGGTCGTAGGGCACCACCACGTCGACCTTGCGCTCGATCGACTGCTCGAAATCCTTGCGGCTCACTTCCTGGACGCTCGACACGATCCGGTTGGCCACGACGATCACCCGCGCCTGCGGCGCATTGGCCTTGAGCCAGGACAGGACGCGGATCGTGTCGCGGGTGGCGGCGAGCGTGAACTCGACGACCAGAACGACGACCTGCACGTCGGTGAGCAGGTGCGGGAACTGCACCATGACGTTGCGCGGGAAGTCGATCACCGTGCCTTCGAAGGCGTGGCGGATCTCTTCCTGAAGCTGGAAATAGGCCGAACCGTCGGTCAGCATCGGCTGGTTGATCGGCGCCTCGGCCGACAGCACGCAGAGACGGTCGTTGGCGCGGACCATGGCGCGCTCGATGAACAGGCCGTCGATGCGCCCCGGATTCTCGATCGCGTCGGTAAGGCCGCGGCCGGGCTCGAGGTCGAGGCTGAGCGCGCCGGTGCCGAAATGGACGTCGAGGTCGAGGAGAGCCGTCGAACGGCTTGCCTTGTCGCCCATCAGCCAGGCGAGCGAGGTCGCCAGCGTCGACGCGCCGACGCCGCCGCGGACCCCGACCACCGCTGCCATGACGTTCGGCTTGTCGGTCGCGGCTTCCGCCGTGCGTGGGCCGGAAATGGTCATCTGCGCATTGGCGAAGGCGTCGCGCAGGTGGTCGGGAGTGAACGGCTTGAGCAGATATTCCTGGATGCCGCTCGCGATCAGGTCGCGATAGAGGCGCACGTCGTTGACTTGGCCGGCGGCGATCACCACCGTGCCCGGCTCGCACACTTCGGCGAGCGCGTTGATGTCGTTGAGCGGGTCGCCCGATTCCGACATGTCGACGAACAGGATGGTCGGGCTCGCGGAGACCGACAGGGTCTGGATCGCGTTCCTCAGGCCGCCCTTGTTGACCTTTTCGGGCGACCAGCCGTGCTCGACGGCGATCGGACGAAGCTGCTCGGCCGTTTCGTCGTCGCAGACGAAGGCGGCGAAGGGGTCGCGGAGCGCTGCGGCGCGGCTACCGGAGAAAGGCGCGTTCATCTCGATCAGTTCCCACCACGAGTGTTGACGTTGGGGAGCGGCTGGGCGCCGGTCGGCTGGCGTTCGCGATGGACACGAACGGCGCGCGCCGCGGTGCGGGAGCTGCCCTCGATGCTGCCCGGCCGGCCGGCGACGAGGTCGTTCGGATCGGCGATCATCGCGGCCAGGTTCGAATTGGTCGCGCAGCCGAAATTCGGCGACGTGCTCGACCGCGGGGCGATGTCCGACACGCCCCAGTTCGGGCAGCCCGGCACCGATGCGGTGGCGCGGCTGGCGACGACCCGAACGACGCCGGGGGCAACGTTGCCGGCGGTGACCGGGGCTCCGTCGTGGAGCATCATGCCATATTCCCCGAGCACGTCGGCGACCCCGTTGCGGGCGCCGGGAGACGGATAGCCGCGCGGCTCCTCGACATAGATCCGGTCGGCGTAGCGAAGCTCGATCGACTCGAACCAGCCGATCAGGCGCGCCCGTTCGGCGGGCGACAGAGTGTCGCCGGATGCGTCGAGGTCGAGCACGAAATCGGTTCGCTGGACGACCGGCTGATGCACCGAATAGGGGCTCGGATTGTTGGTCGCGGTCAACGGCCCGCCAGGATTGCTGACGCAGGCCGCGAGGCCGAGCGGAAGAAGGGCGAGAGCGGTGAGGCTGGTGACGCTGCGCATGATCGATCCACTTCTGCTCAGAAATCGAAGCCGGGACGCGCGCCGGTCGCCGCGGCCGGAGCCGCATTGGCCGCGTCCGCGGACTGCACGGGGGACGGCGCGACCGGCTGAGCCGCGCCGATGGTCAGGCCGGGGGCGACCCGCTGCGCGGGCGCGGCGGTCGGCATCGGCCGCTGCTCGCCCGTCCGGCCGGCTTCCATCTGACCGAGCAGCAGGCGCTGGCCGTCATTGGCGTTGCGAACGCCGTCGGTCGGAAGCGCGATCTGGTTCGCCGAGACGGGCTGGACCAGGTAAGGCGTGACGACGATGACGAGCTCGGTCTCTTCGCGCCGGAACCGGTTGGACCGGAACAGCGCGCCGATGATCGGCAGATTGCCGAGGAAAGGCGTACGGTCGTAGGCATTGTTGCCGGTGTTGCGCAGCAGGCCCGCGATCACGAAGCTCTGGCCTGAGCCCAGCTCCACCGTCGTCTCGGCCCGCCGGATCGTCAGAGCCGGGATCTGCGTGTTGTTGAACTCGACGGCGCCGGCGGCGGACAATTCCGAAACTTCCGGCCGGACCCGCATCGAGATTCGGCCATTGTCGAGAACGGTGGGGCTGAAGGCGAGGCCGACGCCGAACTGGCGGAACTCGACCGTCACCGCGCCGAGCGACTGGGCGATCGGGATCGGGAACTCGCCGCCGGCGAGGAAGCTGGCGGTTTCGCCCGACAAAGCGGTCAGGGTGGGCTCGGCCAGGATCGTGATGAGGCCATTCTCCTCACGAAGATCCACCGCGCCGGTGACGTCGACTCCGAGGACGTCGAGCACGCGCCCGACGGCAGTCGTGCCGGGAGACGGGAAGGTGAACGTCCCGTCGGCGTTGATGAAGTCGCGCCCCTGCGCGAAGCTGAAATTGTTGCCGATACCCTGCAGATTCACGCCGGCGTTGCGGGTCAGCGTGCGGCTGACCTCGGCGATCGTCACCTTCAGCATCACCTGTTGCGGGGTGGCGAGGCGAAGGCGGTTCACCGGCAGGATGCGCAGCTGCGCGGTCGGCGAGTTGACGTCGATGCCGGGGTTGAGCATCGCGCGGACGAGGAGCTCGGCCTGAGCGCTCTCTTCCGGTGACGTCACGGTTCCGTTGAGAACGGCGATCTGACCCACCGGAGTCACGATGATGTTGGAGCCTGGCATCGCGGCCTGCAGCATCTCGTTCACGGAGCTGATGTTCTGGCTGACCAGGACATGGGCGCCATAGACGACGCTGCCGTCGGAAGCGGTGGCGATGATGGTCGCCTCGCCATTGGCCTTGCCGAACAGGCCGATCTGCCGGGGGGTGTTCACCTGGACGTCCGCCACGTCCGGATTGGACGTCCAGACGTTTACGACGTTGCGCGGCAGCTGGATCAGCTCGCCCTCGCCGACCGACAGGAGCACTTCGCGGGACGGGCGGTAGCCGTCCGACTGGGCATAAGCCGCGACCGGCATGGCCGGGGCTGCGAGGGTCACCGCCAGGGCGGCGGCGACCGACAGGCCGAGGCGGCGCGAACTCTTCACTTTCAGCATCTTAGCGGCCTCCGACCGGAACCATGGTCACGTTGTTGCCGCGGGCGACACGGACGGTCGGCCCGGTCGGCACGGAAGGATCGTTCTGCGGCCCGCGCGGCTGGTATGCGACCGGCGCCGCGGACGGCTGCGGTGTCGGACGCGGCATCGTGCGGCGCTGGAAGCGCGAGACGTCGCCACCGACGGTGAAGGTCGAATTGGCGTCGATGGGCTGGCCGGCGATGGCGATCAGCATGCGCCGCTCGGCAGCGGGGTCGCCGTTCTGAGGCACCTGCACTTCGCCTGCCGCGATGGCACGCTCAAGCTCGGCGCCATTGTCGGCTAGGCTGCGCAGCGACAGCGACAGCTGCCCGATCGTCTGGGCGACCGCGATCTTCTCGGCGATGCGCGGCGTGGCCTCCAGGGTCACGGTGGCGATCGGAGCGGCGACCTGGTTGCCCTGCTCGTCGCGGGCGTTGATGCGCTGGTCTGTGGCGAGCACGCGGATGTTGCGGATGATCGTCTCGGACACGCGCAGCGGGGTCTCGCTGCCGTCCTCGGGACGCACTTCGTGGGTGAGGACGAGGTCGACGCGGTCGCCCGGGAAGACGAAGCCGGCGACTCCGCTGGTCGCGGACACGCCGACGGTGATGGCGCGCATGCCGGGGCCGAGCGCGGCGGCGAGGAAGCCGCGGTCGCCAGGCCGAACGACGCTGTCCTGAGTCAGCGGCTGGCCGGCGGTGATCTCGGTGCGCACGACCGTGCCGATCAGGTCGGCCGGATTGGCCGAGCCCTGGCCACGGATGAAATAAGCCGGCTGGACGAGGCCTTCCGGCCACATCTGATAGCGCAGCGCCTCGGCATCGATGATGGTACCGACCGGAAGCGTCTTGGTCGCGACCAGGACTTCGGGTCCGCGCGGCGCCTGTACCTGGGCCGCGGCCTCAGGCGCGGCGGCGCCGACAAACATGTTCCTCGCGAGGAGGGCTGTGACAGCGGCGATGATGAGCGCCCCTACCAGCAATATGATCTTGCGAACGTCCACGCGAAAGGCCTCCCCAAGGGCAGCTCGAAACAGCGCTACCAATCACCCAAAGTGGTTAAGGAACCGTTGGCCAATCAGCCAAATTCCAGCGAAGGCGATGGCAACTCCGTAAGGGACCTCGACCGCACCGCTGAGCTTGCGGATTCGGTGCGAGGCGACGGTGGCGAGCGTCAGGACGCCGCCGGCGAAAGACATGACGACGATGAGGACCAGGACCGCTGCCGGCGGAAGCCACAGGACCAGGGCAGTCAGCAGCTTGACGTCGCCGCCGCCCATCCAGCCCATCGCGAACGCGGCCGCGAACAGGCCGAAGACCAGCAGGGCGACGCCGAGCTGGATCGCCATGTCCGGCCACACGGCCAGTCCGGTGCTCCACCAGAAGAGCGGAGCGAGCAACGCGACCGGGATCACGATCGCGTGCGGAATCTCGCGTTTCCTGAGGTCGCAGACGGCCGCCGCGACCAGCAGGGCCGCGAGCAGAACCAGCAACAACCAGGAAGTCCCCTCAGTCATGGAAAAGAGTCACTAGACGCTGTTGCTTAGGAAACCGTAACCGGGACTGGATGGGAACCACGGTGATGGACCGGCGCGCTTATCCGGCCGGTCTCAGGCAATCGAACTGGCGCGCGCCGGATGGCTGGCTTCTCCGCCGGGTGGACTGGCCGCAGGCCGAAGGCGCCGTGCCGCGCGGCAGCCTGCTGTTCGCGGCGGGGCGCGGCGATTTCGTCGAGAAATATCTCGAGACGCTGGGCGACTGGCATTCGCGCGGCTGGTCGGTGTCGTCGTTCGACTGGCGCGGCCAGGGGCGGTCCAAGGGCGGCAACGCGGCGGGCCATTTCGACAGCTTCGACATTCTGGTTCGGGACCTTGGCGACCTCATCGACGACTGGGCAGCCGCGACTCCCGGTCCGCATGTGGTGGTGGCCCATTCGATGGGCGGGCATATGCTGCTGCGCCTGCTCATCGAACGGCGGCCGGACATTGCCGCCGCCGTGCTGGTCGCGCCGATGATCGTCGTGAACAGCGGCGCATTCCCTGAATGGGCGGCGGCCGGGCTCGCCGCCGCCGCGACGATGACTGGCTTCGGCCGCTGGCCGATCTGGGGGGTGCAGCTGACCCGCTCGCCGGTGGGATCGGTGAGGCAGCGAATCCTGACCGGCTGCGCCGAGCGCTACGAGGACGAGCTGTTCTGGTGGGACCGCGACCCTGACGCTTCGCCGGCACCGCCGAGCTTCGGCTGGCTCAACGCCGCTTACCATTCGGCGCGGGCGTTCACCGCCGAGGCGCTGGGCAAAGTCGACCTGCCGATCCTGCTGCTCGGGGCGGAGCGCGACCAGCTGGTCAGCCCCGCAGCGATCAAGCGGGTGGCCGAGCTCCTTCCGAACAGCGAGCTCGTCATGTTCGACGACTGCGCTCACGAGATCCTGCGCGAGCGCGACCAGGTCCGGGGGGAGGCGCTGGCCCGGATCGACGCGTTCCTCGACGCTCACGCGCGATGAGCGGGGTTTTCGACATCGCCATCGTCGGCGCCGGCATGGCGGGCGCGAGCCTTGCCGCCGAGGTCGCGTCGCATGCCCGCGTCCTGTTGCTCGAGGCGGAGGACCATCCCGGCTATCATTCGACCGGGCGCTCGGCGGCTTTCTGGTCGGAAACTTATGGCGGCCCCGGAGTGCAGCCGCTGACCACGGCGTCGCGCGAATTCCTCGCCAATCCGCCCCATCGTGTTTCGGACCGTTCCTTCCTCAGCCACCGCGGCTGCCTTCATATCGCCGACTCGGCGGGGGAGGGGACGCTTGCCGCATTGCTCGCCGACTTCGCCGGGTCGCAAGTCGTGCTCGAGCCGCGGAATCGCGGCGACCTGGAGCGCACCCTGCCGCAGATCCGGCCGGGTTGGGACCGGGGAGTCTATGAGGCGAGCTGCGCCGACATCGACGTCGCCGCGCTCCACGCCGCCTATCTGCGTCTCGCGCGCAAGGCCGGCGCCGAGCTGGTCACCCGCGCCCGAGTCGAGAAGGCCGAGCGGGCAAGGGGGCAGTGGCATCTCGAAACGCGCGCTGGAGCCTACACCGCGCCGGTGCTGGTCAACGCCGCCGGCGCCTGGGCCGACCAGGTCGCCGTCCTTGCCGGCGAGCGGCCACTCGGCATCCAGCCCTTTCGCCGCACCCTGCTGCAGGTGGAAGTAGACCCGCCGGCGCCCGCCGACCTGCCGTTGGTCGTCGACGCGGCCGGTCGATTCTATTTCAAGCCCGAAGCCGGCGGGCGCTTGTGGCTCAGTCCACATGACGAGACTGCATGCGATCCTTGCGACTGCGCTCCGGAGGAGCTGGACGTGGCCCGCGCCATTGCCGGCCTGGAGCTGGCGACCGATTGTCGGGTGGTGCGAATCGAGCGCCGCTGGGCGGGGTTGCGCAGCTTCGCCCCCGACCGCTTGCCGGTCTACGGGTTCTCCGACAGCGGCCACGGCTTCTTCTGGTGCGCTGGACAAGGCGGCTTCGGCATCCAGACCGCGCCGGCAGCGGCCGCGCTCGCGGCGGCTCTCCTGCTTGGCCATGAGCCCGACTCGTCGCTGGCCGATATCGACCCCGGCCGATACCGCCCCGACCGGTTCGGATTCTGAGAGCCGAGACTCCGGACGAAATGAGCCGCTTTCACGATGCTCGTCGTCGTGAAACAAGCGGGCACGCAACCTGCCGAGTCGCTGGGAGTCAGCGCTTTCCAGGCGGCAAGGGGGTGATGTCCAAACAGATGAACAAGCGGTCGATCGGCGCTGGGCTCTTTCTGCTGCTCATTGCAGCCATGTTCGCGGCGACCTTCGCGTCGCCGGCGGAGAATCTGCTGACTGTGGAGGGTTTGCAACGAGCCTGCGCCGACCTCAACGCGGCGGTCCAGGACCGCTGGCCGCTGTGGGCGGCCCTGTTCTTCGTGACCTGCGCCGTTGGGACCAGCTTTTCATTCCCGATGGGCCCGGTCATCGGAATCTCGGCCGGCGCCTTGTTTGGCTTCTGGCCAGGCCTTTTGCTGGCCTGGGGAGCCACGGCGGTCGGTTCGACCTTGGCCTTTCTGGGGTCGCGCCACTTCTTCCGGGACTGGGTGGAAGCAAAGCTCGGGCCCCGGTCCCGGCGGATCGAGCGGGCGTTCGAGGAGCAGGGCGCGGTCTATCTCCTGGCCCTTCGCTTCAATCCCTTCGTGCCTTATTGGGTGGTCAACCTGTCCATGGGGCTCACCCACATGGGTCTCGCCACCTATGTGCCGCTGACCATGATTGGATTGCTGCCCGCGTTCGTGATCTACGCCCATGCCGGGACCGAGCTCGCGACCCTTCATTCGATCGCCAGCATCATGTCGCCCGCGGTCATCACCGCTCTCCTGGTGCTCAGCTTCTTCCCGATCCTGGTGAAGCTCTATCAGACCCGGCGTCGGTCAGGGGAGCCGCTTCAGCCCTGATCAGCGCGTTCGGAACTGCTCGGCCGCGGCGCAGGCGAGCTGGTCCGCCCGCTCGTTCTCGGGGTGGCCGGCATGGCCCTTGACCCATTCCCAGCTGATCTTGTGCGGGGCTGCGGCGGCAACGAGCTCGCGCCACAGATCCTCGTTCTTGACCGGCTTCCTGTCGGCCGTGCGCCAGCCGTTGCGCTGCCAGCCATGGACCCACTTGGTGATTCCGTCGCGGACATAGATGCTGTCGGTGCTCAGCACGACGTCGCAGGGCCGTGTCAGCGCTTGGAGCGCTCGCACGGCGGCGGTCAGCTCCATGCGATTGTTGGTGGTCAGCGCCTCGCCGCCGGACAGCTCCTTCTCATGGGTGCCCCAGCGGATCACCGCGCCCCAGCCGCCCGGGCCGGGATTGCCCTTGCACGCACCGTCCGTGAATATCTCGACCTGCGACAATGGATTGGATCAGGCGGCGAGGCCGGCGGGGAGCTTGAACACCATCCGCTCGGAGACTCCATCGGTCTGCTCTTCGGTCACGTCGAAATGCTCGGCGAGGCGGTCGACCATCTCGCGCACCAGCAGCTCGGGCGCCGACGCGCCGGCGGTGAGGCCGAGGGTGCGCACGCCCTCCAGCCAGCCGAAATCGAGGTCGGCGGCGCGCGCTACAAGCTGCGCGCGAGCGCCGGAACGCTCGGCTACCTCGACGAGGCGAAGCGAGTTGGAGCTGTTGCCAGCGCCGATCACGATGACGGCGTCGCATCGGCCGGCGATCGCCTTGACCGCCGCCTGGCGATTGGACGTCGCGTAGCAGATGTCCTCGCTTCGCGGCGCCTGGATCAGCGGGAAGCGGTGCTTGAGCACGCCGAGGATTTCCACCGTGTCGTCGACCGACAGGGTGGTCTGGGTCAGGAAGGCGAGCCGCTCGGGATCGGCGGGCGTCACCGTTTCGGCGTCCTCGACGGTCTCGATCAAGGTCATGCTGCCGTGCGGCACCTGCCCGAAGGAGCCGATCACTTCGGGATGGCCGGCGTGGCCCACGAACAGGATATGCTTGCCCTGCTCGACGAGCCGTTCGGCCTGGCGATGGACCTTCGACACCAAGGGGCAGGTCGCGTCGACATAGTTGAGGCCGCGCTCTTCCGCCTTGGCCGGCACCGCCTTCGGCACGCCGTGGGCGGAAAAGACCACCGGCACGCCGTCCGGCACCTCGTCGAGCTCGGCGACGAAGATCGCGCCCTTCGCCTTGAGGCTGTCGACGACGAACTTGTTGTGGACGATCTCGTGCCGCACATAGACCGGCGCCCCCCACCGTTCGAGCGCGAGCTCGACGATGCGGATGGCGCGGTCGACGCCGGCGCAGAAGCCGCGCGGCGCGGCGATGAGCAAGTGCAGAGGGGGCTTCATGTCGGTCATTGGTAGGGCCGATATGGGCCCTATTCGATTGCTTGCCACCTTGCCAGCCGGTTCCTATGGTCCGCCGGCTCGTCGGTCTTCCGCCGACGTCATGCCCGCTTGCTTTGCCGAGGAAGTCCCACCTGTGTCCAGATTGCTCATTGCCGCCGCGGCCGCTCTTCCTATCGTCCTGACCGGTTGCGCGAGGAGCGGCGACATCCTGGAAGGCGGCATTCTCACGACTTATTCGGCTTGTCCGCCAGCCGCCATTCCCGCGCCCGCCGGCGACATCACCTTGTTCAATCCCGCCGACAGCCGCGACGCCAGCGCGATCGATGTTGTCGCGACCATCTCCAACGTGCGCGCGTCGTGCACCCCGCAGGGCGATCGCCTGGTGACCAATGCCAGCTTCGAGGTGTTCGCGCAGCGGCGCGACAATCGCGGCGCCCGCGACGTCGTACTGCCTTATTTCGCCACCGTCGTTCAGGGCGGCGAGAATGTCGTCGCCAAGCGCACCGGCCAGGTCCTGCTGCGCTTCGCCGACGGCCAGTATCGCGCCAGCACCGCGGCGAGCGCGCAGTCGTCGGTGTCGGCCGCGGCCGCGACCCTGCCGGCGAACATCCAGCAGCAGATCACCCGGCGCCGCCGCGCCGGCGATCCCAATGCCGCGCTCGATCCGATGTCCGATCCGGCGGTGCGCGCCGCCGTCGAGCAGGCCCGCTACGAGCTGCTCGTCGGCTTCGAGCTGACCGCCGACCAGTTGCGCTACAACGCCACCCGCTAAGGAATTGACAGGGCTGGCGGCTGCGCCCAGAGCAGCCGCGTCCTCGGCGGCCTCGCCGCTGCTGGACGCGCGGGAGAGACCCGCCGTCGCCCTTCGGGGCTATGGCGGGCGCCGAAGGAGCAACCGCCCCGGAATCTCTCAGGCAAAAGGACCGCGCGGACCGTCGGGACGCTCTGGAAAGTGCTCGCGAAAGCGGGCCGCCGAAGGGGTAACCCGCCATAGCCTCGGCGAAGGCGGGGAAAGCTCTCAGGTCCCGGTGACAGAGGGGGTATCGAAGCGGCCGCGACTGTCCTAGGCAGCCGGCCCGATGCCTGAAGCCGTCATTGGAGATCCTGGTGTGAGCGAAACCGACCTCAAGCTTCCTCTCGACGGCTGGCACCGCGCCCAGGGCGCTCGGATGGTGTCCTTCGCCGGCTATGAGATGCCCATCCAATATGAAGGCATCATGGTCGAGCATCGCTGGACCCGCGACTCGGCCGGCCTGTTCGACGTCAGCCATATGGGACAGCTGATCGTCGCCGGCCGCGACGCCGAATGGGGCCTCGAAGCCCTGCTTCCCGCCGACCTCTCTATCCTCAAGGACGGCCGCCTGCGTTATTCGCTCCTCCTGCGCGAGGATGCCGGGATCATCGACGATTTGATGGTCACCCGCCGCGGCGACCATTTCTACCTGGTGGTCAACGGCGCCACCAAGCATGGCGACATCGATCATCTGCGCACGACCATGCCGAGCGGCGTCGTGCTCGATCACATGACCCAGCAGGCACTGCTCGCCCTGCAGGGGCCGAAGGCGGCCGAGGTGATGGCGCGCGTCGCTCCGGGTGCCGAGGCGCTCACCTTCATGACCGGCGGCGGTTTCGACATCGGCGGCGCACGCGCCTGGATCAGCCGCTCCGGCTATACCGGTGAGGACGGCTTCGAGATCTCGGTCGAATCCCGCCACGTCGAGGAGATCGCCTCACTGCTCGTCGGGCAGCCGGAGGTGAAGCCGGTCGGGCTCGGCGCGCGCGACTCGCTGCGGCTCGAGGCCGGCCTGCCGCTCTACGGCCACGATGTCGACGAGACGACCACCCCCGTCGAGGCGGACCTGACCTTCGCTTTGTCCAAGCGGCGGCGCGAAGGCGGCGGTTTTCCGGGTGTCCAGCGCATCCGCACCGAACTGGAGAAGGGGCCGATCCGCAAGCGAGTCGGCCTGTTCGTCGAGGGCCGCCAGCCGGTCCGCGAAGGGTCGCTGGTCGTCGACTCGGAAGGCACCGAAGTCGGCAAGGTGACGAGCGGCGGCTTCTCGCCCACGCTCGAACGGCCGATCGCCATGGCCTATGTGCCGACCGCCGCCGCCGTGCCGGGCACCGAGATCCTGATCGAGCAGCGCGGCAAGATCTTCAAGGCCGAAGTGGCTCAGACGCCCTTCGTGCCGCATCGCTATCATCGCAAGGGAGCCTCGGCATGAGCGTTTATTTCACCAAGGATCACGAATGGGTGCGAGTCGAGGGCGACACCGGCACTGTCGGCATTTCCGACTATGCGCAAGGCCAGCTCGGCGACATCGTCTTCGTCGAGGTGCCCGAGGCGGGCCGCCAGCTCGACAAGGGCGGCGACGCCGCGGTTGTCGAATCGGTCAAGGCCGCGTCCGACATCTATGCGCCGGTCGGCGGCGAGGTGATCGAGGGCAATGCCGCGCTCGCCGACACGCCCGATCTGGTCAACACCGATCCCGAGGGCGAAGGCTGGTTCTTCAAGCTGCGCATCTCGGACCCTTCCGAGCTGGACGGCTTGATGGACGCGGACGCCTACCGCGCCTTCCTCGCCGACCAGTAAGGGACGGGGGCCGCAAGGAGCCGCACCGATGGTCAACGCCGCATCGCGCTGGTCCGCCGCCGATTACGCCAGGAATGCCGGCTTCGTGCCGGCGCTGGGCGCCGCGGCGCTGGCCCTGCTCGATCCCAGGCCGGGCGAGTTCGTGATCGACATCGGCTGCGGCGACGGCGTGCTCACCGAGCAGATCGCCCGCGCCGGCGCAAAGGTCATCGGCCTCGATGCCTCGCGGGAGATGGTCGAGGCGGCCCGCGCCCGAGGCGTCGACGCCTTCGTCGTGGACTGCCAGACGCTGGACCTCGACCGGCAGGTCGAAAGGTTCGGCCAGTTCGACGCGGCCTTCTCCAACGCGGCGCTTCACTGGATGCTCGATCCGGCGGCGGTCGCGCGCGGCGTGTTCAGGCTGCTCCGCGCGGGCGGGCGCTTCGTCGGCGAGATGGGCGGGGAGGGCAATCTCGCCATCCTCCGCCGCGGCCTTCGCGAAGAGCTCACCGAGCGCGGCTATTCGCTGCCGGCCGACGACCCGCAATGGTATGCGAGCCCGGCCGACTTCGAGGCGGTGTACCGCGCCGCCGGCTTCACCGGCATCGCGACGGACCTGGTCGCCCGGCCGACGCCGCTCCCGGCCGGCATCAGGGGCTGGATCAAGACCTTCCGCTCCGGCCTGCTCGACGTCGCCGGAGTGCCCTCTGAGGAGCGCGAGGACGCCGCCGCCGCCGTCGAGCGACGGCTCTCGCCCGAGCTTCGCCAGCCCGACGGGACCTTCATCGCCGACTATGTCCGCCTCCGCTTCAGGATGGCGAAGCCCAATGGGTCGTGACGACGCCCTTCAATCCTCCCTGTCCGCGCGGCGGATGGGGAGGGGGACCGCTCGCGAAGCGAGTGGTGGAGGGGCTTTGCGCCGATCCCGAACAGCCCCTCCACCATGCGTCGCATGGTCCCCCTCCCCACGAAGCTCCGCTTCGCAGGGAGGATAAAAGCCAGGAGCCCTCATCGAATGCGTTATCTCCCACTCTCACAGGCCGACCGCGAGCAGATGCTCGGCGTGATCGGCGCCGGGTCGGTCGACGATCTGTTCGCCGACGTGCCTGGGGCGGCACGGCTCAGCGGCACGATTGCCGACCTGCCCGACCATGCGTCGGAACTGTCGGTCGAGCGCCAGCTCGGCGCGATGGCGCGCAAGAACCTGGTCGCGGGCGAAGTGCCCTTCTTCCTCGGAGCGGGCGCCTACCGGCACCATGTCCCGGCGAGCGTCGACCACATCATCCAGCGCGGCGAGTTTTTGACGAGCTACACGCCCTACCAGCCGGAGATCGCCCAGGGCACGCTTCAGGTTCTGTTCGAGTTCCAGACCCAGGTCGCGCGGCTGTTCGGCTGCGACGTCGCCAACGCTTCCATGTATGACGGCTCGACCGCCTGCTGGGAGGCGATCACCATGGCCCGCCGAGTCACTCGCCGCGGCAAGGCGATCCTGTCGGGCGGCCTCCACCCCCATTATGTCTCGGTCGCCAACACAATGGCCAAGTTCACCGGCGACGTGCTCGAGACGCGGCTTCCGGAACTCATCGCAGAGACCGACACGCAGAGCCTGATCGACGCGATCGACGACGACACGTCCTGCGTCGTCGTCCAATATCCCGATATTCTTGGCCGCATCGGTGACCTCACGGCGCTCGCCGAGGCCTGCCATGCGAAGAAGGCGCTACTGGTCGCCGTTGTCACCGAGCCGGTGGCGCTCGGCGCGATCCGTTCGCCGGGTGAGATGGGCGCCGACATCGTCGTCGGCGAGGGCCAGTCGATCGGCGTCGGCCTGCAGTTCGGCGGGCCCTATGTCGGCCTGTTCGCCTGCTCGGAGAAATTGGTCCGCCAGATGCCGGGCCGTCTCACCGGCCAGACCGTCGATGCTGAGGGCAAGCGCGGCTTCGTTCTGACCCTGTCGACCCGCGAGCAGCATATCCGCCGCGAGAAGGCGACCTCGAACATCTGCACCAGTTCGGTGCTGTGCGCGCTCGCCTGGACCGCGCACATGACGCTGCTCGGCGAGAAGGGGCTGCGTCAGCTCGCCGCGCTCAATCACGCCAAGGCGGTGGCCGCGGCGGAACGGCTGGCCAAGGTGCCCGGTGTGAGCCTCGTCAACGACAGCTTCTTCAACGAATTCACGCTGCGCCTTCCCAAGGAAGCGCGGCCCGCGGTGCGCGCGATGGTGGACAAGGGCGTGCTCGGCGGCGTGTCGCTCGGCCGGCTCTATCCCGAGGCGGCGGAGCTTCAGAACGGACTGGTTGTGGCGGTGACCGAGACGGTGACCGACGAGGATGTTGAGGCGCTCAGCGTAGCGCTCGAGGAGGTGCTGGCGTGACGATCAACCAGAGCGGCTGGCGCCCGACCGCGCCCGAGGCCGGCGACAGCGAGGCGACCACCTTCACCGGCAACCGCGCGCTGATGCTCGAAGAGGCATTGCTGTTCGAGATCGGCGACACCGAGACGACCGGCGTCGATTTCGCCGAAATCCCGGCAGGCGCCTCGCGCCTCGGCGGCATGGAGCGCAATCGCCCGATCGGCCTTCCCGGCCTGTCGGAGCCGGAAGCAGTGCGTCACTATACCCGCCTCAGCCGGCAGAATTACGCCATCGACCTCGGCCTGTTCCCGCTCGGCTCGTGCACGATGAAGCACAATCCGCGGCTCAACGAGAAGGTCGCGCGGATGCCCGGCTTCGCCGACATCCACCCGCTCCAGCCGATCGACACGGTGCAGGGTGCGCTGGAGCTGATCCACGTGCTCGGCGAGTGGCTGGTCAAGCTGACTGGCATGCATTCGGTGGCGATGAGCCCGAAGGCCGGCGCTCATGGCGAGCTGTGCGGCCTTCTCGCGATCCGCTCTGCGCTGGAAGCGCGGGGCGACAAGCGCGAGGTCATCCTCGTTCCGGAGAGCGCCCACGGCACCAATCCGGCGACCGCGGCCTTCGCCGGCTACCGGGTCGAGGACATCCCGGCGACGAGCCGCGGACGTGTCGACCTCGAGGCGCTCAAGGCGCGGCTCGGGCCGGACATCGCGGGCGTGATGATCACCAACCCCAATACCTGCGGCCTGTTCGAGCCGGACATGATCGCGATCAGCGAGGCGGTCCATGCCGCGGGAGGCTTCGTCTATTGCGACGGCGCCAATTTCAACGCGATCGTCGGCCGCGTCCGCCCGGGCGACCTCGGCATCGACGCGATGCACATCAACCTCCACAAGACCTTCTCCACCCCGCATGGCGGCGGCGGCCCTGGCTCGGGCCCGGTGGTCTTCTCCGAGGCTCTGACTCCGTTCGCGCCGCTGCCCTTCGTCGAGAAGCAGGGCGATCATTATGCCCTGGTCGAGGAGGAGACGGCCGAGGAGCATCATGGCCGAAGCTTCGGCCGGATGGTCGCCTTCCACGGCCAGATGGGCATGTTCACCCGCGCGCTCAGCTACATCCTCAGCCACGGCGCCGACGGCCTTCGTCAGGTCGCCGAGGATGCGGTTCTCAACGCCAACTATATCCTGCGGAGCCTCGACGGCGTTCTCGACGCGCCGTTCGGCGCGAGCGGGCCGTGCATGCACGAGGCCCTGTTCAGCGATAAGGGCTTCGGCGAGGGGCTGACGACGCTCGATCTGGCGAAAGCGCTGATCGACGAGGGCTTCCACCCGATGACCATGTACTTCCCGCTGGTCGTGCACGGCGCGATGCTGGTCGAGCCGACCGAGACCGAGTCCAAGGGGGCGCTCGACCAGTTCATCGGCGCGCTGCGATCGGTGGCGGAGCGGGCCAAGGCCGGTGACCAGAGTCTCAAGGCGGCGCCCATCTACGCGCCGCGTCGCCGACTCGACGAGACGCTGGCGGCGCGCAAGCCGGTGCTGGTGTGGAAGGATCCGGAGCCGGCCCAAGCCGCCGAGTGATGGCGGAGCCGCCGAAGCCCTTCGTGTTCGAGCCGGACGCGGGTCCGCAGCGGCGTGTCGCGCCGCATGTGGCGCGCAACGCCGGGCCGATCATCGATGTGCTTCGGGAGGTGCTGCCGGCGGCGGGCATGGTCCTGGAGGTGGCAAGCGGGACCGGGGAACATGGCCTCCACTTCGCGCGCGCCTTCCCGGCGCTGACGTTCCAGCCGACCGATCCTGACCCGTTGGCGCTGTCGTCGATCGAGGCGTGGCGGAGCGAGGCCCCTGCAAACCTGCTGCCGCCGCTGATGCTGGATGCGGCCGCTGATGAGTGGCCGGTGGCCCATGCCGACGCGATGCTGTGCATCAACATGGTCCACATAAGCCCCTGGGCCGCGACACTGGGCCTGTTGCGCGGTGCGTCGCACCTGCTGTCGGTCGGTGCGCCGCTGGTCCTTTATGGCGCCTATCGCCGCAGCGGTGTCCCGACCGCTCCGAGCAACGAAGCGTTCGACGTGTCCCTCAAGGCGCGCAATCCCGAATGGGGGCTGCGCCTGCTCGAGGAAGTCGTGGCCGAGGCGGGGGAGGCCGGCCTCGCGCTGGAGCGCGTCGTCGAAATGCCGGCGAACAACCTGACGGTCGTATTCCGCCGCGCCTGGGAGCCTACTTCTCGCTGAACCGCGGCAGGTTGGCTCCCTCGCCCTTGTCCTTGTCCCGGACTCGGGTGACTCCGTCGCCGCCGAGTTCCTCGTGCTGCATCTCGTCGCGGCTGGCGATGTCGCGCTGGAGATTGCCGCCGCTGACGCCGCCGAAGGCCGGCGCGTCCTCCTGGCTCTCAATCAGCTCCTTGTCGTCCGTCCGGCGGGCGGTCTCGGTGCGGTTGTTGTCCATGTCGCTCTCCTTTCGGGGGAGAATGACGCACGGGCCGCGGCGTACCGTCGCCGAGGTCCGCGCCGGCCAGCCAGAGCGGCAGGAGCGTCCAGAAGAGGCCCAGCGCCCAGCCGCCGATCACGTCGCTCGGCCAGGCGAGGCCGTTCACCAGCTGCAACGTGCCGACGCCGAGTGCCATGGACACGGCCAGCCCCGCCCAGATCGCCCGCCACGGCCGGTGTTTCGTGAGCAGGAAGGCGAGTCCAAGCCACACGGCCGCAGCGCCGGCCGCGGCTTCGTTCGGGAAGAGCGAGGTCTGAGTCTCCGCCATCCGTTCGCCCGGCAGTGGACGCAGCGGCGCGGTGGTGCTGCCGAGATAGGCGGCCAGCAGGAGCACGCCGGCCGTGATCGCGATCAACAGGAGCGCGCGGGGCCAGTCCCGCCGAACCGCAAGAAGGCCGGCGCCCGCTCCGCCCATCGCGGCGAGGACGAGCGGCTGCGTCATTTGCTGAGCCATCTCCCCCGCCATCGCGAAATCCGGGCGATCCCTGATGTGAAACAGCATGAACAGGCCGCGGTCGAACTCGGTGCCGCCGAACAGCAGCATCACTAGGAAGGAGAGCAGCAGCCCGGCGAGGACGATCGGCACCGGCGCTTGCCTCAGTTTCCGATGCGAGTCGCCTGCCACCCCTCGCCGGTCATGTTGGCACCATCAACGCTGCCGACGAATCGCCGCGGCCCGCCCAGATCGGCGGCAAAGGCGATCTGCGGTCCTCGTAGCTGGATATTGCGCAGGGGCGCCGTGCTGCCGTTCGCCTCGATCGTTCCGGTAACCCGCTGGAACTGCTGGCGCAGGGTCAGCGTGGCTTCGCCCTCGGCAGTGCGCAACTGCCAGCGCCCCTCCACCTTGGCGGGCACAATCCACAGGAAGATGTTGGTGTTCTGCACGTTTCGGCGCGCGTCCGGCTGCCAGTCGCCCATGTCGAACGTGTTGCTGACCACGCGCGCGCCGGGTCGCATCTCGCCGAGGATGCGGGGTCGCAACTGCATGTTGATCTCCGGCAGCAGGTAGAGCGTCAGAACGGTCGCATCGCGCAACGGCGTCACGAACAGATCCTGCTGCCGGAACGTCACCCGGTCGGCGACCCCTGCGCGCGAAGCATTGGCAGTCGACTCGCGGATTCGTGCCGGATCGAGGTCCACGCCGAGCCCGCGGGCGCCCTTGTCGCGCGCGGCGATGATCGGGATGCGGCCGTCGCCGGAGCCGAGGTCGACCACGACATCGTCGGCGTTGGTGCCGGCGAGATCGAGCATCGCTCTGACGATATCATATTCGGTGGAGACGAACGGCACGTCGAGGTCGGGGCGTTGGCCGGCCAGCGTCGCCGGGTCATATTCCGGCACCGCCTGCGGCTCGGGAGGGCGGCTGCGCTCGTAGATCCAGTAGCCGGCGAGGCCGAGCAGCGCGACCAGGGCACCGACCAGCACAGCCCGCATGAAGGAACGATTGAACATGATAAAGCTGCTACTCCCTCGCCCGCTCGGCTCGCGATGAACTCTTAGCAGCCGTTGCGGCTCCGAAAAGCCCGGCTTGTCGCCTCGCGCATTTGCGGGGATGAAGGGTGATGACTCCTTTGCACCCCAGGCAGCTCTCGCTGCTTCGCATCCGCTTCGCGATTGCGGGCGCGGTCCTGGCCATCCTCCTCCTGGTTGCCGAGCTTGCGACGGCGGAGATCAACCCCCTTCCGTTCGGGTGGGTTTTGGGGGCCGGCGCGATCCTGATCCTGGTCGGCATCTGGCGCATGCCGGCGCGGCGCTACGCCGCCTGGGGCTATCGCATGGAGGAGGACGAGCTCGCCGTCCGCCACGGGGTCCTCGTCCGCGCGCTGTCGCTGGTGCCGTTCGGCCGCGTCCAGCATATCGATCTGGCTCAGGGTCCTCTCGAGCGTGCCTTCGGCCTCGCCACCTTGGTCCTCAACACGGCGGGGACACGCGGCGCGTCGGTCAGGCTCCCCGGTCTTGCCCAGGCCGATGCCGAGCAGATGCGCGACCATATTCGCGGCAAGATCCGCCAAGACCTGCTGTGAGCGGGAAGCAGCGGCTTCACCCGGCGGCCATGATCGGCGGCAGCCTCAAGGCGCTGCCGGGCGCCGCGGCCGGCCTGTTCGGAATCATGACCGCGACTCGGGACGAAGGCTTCATGGCGGCCGCCGGCATCTTCGGCGCGATCGGCCTGGGCCTCATCATCATGGCGGCGATCGCGGTGTTGAGCTGGCGCCGCTTCACCTACGAAATGCTGCCGGGCGAGATCATCATCGAGCAAGGCATCCTCGGCCGCAAGCGCCGCGTCATACCATTCGACCGAGTCCAGGACGTTGCGATCGAACGGCCGCTGCTCGCGCGGCTGATCGGGACCGCCCGGATACGGATCGAAACGGGCGGGTCGGCCGCGGACGAAGGCAAGCTCGACATGGTGTCGATCGACGAGGCCCAGCGCCTGCGCGACACCATCCGCGGCCGCCAGGAGCGGCGGCCGGCCGGGGATCAAGCGATCGAAGGGCCGGCGGAAGAGGTCATCTTCGCGATGGAACTGCCGCGTATCCTGCTGTTCGGGCTGCTCAACTTCTCCTTGCTGTTCATCGCGATCGCTTTCGGCGCGCTTCAATATCTCGACGATGTCGGCCTGTTCGACATGGAATCCTGGATCGACGAGGCCGGGATCGGAAACGAGCAGGCGGTCGAGGCGGCCGGGACGCTGGGTCCGGGCGGCCTGGCGATGGTCGTCCTCCTCGTGGTTCTCCTCGGCTTCGTGACCGGAGTGGCACGGACGCTGGCGCGCGACTTCGGCTTCCGCCTCAGCACGAGTGCGGCGGGGCTGCGCCGCCGGCGCGGATTGTTCACCTTGTCCGAGGTGCTGATCCCGGCACGCCGCACCCAGGCGGCCCGGCTCGACCGGCGCTGGCTGAGCGGCTGGCTCGGCTTCTCCAGCCTGTCCTTCCAGACGCTGGGCGCGGAGCAGAAGGAAGGCGGGGTCCAGGTCGCCGCGCCCTTCGCCCGTGCCGACGAGATCGACCGTGTCCTCGCCGCGCTCGACTTTCCGCGGCCACCCGAGCGCCTGCCGCACCGCACCCCGCGTCGCGCATTGCTGCGCCGCTGCGCGCCCTGGCTGGTGCTGACGCCGCTGCTCACCTTGCTCGGGCTGATCCGTCCGGAGCTGAGCCTGGCAGCGGCGGTGCCGCTGCTGGTCGCGCTGGGGCAGGCGCTCGCCTGGAGCAAGGCGCGCTACGGCTTCATGGCGGAGGCGCTGGTGGTTCGGTCCGGCCTCATCCGCCGCCGTGTCTGGGTCATTCCCTACGACAAGCTCCAGACGCTGAGCGTCACGCGCGGGCCGGTCCAGCGTCTTCTCGGCCTGGCCACGCTGACCATCGACACTGCGGGTGCCCCGGCGCTCAGCCCGCCGGAAATCCCCGACCTTTTCGCGGACGATGCCGAAGCCATCGCCAGGACCCTGCTCGATCGCTTCTATCCGGCGCGTGCGGCGCGCAAGGCCGCGGCGATTCAGGAGTCGCCGCACGCCTCGGAGAGGACTACCCTCGCGACATGATGCCACGGGCGGCCTTGCAGCTCGAGCCGCGCGAGAAGCGGATTGTGATCGTCGGCGCGATCGTCGCGACCTTGCTGCTCGCCTATCTCTTGTGGCCATCGGGCGGTGGCGGCAGCGCGGTGGAGCTCGTTCCGGCCGACCAGCGTCCGACGCCGGCAGCCGCCGTTCGCCAGCCGGTCCCCATCGTCCAGGCGCCGCCTGCCGCCGCACCCGCGGCTCCGGCCGGGCTTACGGAAGGCCTGGTCCTGCACGGCGTGATGGCCGGTGGCGCGATCATCGGTTTCCCGGACGGGAGCCAGCGCTATGTGCCGATTGGCCGCGAGGTCATGCCCGGCCTGAGCCTTCAGGGCGTCCGGCTGCACGAAGCGATACTCGCCGCCGGCCCGGTCAATTACCGGCTCGGATTCGGCGGTCCCGCCATGGCGCTCACCCCGGCTCCGCCGGCGGTCGGAGCCCCGGCCCCGCAAGCGCTACCCCCCGCCGGCGCTGCCGCTCCGCCCAATGCGCAGCGTGCCGAGGTCGGCCGCTACCTGCAGGCGCTGTCGCCGCGTCAGGTGGACGGACAGGTGTCCGGCTATACCTTGCGGCCGGGCATCGGCCTGCCGGCGCTCGAGCAGGCGGGGCTTCGGCCGGGCGACACGATCCTATCCGTCAACGGCGCTCCGATGAGCCAGAGCCATGTCGAGCAACTGGCGCGCCTGCCGGCTGGAACCAGCCTCCAGCTCGACGTCGACCGCGGCGGCCAGCGCATTCGGCTCGTCGTCCAGGGCCGGTAATGCGGCGCACACAAAAGTCGGTGACAGCGCGGCGGATGAGCGCGGGCTTCACCCTGGTAGAGATGATGGTCGTCCTCGTCATCGTCGGCCTGCTCGCCGCGGCCGCGGTGCTTGCCATGCCCGAGCCCGGGGGCGGCCTTCGAGTCGAGGCGGAAACCTTCGCGGCGCGGGCCAAGGCGGCGCAGGAGACGGCCCTGATCGAGTCCCGCGCGACGTCGCTCCAGGTCGGCCCCGCGGGCTATGCCGTCGCTCGAAGCCGCGACGGCGCCTGGCAGGAGGTCGGTCGCTTCGTCTGGGAGGACGGCACGCAACCGGACCTCGCGACCGGCCAGCAGCTGCGCACCGTGTTCGATTCGACCGGCACGGCCGACCCCTTGGAGCTGACCCTGCGCCGCGGCGACCGGCGCGTTCGGATCGAGATTGGCGGCGATGGCGAGATCAAGATCGAGCGCTGAGGCAGGGTTTACCCTGCTCGAGATGTTGGTGGCGCTTGCCATCTTCAGCCTTGCGGCGCTCGCCTTGCTTCGCCTCGGCGGCGCCACCGCGGCGAACAGCGCGCGCCTGACTGAGCAGGCGCTTGCGCAGACTGTCGCGCGCAACCTCGCGGTCGAGACGATGACCGACCCGGCGCCGCCCGCCTTCGGCACGCAGAGCGGAATGGTCGAGAATGCGGGGCGGCAATGGCGCTGGGTGCGGGTGACTGAGCGCTCGCCCGAGGCGCGTATCCAGCTGATCACGATCCGGGTCACCGGCGCGACCGGCATCGGCCAGGCGACGATGACGTTGTTCAGGCCCGCGGCATGACCAAGCGCGCGCGCCGTACCGCCGGCTTCACCTTGGTCGAAATGCTGATCGCTCTGGCGATCTTCGGAATGATCACCGCCGGCAGCGTGGCCTTGCTGTCCTTCTCGGTGCGTGCGCAGGACATGGCCGACCGCCAGCTCGCCGACTTGAGCGCCATCCGCCGTGCCGGCACCCTGCTCGGGGCCGACTTCGCCCAGGCGGTGCCGCGCCCGTGGCGCGACGAGACGGGTCAGCCGCAGCGGAGCTTCTACGGAACGGGCGGACGGGAAACCCGGCTGCTCGTTCTGGTCCGCGGCGGCTGGGACAATCCCGACGCTTTGCCGCGCTCGTCGCTTCAGCGGGTCGAGTATCGGCTCCAGGCGGGAAGGCTCTACCGGGTCGGCTTCGCCCATGTCGACGGCGCCGCCGCCGCTTCGGTTTCCTCGCTGATCGACGACGTCGAGCGGGTTGATCTGCGCTATCGTGATCGCGCGGGTGAGTGGCAACCGGCCTGGGATCGGCCGGATCCGCGCGAGCTGCCCGTGGCGGTGGAGATGATCGCGACGACCGCCCGCTTCGGGACGGTGCGCCAGCTCTTCCTCGTCGGGAACGGCCTGTGAGGCGGCCGATCCCGCAGCGCGAGCGCGGCGCGGCCTTGCTCGCGGTGCTGATCCTTGTCGCGATCACGGGGGCCATCGCCGCCGCGTCGCTGGAGAAATTGCGGCTGTCGCGGGTGGTCGCCTCGAACGTCGTCGCCATCGACCAGGCGCGCCAGTCCGCGATCGGCGCCGAGCAGCTTGGCATGCTCATCGTCAACGACCTGGTCACTCAGGACCGGACGAAGACGATTCTCGCCGGCAATTGGAACGGCGCGATCCGGCGCGTTCCGATGCCTGGTGGTGGCATGGTCGAGGCGCGGCTGCGCGACGGCGGCAATTGCTTCAACGTCAACAGCGTCGTCGCCGGCGAGGCCGACAATCTCGTCCGCCGCGGCTCAGGCGTCGACCAGTTCGTCGCCTTGATGGTGCTTCGCGGCGTGCCCGAGGCCGACGCCCGCCGCATCGCCGAGGCGGCGGCGGACTGGGCCGACACCGATACGATGGCCGGGCCCGGGGGCGCCGAGGATGCCGCTTATGCGAGCGGTCCGCAGCCGTTCCGAACGGCCAACGTCCTTTTCGCCGACGTCAGCGAGCTGCGCCTGATGCCGGGGATGCGCGCGGACCATTTCGCCCGCATCCGGCCCTGGCTGTGCGCCCTGCCGGTGGCGGAGCTGTCTTCGATCAACGTGAACACGCTTCTGCCCGGCCAGGCATTGTTGCTGTCGGTGCTGACTCAGGGGCGGCTGAGCGAGGAGGCGGCACGCCGCGTGCTGGCGATGCGGCCGGCGGCGGGGTGGAGCAACAATGTCGAATTCTGGCGCACCGACATGCTGCGCGCGCTGCCGATCCCGCTCGACGTGCAGCAGCAGCCGCAGGTGCGGACCGACTGGTTCGTCATCGACGTGCGCAGCCTGGTCGGCGAGAGCGAGTTCTTCGAGACGGTGCTGGTCGACGCCCGCTTCCAGCCGGTACGGCTGGCGCAGCGGCGCTGGGCGCGCGAAGGAGACGAGATGGTTGCGAGGAACGGGAATTGACGGGCGACTTCGAAGTCGTGCCGCTTCAGGCCTGGCTGGAGCGCGAGGTCGCGGGCTTTGCGGGACCGTTCACGATCGAAAAATTCGCCGGCGGCCAGTCGAACCCGACCTATCGCATCGATGCGGCGAGCGGCGCCTATGTGCTGCGCCGCAAGCCGTTCGGTCCGATCCTGCCTTCCGCCCATGCCGTGGAGCGCGAATACCGCCTCATCGCCGCGCTCCATCCCACCGGCTTCCCGGTGCCTCGCCCCTATGCGCTGTGCGAGGATCCCGGGGTCATCGGCGCGCCCTTCTATGTCATGGACATGGTCGAGGGCCGCACCTTCTGGAACGGCCGGCTGCCGGAAGTGGCCCCGGCGCAGCGCCGCCCGATCTATGAGGAGATGATCCGGACTCTGGCCCGCCTCCACATGATCGATCCGGGCTCGATCGGGCTTGGCGACTATGGCGCCGAGGGCAATTATTTCGAGCGACAGGTCAGGCGCTGGACCAAGCAATATCGCGCCGCCGAGACCGAGCGGATCGAGGAGGCCGAGCGGCTGATCGAATATCTCGGCCGCACCGTGCCCGAGCAGACCCGGGTGTCGATCATCCATGGCGACTATCGCATCGACAACATCATCTATGCGCCCGCCGCGCCGCGGGTGCGGGCGGTGCTCGACTGGGAGCTGTCGACGCTCGGCGATCCGCTCGCCGACTTCACCTATCTCGCCATGCAATGGGAGATGCCCGCGGAAGCCGGAAGCGCGGGCCTTAAGGGCGTCGATTTCGCCGAAGCGGCGATTCCGACCCTCGACGAAGCAGTGCAGCTCTATTGCGCCGAGACCGGCCGCGACGGCGTGCCCGGCATGGACTGGTATTTCGCCTACAATCTGTTCCGGCTGCTCGGCATCGTCCAGGGCATCAAGAAGCGCTGGATCGAAGGCAATGCGTCGAGCGCGAAGGCTGCGGAGATGGCTGCCCGAGTGCCGATGCTGGCGCAGGCGTCGTGGCATTTCGCGCAAAGGGCAGGGGCGTAGCGCCTGTGGAGGTCCCCTCCGCCTGGGAGAGGGCGGCGGAGGGGAAGGCGCGGCGGCGGAGGATGTCGCCGCGCCCGGGGATCGCTTCACCGGGCCGCGACGAGGGTCCCGCGCATCGCCGGATGGTAGCGGCAGTAGAAGGCGAAGGTGCCGGCGCGGGCGACCGTCATGCGCCGGCTTTGCCTGCCGGGTATGTCGACATTGAAGCTGCCGTCGCGCACGGTCGCCGTGTGCGGCACGACGTCGCGGTTCACCCAAACGATCACATCGCCGACCTTGATCCCCGCCGGGAGCGGCGCGAACCGCATGTTCGCCATGACGACATTATGAACGCGCGGCGCGGCCGCCGCTGCCCGAGCGCCGAGAAGCGGAATCAGCGCGACGGTGGCGCCGCCGATCAGGATATCCCGTCTGGTCATCGTCCCGCCCTTCAGCGCAACTGCCGGACGAGCATCTCGGCATGTTCCTGATGGGCGCTGAACAGGGCCAGGCCCGATTCGAGCAGCGACTTCAGTTCGGCATTGTGCGCGCCGGGGATCAACGTGCTTCTCAGCGCCTCGTTGACGGCGCCATGATAGGCCGCCTCGCGCGCGGCATAAGCGCGGTCGAACGCCTCGCCCTGAAGGCCTGAAAGACGCTGGCGCTCCGTGGCCGCCTCGGTCGACAAGGCCGCGCTGGTCGGGTGGGCGGCCGGCGTCACGCCGAGCCGCTGGAGCAGCGCCAGCGCCTGCTGGTTCACCGCTTCATGGTCGCGGACCATCGTCTCGGCGAACGCGCGCACCTGCGGATTGTGCGACCGTTCCAGCGCAAGCCGGGCCGTTTCCACGTCCAGCTGTCCGGCCGTGTAGGCGATATGGGCGATCTGCGCGTCGCTGATGCCTGTGTCGTGCCCCTGCGCCGGCGCGGCAAAGACGAACAGAGCCGTCGCCGCGAGAAGCGCGATGTTCCTGGACATTTCCGAAGCCCTCCAAGTTGCGATGACCGCATCGGGTCACGGCTATTGGATGCCGCCGCGGGCTGCGGGTTCCCGAAGGGCCTGCGCAGAGTGTCCGGCGCGTCCGAGCACCGGCTTTTTGGAGTGGTGAGGGGCATCGACTGAATCCGGGGCGATACCGATCAGCGCAGGTAATTCTCCACGAGCGCCACCCAATAGGCCGCTCCGACCGGCAGGATGGCGGGGTTGAAGCGATATTCGGGATGATGGACCATCTTGCCGGGGCCGCCCCCGACGAAGCAGTAGGTGCCCTTCTTCTCCCGAAGCATGAAGGCGAAATCCTCCGAGGCGAGGAAGGCCGGGCCGGGACAGATCACCTGGTCGTCGCCGAACGCCTTGCGGGCGATGGCGGCGGCCTTTTCGGTTTCCTGCTCGTCATTGACCAGCACTGCGCCCGGCACGCCCTCGCGGATCTCCGAGGTGCAACCGAAGGATTCGGACTGATGAGCGACGATCCGGCGGATGTTGCCGAGCACCATGTCGCGGTCGTCCGGCGTGGTCGTCCTGACCGAAAGCCGCAGGATGGCCTTGTCCGCGACCACGTTGCCCGCCTTGCCGGCCTGGAATGCGCCGATGGTGACGACCGCGCGATGGGCCGGAGCGACGTTGCGCGACACGATGCTCTGGATCGCCATGACGATCGAGGCCCCCGCGACGACCGGGTCGATGGCGAGCTCGGGCATGCCGCCATGGCCGCCCCGTCCCGTGATCTCGACCTCCCAATTGTCGACGGAAGCCATGGTCTCGCCCGGCCGGAAATAGAATTTCCCTTCGTCGAGGCCGGGAATGTTGTGCATGCCGAAGACGCAGTCGACCGGGAACCGCTCGAACAGGCCGTCCCGGATCATTGCCGGGGCGCCTTCCATCGTCTCCTCGCCGGGCTGGAAAATGAGCCGGACGGTGCCGTTGAAGTTGCGGGTTCGGGCGAGGTAGCTGGCGGCGCCGAGCAGCATCGCGGCATGGCCGTCATGGCCGCAGACATGGGCGGCCCCGGGGACGGTCGACTTGTAGGGGAGGTCCTCCTGCTCCTGGATGGGCAGGGCGTCGAAATCGGCGCGTAGCCCGATCGCCTTGTCGACCGTGCCGGCCTTCAGGGTCGCAACGATGCCGGTCTTGCCGACTCCGGTCGCAATGTCGTCGACCCCGATTCCGCGCAGCTGCTCGGCGATGTAGTCGGCGGTCGAGGTTTCCTGCATCGAGAGTTCCGGGTGGCGATGCATATGCTCGAACCATTCCCTCATGCGAGTGGCGTCGGCTTCGAGCTTCCGGGCGAATGCTGTCATGCCGCGACTCCTGGCTGGGGGCTGGTTGCCTCGGGCTCGGCAGGGCCCGGCTCGCCCGCCTTCCCTTCGGGACGGTGACAGGATGGAGACGACCGCAGCGACGACCATCACCAGATTGGCCAGAAGCGCCACTCATGAAGACTCCCTGGACATCGCTCAGAATGCCAGATTCGGTCCTTCTAGCCAATGTGAGACAATCCCCTGTCGCGGGCGAAGCAATCGCCGCGCGCGCAAATACCCTATCCAGCGAACTGCGGGGATTGGATCGGCGTGGCTCTTCAGCGTCGCACCCCTGTCCTCAAGGCCGCTTTCCTCGCCCCGAATGGGGAGTCAATGGGCGAGCAGCAGCGGTGCCGGCAAATCCAGGATCATGCGGCGAGTGACTCCGCCCAGCAGCCATTCGCGCGCCCGGCTTCGGCCGTAAGCCCCCATCACTAGATAGGCGGGCTGGCGATCCGCGACGTCGAACAGCAGCGAATAAGGGATATCGCCATTCGTGACGCTTAGCGTGTCGATGATCGCATGGATGCCGTGACGCGACAGATATTCGGCAAGGCCCATGGCTGGCAGATCCCATTTCCCGCCGGGTTCCTCTGCCGTCAGCAAGGTCACCTCGGAGGCCAGCCTGAGGAGGGGCAGCGCCGCGCGCACGGCACGCGAGGCTTCGGGGCTCCCGTTCCAGGCGATCAAAGCCTTGCCGGACGGATCGAATGATCTGGTCTCGGGAGGGATGGCGAGCACCGGGGCCGAGCTCGACAACGCGACGTCGCCGACGTGGGTGAGCCGTTCGCCTCGCTTCCCCTCGCCGCCAGGCTTCGCCATCAGAACCAGGTCGCCGAGCCGCGAATGTTCGGCGATCACGTCCGCGGGCGCGCCATTGCCGTGCCGATACTCCCAGGTCACGTCTTCCTTCGCCATTTCCTCCTCGAAGGCACGGCGTATCTCCTGCTCACGCTCCGCCACAGCTTCGAGAACGGCGGGAAGGGCGTAAACGCCGCCGAAGGGATCGAAGCTCACGTAAGCGGCGACGGGAGTCGCCTGGATGCCGACGATATGGCTTCCGAAAGCGCGCGCCAGGTCGGCGGCGACTTCCAACCGCCCGTCTCCAAGGTCGGAGTCGAGTTCCACCAGGATCGTTTTCATCTTGCCCCCTTATTCCATTGCGGCCCCCAACTGGAGTCGATTCCGGCCGTCGCCGACAGCGGCGAAGTGCCGACTCCGGGTTCCCAGAGGCGCTTGGCTCCGTTGAAGTCTTGGGTCCTCCGGGGGAGGTCTGGGGGACGAGGAGCCTTCAGAATTTGCCGTCTGATGTATGAGAACCCGGCCTGGAGATGCCGCACTGCGTTGCCATCTGCATCACATGCACATGCTCGCTGGAGAAGGTCGCTGTAACAGCGAGCAACTGAAAGCGGCGTAAATCCGGGAAAACCGCCGTTTCTAGGCAGTTTGGTGACCCCTACGGGAGGCGACACCGAAAACGATAAGCGCCGGAAAACTGCCGTTTTCTCACGATCGCCAGCCCGTGATTTGTACGCATAGCTTGTATGCGTTTGCCGAGTGGCTGAACAGTGTTTCTACCGGCATTGGATGTGCGTCAAGTCCGCTTCGTGATCTTTTCGGATGATTGAGCCTGCCGCGAGGGATGACCAATTTGCAGCCCCACATTGGTGGTTGTGTCGATTGCTTTTACAAACCCGTTTATCCCCTTGACGCAGGTATGCCGACTATGGCATATAATCGTCATGACGAAGCGCAGCCCCTCCGCCAGCCCCGAGTTCTCAGTCCGGGAGTTCTTCGCCCGCTTCCCGAATGAGGATGCGTGCCTCGCTCACATCATGAACGTCCGGTTCGGCGGCACCCGCTTCGACTGCCCCAAGTGCGGCGTTGCCGATGCCACGTTCCACAAGCTGTCTAACCGCCGCGCCTATTCCTGCGCTCACTGCGGCCACCACGTTCTGCCAACCGCCGGCACGATCCTCCACGACACGCGCACCCCGCTCGTTTCGTGGTTCTATGCCATGTATCTCTTCTGCACGACGCGCCACGGCGTGAGCGGCAAAGAACTCCAGCGCCAGCTCGGGGTCACCTACAAGACCGCCTATCGCATCGGGCAGCAAATCCGCGACCTGACCGCGAAGGCGCAGGGCTTCGACGCGCTGCTTACCGGCCATGTGGAAATGGACGAAGCGTATGTCGGCGGCCGTCGCTCTGGCGGCAAGCGTGGCCGTGGCGCGCCGGGCAAGACAATCGTGATGGGCATGGCCGAGCGCGGCGGCAGCATGAAGGCGGTCGTGATCCCGAACATCAAGAAGGACACGCTCCGCGGCGTCGTGCTTGAGAATGTCGAGCCCGGCTCCACCGTTTCCACGGATGAACTGGTTTCCTACGGCTTACTGTCGGGGGACGGCTTCAAGCACGGTGTCGTGAAGCATGGCCGCAAGGAGTATGCGTATTACGATTACCGCGCGAACGAGACGTTCCACGTCAACACTGTGGAAGGCTTCTGGCGCCTGTTCAAAGCCTCGGTTCGCTCAACCCATGTCCAGATCAGCGCAAAGCATATGCAGCGCTACCTGAGCGAGTTCACTTTCCGCGCGAACCACCGCGAGCGCGTGAACGGGATGTTTGATCTTCTGGTAGGGGCGCTGTGACGCGCCCCAACACCGCGTCGAACTGAGCGAGATCGGCGGGGCCGATGCCGTCTGCCTCTGCCTGTTCAACGAAATCATCCAAGCGTCCGGATGATAGGGCCTCAGCTAGGGACAATCGCTTCATGCCGCCGCCTGCCTGTAATCGGCGTCTGGCTGGTCGCTCTGAATGACCCGACCGGCCTGCGACAGAAGATTTATATTCACGCCGAGCGCGGCCTTATCCTTCACTACCGCCACACGGGTGGGCGGGTTCGGGAGTTCGGCGAGATCATGGAATGCGGTGCTGGCGCGGTTGATTGAGTTTGCATGTGTCGAAACCGCCTGGAACACTACTAGGCCTGATGCCAGGTGCACCACGACAGACATTTCCCAAGCCTTCGTGGAGGCCCCCTTCAGCTTCTCGTCGGGGGCGATTTTGGCGCCGTTGAACACGGCGGCAAGTCGCTCCTGCAAGTAGTTTTCTATCTCGGCCTCGTCTTCGTCGGACAGCCGCGCAAACACGTTCGCAGCGACATTGCGCGACGCAAGCCCAACATCGCAAATCGCCCTTGTGAGGTGCCCCTCCGGCACATTCACAAAGATCCGACGCCGGTCCGTCTCGAGTTCTTCCTCCTTGGCGGCCTTCTCCGCCTCCTTGGGGAAAGATCGCTCAGCACCGACCGCCTCAAGTTCACGATACGCATAGCCGCCATCGTCGATCTCGAAACCTGTGGCCGTTACACGAATGCGGACGGTGGCCGGCGCGCCACTCGGCATGAAAACGGGCAGATTGACATAGGCATAGTCACCCCACCCCGACACTCGCACGAGGTCGGTCACCGCGTTTTCGACGGCTTTGACGACCGCCGTTTCGGGGATGGGCAGGCTAGCCATTTGCGAACATCTTATACTCCCATGGCGGGGGCAAAACAACGTTCATGTTATTGATTCTAAAGAGATTCCCGACCTCTTCCCTAAGTGACTCGAAAGATTGAGGTTCTTCTGCGACGCTTACCGCTTGGGGCAAGTTCCCCGAGCGCATCCGGCGTTCTGCCTCAAGCCAATTGAGATCGAATGAATGAAAGTGAGTCGCTGTGACCCTTTGTCCGGACACTGGCGACCCAGCGCGTCGGGGGTTGGTATGGCCGCCGCGTAGGGATCGCCATTCATAACGCGCCAAGGGAATCTTGCGCCGCTTGGGCCCGAGCGCCTTGAACTCGAACGCTACATTTCTTTCTGGCGCATACTTGAGGCAGATGCCGTGCAACGCAAAGGCTTCTTGCACGACGCCGGCAATGGCCAAGGGTGCGACGAACCACATCGCGCCAGTCTCAGGCTCCGGCTCCGACCAGCCCGGAAATTGCGCGATCTCTTTCCGAACTGCGACTAGTTCAGGAAACCCCATCGTCTTTGCATATCCGGCCCCGGAACGATTGGCGAGTCCGGCCCCTCTTTACCTGCGTCAAGGGGATAAACGGGTTTACAAATCGAAGCCAGCCGTGTGCTCGCAATTTGTAGTCAACGGATGTAGCGTGCAGTCGAGACTCAGGCCGCCGAGATGACGGCGTCCAGCAATACCTTCACGGCGTGCACCGCTGGCCCCTCGACAAGCATCCCGCACTCGAGGTTCGCCATCTTCGAGCGCCTTAGCAGGTTTGCCGACCCGACGTATGCGGCGACTCCGTCCGCCAGCACGATCTTGGCGTGGAAGGTCTCCTGGCTGAGGTCGGCCCCGCCATAGTCGATGATCCGCGTCGCGGCGCGTTCCAGACGCCGTCCTGGGCTGCCGCACCTGCCGAGCTGCGCCGCGTCCCTGATCACGAGCGTGCGTTCGGCCGCGGTCGTGCCTTCGAACATCTCCGCTGCCCAGTCGGCACCGACCGAGTCGATGTATGGGACCATGATCGTGAGCCGCTCGCGGGCTAGCGAGGCGATGTGGCGGAACGCGTCGGTTGTTGGCGTGAGGGTGACGTAGTCGCTCGCTATGTCTTCGGCCAATGCGTTCCCGAGCCTGCTTGGCTCGGGAGGCATCGTGACCACCAGCCTCGCCGTCGCCTTCGGCGAGATCAGGACCTCGCGTGTCACCCGGCGACCGCGGGATCGAGGAAACCGACGAGGTCGGGAGCCGACCTGGGTTCCCATTCTGGTCCCCGCCCGCCCTTGAGCACTGCGCGCGACAGGAGAAGGTTTGACGCGATGCAACTCACCTCCGACACCATGACGCAGGCCGGACAAGCTCCACCGCGCGCGTCGCACAGGCTGCCCGAGCCGCACCGAAGCGTCCGTGGGTCGATCGCCCGGCGGAGGAATTCGTCGGAGTGGTTGCGCCACATCGCGGATATGTTGCCGAGGTCCGGCGTCATCCCCTTTCGGTAGATCACGAAGGCGAGGTTGGCGGGGAAGATGTGCTCACCGATCCCGTCGCGATCGACGCCGGACGTGTCCGCGAGCGAGTGGATCATTTGGTGCGACAGCGTGTGGAGGAGGAGATAGACGTAGGCTGGAACGGTCCTCGGGTAGCCGCCCGTCCCCTCGCGGTCTTTGAAAATCTCGAGAAAGGGACCGAAGTCCTCGTAGCGCTCGATGAAGGCGCGACCCAGCGCATCATTGGGCACATCGCTGACCCCGTTGGCCTTCAGCCAGCGGATGACGCGCTCCTCGTCGAGTTTGAAGTAGAGTGCCTCGTTCCGCTGCTGCGTGACGTAGATCGGCCGCTTCGTCCCCTGGATCGGGAGCTGGTCGAAAGCCTTGAGGCGCACCGGCATGTCGATGCTCTGGCCTTGGTATTCGCGCTTGTAGACGGGGGTCGACGAGACGCGGGAATAGCCGAAGCTGAATTCGCAGATCGGCAGGCCCCGCACGATGACCAGGCGCTCGACGCCCAGGTGAGCGAGCAGGTTGCCGGTGGTTGCCTGATAGCGTGCCCTCCTCTCGGGATCGTTCACGACGTCGGTCAGCGTAATGTCGGGGTCCATCACGTCGACCGCGGCGTGCCGCGACATGGCGTCGTCGATATGCTCTCGGGTGAAGGCGTCGTGCTGGACGGTCAGTCGGATCGGGTCGTACAGACGGTTCCATTCCTCCCGCAGCGCGATCGCCCGCAGGACGCCCGGGCTGCCCAGGCGTCCACGGTCGACGATTCCGGCCGCGAACCAGCCTTCGCGCATTTCGGTCGCTTGGTCCCGATAGCTGCGAGCACGATCAGGCCGTCCGCTAATGTCCGCGCGTTGGGCCATGGCCATAAATCCTAGGTAGTCGTCCCATTCCCCCGCATGCGCCGGGGACGCTTCGACCTTTTCCCTGATCTCTTCGTCGGTCGGCTCGTCGAACGGAATGTTGTGGATCTGCGCGAGCTTCGCCGTCAGGGCACCGGTCCGCAGCGGAGTCATCAGGTCGACGACCGAGCTGTCCTGGAACTCGATGAAGCTGGTGCGCTGGGGGTAGAAGGTGGAGTTGGCTCGGTATGACACCGGCAGCATGTTGACCTCTACCAGCTGGAAGGTTCGCCCACCGGCGAGCTGCTCGGCCTGCAGGCGGGCGACGACGTCCGGGCACTTCTTCTCCAGACCCCGTACGTTGCCGCAGTCCTCGCAGACATACCTCCACTCGGAGAACACCGGCGCCGAATTCAGCAGCTTGAAGTTGTTGGATCCACAGGTGCAGACCTTGATCTGACGGACCTCGCCACTCTGCGCGTCGTAGTTGAAATTGAACGGGCTGAGCGGCTGGATGTCGCCCGACCAGTGGGCGTAGATGACGTCTACCTGGGTCCAGCGCGCGTCGTGGCCGTGACACTTCTTCGGGAGCGGCTGCCTGTATTGGTCGGCGACGCTCTCGTATTCGCGGATCGATCCGCAGACGCCGCACCGGTAGAGCAGGGGGTAGGGGACATATCCCACGCGGTCCGGTCCAGTCATCTGGAAGTCCGACCGCTCGACGTTCGCCTCACCTGTGCGCGGGTCGAGGAATGGAGCGTCGAGCACGAGTTCGGGGAGGGCGTCGGGGACCGCCTTCATCGCGCGTTCGCGCCAGTTGGTCACGAAGTCGCGCAAATTCTCGAAGATCAGCTCGATCGTCGTCGGCCTGAGCTCCTTGGTGATGTCGTTCGCGAGCGGGACAGTCCGGCAGATTCCCTTGCCGCCCTCCCAGGTCATGAGCACGCCTGGCGCATACGAGCTGGCCAGCTGCACGCGCGAACGCGACATCGTCGGCGGCTCGAGGCGATCGGGTTCGCTTCGCCCGCCGCCGAACGCGGACGGCCTGCGTCCACCGCGGCTGGTACGCCAGTCCTTGGTGCCGCCCTTCGCCTCAGCCATCGCTCCCTCCGTCGGCATCCATTTCTGAGGCGGTGCCCCGCTGGGTCCTGATGGCGCGCATGACCTCGGCCAGCTGCCCCCGGTCGATGTCGGTCGATCGGCTGCGCGCCAGTGGATCGCGACCCGCAGCGACGATGTAGCCCGCCTCGTCCACGTCACGCAGCGACGTCATCGGCTTCTGGAACGCCGGAAGATCGTCCCAGTATTCCCGCAGGCTCGAGGTGGTGCCGCGGCTGGCGATACTGCGGACGAACACGTCGACCTGCTTGTCGACGAGGGCGCGGTAGAAGTCCTCGTAGTGCGGTGCGCCGAGCTTCGACGCGCCTTTCCCGGTGTAGCCGCTGGCCCTGAGTACGAAGTCGCCGATCGCTTCGCAAAGCGCGACGTGGTTGAGGCGTGCGAGCGATGCGAGGCGGCTGACCTGGTCCATCTGGTGGACTTCGGGCTTCTTGGCATCGTCCTGCCTGATGAACTCGCGGGCCTCGCGCAGCATCGCCCACGCCTGCACATACGACGCCATCGCGCGCTTGATCGCGTTCTCTGCCCAGCGCTCGACGGCGGGCGGCGCGATCATCCGCTCGAGGAAGCGGTGGAAGATGTCGTGCGTCTCGACGACGTATCGATCGCGCCGGTTCTGGGGCGTCGGCAGCAGCATCACGAACCCGACGTGGGTGCGGCCGACGCGGCTGGAGGCCTGAATGTATTCGGCGATGTCAGACGGCAGGCCCGCGAAGAACATGCTGTTGAAGCGGTCGACGTCCACACCGTGACTGATCGCCGAGGTCGCGACGATGTTCCGGACCGTCGCGCTGATGTCGGGATAATCCTTGTCGTCGAAAGAGGTCTCGGCCTCCTCCATCACGCCCTGGATGTCCTTCATGTCGATGCCGCCCGAGATCAGGCGACTGGCGAAGGACGAGTTTTCGCGGCCGAGGTGGCGATGCTGGTGCTCGACGGCGGCGGTTAGGGCGTCGATGATCTGGTCGCCGCCCTTCTTGTTGGTCACGTATGCGAGCGCTATCCGGTGCAGGTCCACCAGCGCCATGACCTCGTCCTGACGGCCGTCCGCGACGGCACGGTCGATCGCCGCCCGGTGCCAGTCCCCGGCTCGACCCGGCGACACGGCCGCCCGGATCGACGCGATCGTAGCGGCGCGGCGGTCATCGGCGAGCAGGCCGTCCCACAGCGCCGTAATGATGCCGTGGAACGCGGCCAGCACCCCGACCGTCGTGACCGTGTGCGTCGCGTCGTTCGTCATCAGCGACACGTAGAGGCGCATCCAAGGCGCGGTCTGCTCGGGCGCCTGCGCAAACGGCAGCCGCTTAGCGAGCTCAACTCGCGCGGGGTTCATGGCCGGCGGCGGTGCAGGCTCGGCGAAGAAGGAATGGTAGAGGTCCGGACCCGGATAGGGAAAGCGCAGCGGGTGCCGTTGGTAAAGCGTTTCGAGTTGGCGTTCGGGTGCCGAGATCGTGGCGGTCGCCGCGATAACCTTCGGCATTCGGGGAGCACCCCAGCCGTCGCCGGTCCACCGCCGGGCGATGGCGAGCCCGTCGCCGGCCATGTCCGCGATCTCCTCGAACGCCGTGTCGAGCAGCGTGTCGAACAGACCGCTGAACGTCCCGAGGCTCTCCTCGAGCAGGTGCGCCTCGTCCTGGATGATCAGCGACGGGAACGGATCATGAAAGACCCGCTTCCCGTCCGCATATGCGGGATGGACGTTCGAGCTGTTGTGATCTGCCGGATCGCGACGTAAATCCTCATCGCTCCGCGGTGTGGAGAGATTTCCCCATCTGTCGACGCGGCGGGCGAGGCCGAACATGCCAAGCACCTTCGAGATCGTGCCGGTGTGCTGGCCCAGCATGGCCAGCTTGTCGACGGTGCCGAGCACGATCGCCGGCGCGCGGGCGTAGATGGCGTCGTCGGTCAGCAGGAACGGGAGGGACTGGCGCCGACCGTGCTCGCGATTCCACGCGCACTTGTCATTGAAACACACAATGGCTGCGCGCCGCCCGGTTGGGCCTTCGTTCTCGTCGCGACGCAGACCGGTCGGCTCGCCGCACACCGGGCACTCTGGAATCTTGTCGAAGGCCTCGCGCGCCTCCGCGTATCGACGTCCGCGAGCGCGCTGGTCCTCATCGCCCGTCTCGCCGTCTAGCGCACTGTCGTCCGCGAAGTCCGGATCACTCGCGAGCGGGATCTCAGCGCGGAATGCGCCGTAATGGTTCGGCGTGTTCTGGCTTCCCACCCAGAACCCCATCTCGAATGGCCACCCGCCGACCTTGTGGCGACGGCGCACCATCTCGGCGCGCACGACGAGCTTGAGTAGGCGCTGCGCCTGCTGGAGCGTCAGCAGCCGCAGGGGATAGCGGATCATGGCGGTGACACCGCGGTCCTTGCCGCGCAGGCGGTCGAGGAACATGGCGAACAGCAGCGTGCCGTAGAACGCCTCCGACTTGCCGCCGCCGGTCGGGAAGTAGAGGAGGCTGACGCCGTCCTCGTCAAGCATGGCGTCGTGGAATTCGCGCCATTCCGCCATGCGGGATGCGAACACAGGGATGTGCGCGAGCACAAACGCCATCTGGAAGAGTCGCCAGCCTCGCCCCGTGTCGTGCGCATCGCGCAGCGCAAAGGCCTCATTGGTAAGCGTCCAAGCCATCCAGGGCGCGGCCCGACGCGCTAGGGCGCCTTGTTCCCCTTGTGGGTTGCCGGCCAGCTCATCGCTGGCCTTTTTCGAAGCGATCAAGATCTCGACACCGCGCTCGATGTAGCGCGCCTCGGCGCGCTGGGCGGCGATGTCCTTCGCCAGACGTGCCTTCTCGACCGCCGCATCGTCCGGTGGCAGGCCCGCCGTGACGGTGTCGCGCAGCCGCTTCTCTTGGCCATCGATCCATTCGCTGTATGCGCGCGGCAGCTCGAGCAGCCGTTTCGCGTCGAAGGATCGATCCTTGAGAATCGCAAACTGAAAGGGCAGGTCGATGTTTCGAGCAACGATGCGCGGCTGCGCGAAGCGAGGGGCGGCGGTGGTGGCCAGGGTGAGTTGGTCCCCGGCTTCGATCGCCTCGACCCCGCAGTTGAGCCCGATCGCCGGATAGTCGAGGTGGTCGCGGAATCGGTAGGAGGGTTCGACCCTATCGAGCCGCAGAGACCGGTGCGCAGCTGTGGGTAGGGCGAGTGTTAGCCCGGCGCCGAAGACGGTGTTGCAGCGACCGCGCGCGTCCTGCGGCGTGGGCTCGGGTGACTGGTTGTCCAGCATGACCCGCAGCGACAGTCGCGCGGGGTCCAGGAAGTCGACCTGACGCTCGACCTTCAGGGCGATGCGGGAGAGATCGGGGACGACGCGCGTACGGTCGATGGGCCTAGCGGCGAGCGCCGCGACGGCCGCATTCCACCGGGCCTCGTCGAGCGTGTCCCCTGGTGAGACGTTGACGTCTCGCCATGCCTCGGCGGCACCCTCGCCGGCAGCCCACGCCTCGAGCTGCGCCGCCACCGCCGCCGCGAGGCTGGAATTGTAGGTGACGAGCGCGGCGGCCAGTGCCGGGGACCCCATTGCGCTATCGAACTCAAAGGTCGGGAGGGAGAGGTCGAGCCGCCGCCACTTGCCCGGTATCGGCGCGGGATCGACGAGCGTCAGCGGCAGGTCCCGGCCTTCGCGGATGAGGCGCGAGATCGGCGCCGGCTGTTCAGTGGAGTCTCCGGTGCCGTCCCCGTTCCCCGCCGGGGGCTCCTCCGTCGGGGCAGATTCGTCGGGCACACCCGACAGCAGCTTGATCCCGAATGCAGCGTAGGCCTTGACGCGCACGTCAGCGAGGATGCGGGCCCGCTCCGCGCGGACTTTCGACCGGCGCGTTTCGTCCATCGCCTTCCAATTGGGCCGTTCGAGGTTGGCAGCCTTTAGGGCGGTCGCCCGGTCGGCGCGGATTGCAGCGTCTATCTGCTGCTGAATCGCCTTCTGCAGCTTGAAGTCGAAATCGAGTTGGCCACCGCCGCCAGTCAGGTCGCGCCACTGCGGGATGACTCGCACGTATGCGGAGAACCGGGGCGCTACGTGGATGGCGGCGGAGCCGTTCGCACCCACCACGAAGTCCATCCCGATCGCGGCGATGCGGATGTCGTTGGTCTCGTCGAGGGCGCCGCTGACGTCGAAGCGCGGGAGCAGCTGGCCGGCGAATATTCCGCGTCGCGGCGATCCGCCGTAGATCGTCCGCCCTCGCTCGTCGGCGCCGCTCACGCGTTCGACGAGCGCGTTTACCAACGCATCGCAGACCGCTTCTTTGAGCTCGACATCAATCCCAGACAACTTCGCGTTCGACAGACCTTTCATGATGCCTCGATGCTCCGCGTGTCGGCGACAGTCGCGACGTGTTCCTCAGCCATTGCGCGAAGCGCTCTAATGTCGGCGCTGCGGTCGCGGTTGCTCGCGAGCGCCGCATGGGGATCAGTGAGGATGCCGCGGAAGGCGTCGTGGAAAACGTTCCCCGCGCGCATCCGGTGGGAACGCTGAGCGACTACCGCCCACAGCCAGAAGCTCTCGGCCAACTTCTGTCCGATCCCGAGCGCGTCAGTGAACCGCATGAAGGTGTCCCGGTCCTGCGGGGCATGCGGCACGACCTCGTGGAGCGGCTTGTCGATCTCGTCACGCAGGTCGATCCAGTATCTGGCGCGCTCGATCGGCACGGTCGGCTGGCCCATCCGCGCCACCAGGACGCGGAGGCGTCCATTCGTGGAGTCCTCGGGTATGGCGGCGAACCGCTTCGCCACCTGACTGTGGTATTCGCGGATCTCCTCGGCCGCAGTCGTGCGGATGTTCACGAGCGACCGGGCGCGCTCGATGAACCCAGCGCCGATCACGCAGACCTCATCGCCACGTTTTATCTGTGACGCGGGTCGCTCGACGAAGGTGGTCGTCGCCGCGCCGTCGTCCCGCAGAACCATGCCGGTAGCCGGGCGGGCGATGATGCGTTGCCCGTTGCCGAGCTTGATTTCGACGAGCCGGCGTTCGCCCCGGCCGCCGCCGGTGAGGTCGACCACCGAACCGGTCGGGAACTCGACGTCCTCGGATGGCGCCTCGGCATCCAGCTGCACCGTGTGGCGGCCGATTCCCGCTACGCGGCTGTTTGCCTTCTCGGCGAACGTTCGCAGCCGCGCCGCAAGCGCGTCAACACCGATCTCGTCGGCGAGGCGCGCGGCGTCGCGGGCGGCGAACGCCAGCGTATCTGCATCGGCTAGGAACACCACCTGCTCGGGTAGCCAGGGTTGCGCCAGCGTGGCCAGTATCGTCGACGTCGTGGGCGCGACGAAGATGGCGCGCTTAAACTGGTTGCGCGTGGAAGCCGGTGCGTCGGCGACGGTGTCGAGCGCGCGTGCTCCGCCAAAGCGTATGACGCCGCTTTCGATCCGCTCGGCGAGCTTGGGGTGCGACGGGCCAAGCCTGTCCACGGCGAACTCGGCGATCATGTCGGACCGGAATACGAAGACGGAGCGGGAGCTCGAACGCAGCGCGGGCTGCATCGCATCCTCGATCAGCGTTGCCATCGGCGTCGCCTGCTCGAGCGTTCGCATTACGGTCCTGGCTTCAGCCGCCACTCCCTTCTCGGCGTCGGCCTGGCTTGCAAGGCTAGTGGGGTCGATCAAAGTGCTAATGTCGGCGGTCGCGCGATATGTCGCGAGGCGGTCGTCGGCGATGGCGGCCGACGTCTCGCGTTCGATGAAGCGGCTTAGCTCGGCGATCGAGCCGGGTAGGCTCGCCGACCGGCGGACCGTCCCCATCAGGTTGCGGGCAGTCGCCGCGCCGGCGGGATCCCCCATGTCGGCTAGGCGGTTGGCGAGTTCGCGCAGGTGCTCGATGTTGCGATCGACGTCGCCGTAGAACCCATCGACCGTGATGGAGGAGGCACCCTCGAACGGCGGCGTGCGCTGGCCGACGTCCTGTAGGATACCGGTGGTCGGGCAGTAGATGACGCTGCCGGGCGCCGGGATGCTCTTGCCCTTCTTGCCCGGCTGCTTGGTACCGAGCACGTCGAAGCGGACCGCACGATACGACCAGGGGTCGTCGACGACGGCGAGGACGCCAGCCGAGGGGTGGATTTCGCGCATGCACGCGACCATCTCGCCGGCTCGGCGCACCCAGTCCCAACCGAGACGGTCCCGCCCGTTCCGAGATAGGTCGAGGATGAGTAGGTCGAGCGGGCGCTCGATTGCGCGCAGCTCGACGCCCAGCCGGTCGTCACGCCGGACGGTGAATATGTAGTATGCGGCCTTAGCGGGATCGTCCGCCTCGCCCGATCGCGTCTGCCGGCCGATGTCGGTCTTGGTGCGCGTGCGCCACAAGACGGAGCTATTCGAGGGGCGGTCGCCGCGCGCCGGACCGTGGGGAATGATCTCGTCGAGGATGGGGTGCTCGAACTCGGCGTAGTCGCGGCCGTCGGACGCGCGGCCGCTCAGCTTTCGGACGCGCGCTAGGACTTGGTGCAGGTCCTTCGCCGCATCACCGCCGCTGCCGAGATACCTGGCGACGTGCTCGAAGTTGGTCCGGCCGAATTCGTGTCGATTGACCTGCACCTGCCTCGCCTGGGCATGGGTGCTGCGCGCGTATGGGAACACAATCGCGCGCACCTCGTCGGCGCGTTCCCTGCTGACGATGTCGGTGCCCCGCATCCGCACGCTGGTACGAGGCGCGCTGCCAATCGCGCCGATCGCAAGCAGCGAGACGATCGCCGATGGCGACACCTTCGAGGGTGGCCATGGCATTACGACTTTGACGTCGCCCCGACCGGCGATCTCAGCGGCCGACCGGACCAGCGTCGCATAGGTCGGCGTCAGCTCGGCGACCTCAGCTTCACCGAGCCGGTGGAGAGGTTGGGACGCGATGGCGGCCATATAGCCTTCGACGTCCCGCGACGGCAGCTCCGGCTCGGACGGGGGCGGCGCAATGGGGTTGGCGGCCCGCCTCGCCGCCACCTCGGCTAGCCTGGCGGTGAGCGCCTGGCGTCGCTCGAGCATCGCCTTTCGCGCTTGGTCCCGGTCCTGCTGGGATGCGCCCGGCGGGCGGTGGTAAGGTCGGCTGCGGGCCATCAAGCGTCGGCCAGTTCGGGCTGGCGGTAGGCGGCCAGAGCCGCGGCTTCGGCGTCGCCATCGGCCTCGGCGAGCGCAAATGCGAATGCGGTCGGCGTCGGTAGGTCGAGCTTCCGCAGGAGGGTGACAGAGACGGCAGCGGTGCCGGACACACGCCGGTAGCGCTGATCAACGGCGGCGGTGTTGAGGAGGGCGATCGCGATCCGCAATTTATCCGGATCGTCCGCAGTGAGGACGATCGTGTGGTTCTCGGTCACGAACCCGCCCCACGTCTCGACGACCGCCGGATCGACCATGGCGGCGACGAGACGCCGCGGCTGCTTGTCGTTGGTCGTACGCTGCATGACGGCCGCAGCGGTCTTGATGATTGCGGTGCTGTCGTCGTCGAAGGTGACGAAGTCGGCCTTCCTGTTCTTCTTGCCGGCCGGCCTGCAGTCCCCGTTCAGGCGCACGTTCTTAGCCCAGATGAGCGGATACCCTTGCTGACCACGATCGAGCTTGTCGACCAGCCGTTCCTTCTCTCGATTCCAGACGAAGTAGCCGGCGCGCACCGCGACCCCGTAGTCGGCGAGTGTCGCACCGCCGATGTCGCGCGGGTCCGCTGCGGGCAACGGCCAGGCGTCGCCGGCTTCCTGCGGCAACGCCTGTTCGACCGCCGCCTCGGGTGTCGCCGTGCCTCCCACGATCGGGAACGACACCATCGCGCCGCAAGGGTGCGGCTTGCCTTTGCGCGCGACCAGGATGCTGATATCCTGCGCCACGTCGACGAACACGCCGTCCCGGCCGGCGATCGATGCGATGCTCAGGACCTCGCCCTGCGAGCAGATGAACGCGCGCATGCGGTCGTAGAGCGGGCCCGCCCGGAAGCTCGATGGGATGACGAGCGCGACCACGCCACCTGGCTTGGCGTGGCGGAAGCACAGCTCTGTGAACAGCGCATATTTGTTGATGTGTCCCCTGTGTGCGACGCGCTTCCAGGCGTAGCCGTGGACGTCGTCGAGCGACATCCGGCCGTATGGGGGATTCGCGATGACCAATCCGTATGACGCGGGGATCGGGTAGCGCAGCGCGTCCCCTGCCACGATTACCTCGCGCGGCAGCGGCGCGCCGAGGCGCTCGGCGATCAGGCGGCGGGAAAGCGCCGCGAGGCCTTCGTCGATCTCGATCCCGTTGAGGCGGTGCGCGACCTCGGGCGGGGACAGTTCTGCGATCGACATGCGCCCAGCGAGCGTGGACAGGAACGCGGCGCCGCCGGCGGCGGGGTCCAGGACGTCGTCCTTGGCGAGGTCGAACCCGGCCGCGATCGCCATGTCGACGACCGCGTCGGCCACGGCGGGCGGTGTGAAATAGGTCGCCTGAGCGCGTCGGAGCTTGCTGGGCAGCATCAGGGTGTAAAGCGTGCCGACCCAATAGTGCCTTTCGTCCAACGGCAACGCATGTAGAGCCCGTCGAAAGCCATTGAGGCGCTCGTCGGCGCCGATGTCGGAAAGCAGGTCGAGGCACGCGTCGGCACGCGCCTGGGCTGTCTGTTCAGGTTCGGCTAGGTGCTTGGCGGCCGAGCGGGCATGAGCAAGCAGCGCCGACTTTGACACCACGCCCCTCAATTCCAGCTGCCCCCCCATCGATCAGCTTGCCCGACGGGGGTTATAGGTTGCGCCGCTTCATCGGCCAACCATTGAAAGCCGCGCAGATTAACCTCAGAGACGAAACTCTCTATTTCGAAAGTCGCCTCCAAGTTCTCTGCGGAGGCGAGAGGCGAGTTGCACCCGTCGGTCGCGAAGGTTGGTCATCGATGTTGAAGCCTGATGCCCGCCAAGGGCGCGGTCAAGTGGACATACGCGGTTCGGGCACGGCGCGAGCAAGGCCGTCATCGTGACTACGTCTTATCTGACCACCGACGCATTGGCGCGTGTTGAGCGATCGGCATCCGCTCGGGATGGTCGACCGCGACGACTGATTGGCTGGATCGGCGCGAGCCTGCGACCGTGGGTCCCGCAGCTGGATTAGCCGAGATCCTCGCCCCGAGGGCTCGGCACCCGCGATGCCGCCGGCCGCTGCTCTACCCAGCGCGACCAGGTTAGATCTGTAGGGGAGGCACGACATGACTTTCCGGACGCGACCGGTTTGTCCTCGATCCGGCAACGAGCGGATCGACCCCTGATGTAGGACAAAAGAAGCCCTCAACGCGCGATTTCGGGCCGGACGACGAGGACAAACGCCACGATTTGTCCTCTGTCCGAAAATGGGCGCAATACCGTAAAAGTGGTGCAAACACTTTTACGGGGCGTTTTCGCTCGTTTTCGAGACGGAACCGCCCGTGCGCGCTCTCCGAGGGTGGGCGAGGGCAAATCGCCTGCGTCGTTTTGTCCTCTTGCCGCCTCCCGGCTAGGTCTCCGCTCCGCGCCTGCGGCCCGATCTCCGACGGGTAGGTGCTGACGACCACAAGGGGATGGAAGGCTCACCCGGCCGCTGCGGCCGAATGAAAGAAGGGCGGCTGCTCCTGCCGCCCGTCACCAAGAGTGAGACCCTACCCATGATCTACGTCACTGGTGCTTCCAGCACCCTGGATTCGTGCGCCCTGAACGGCGCGCTCGCTATTGCTAGGCTTGCCGGCTGGCGCTTTGAGAGAAGACCCGAACTGCCGCCGGTGCTCGCCGGTTACCCCTATGATCCTGCAGCCGACGTCGTGCTGATCCCTTCTACGACCGAGCGCGGCTCCGGCCTGGTCGCGCGTGCCGTTCGGGAGGTTCGCTGCACGGCTGTGATGGTGGCGCCGGGGTGTACCACGCAGGGTGACTTTACCCTCTACGCCACCATCACCCGAGCTGCCGGCGGCGATGTGCACGAACATCGCGGCCTCCGGCTGTGGATGGACTGGCAGGATGCCTGCTGGTTGGCGCCTGACCCTGACGGTGATGATCCTCTGGCGGCCTGCTTCCGCCTCGATGCTCGCTCGCCGCGTCCCACTGGCGCGCCGTGGGCAGACGAGCAGGAGCATGAGTTCGGCTTCGGCAATGCCGACCTGCAGCTGCAGCTGCTGATGAAGCGCCCCGGCCCGCTCCGGCGCTGCTGAGGACCCGAGAACAAGAAGCTCGCCGGAATGGCTGAGCTGGAACGATGAAATGGGTGTCGCTGCGACCCTGCTCGGCCTCGCGGCGCACCGAATGAGAGAGAACGACCATGACTACCAAGACAAAGAAGACGACGAAGAAGCAGACCGCGAAGACCGCGCCGCAGGCGCCGGGGGAAGCGACCGCGGTCATTTTGCCGGCCACACCGCGGAAGGCGGTGCTCAAGAAGTTCATGAACGGCGCCGGCACATATCCCGGGTTCACGTTCAGCCGCGCCTGGTGGGAAGGGCAGGGCGAACGCGAGGGCATCACCGTTTGGGTCGAGAAGAAGCTGACGCCGGGCGAAGACCCAAGATTTGGCTCAGCGGTGCACGCCGGACTTGTCCTCCCGCGCCATGCCCCCGGGGAGTATTGGAGCATCCCGTACCTCTTCCAGCGCTTCGACGAGATGCTGCCTTCGTTCGAGCGCCACGCATTCGTGCATCTCAAGCTGGTTCTGCCGGGCGCCGAGCCCGCTCATGCAGCCTTCGAGAAGGTGAGGTCGTTCGCGTGGCAGCATTTCGCTGTCGAGCGGCGGCTGGCCGCGCTCGTGGTGCTTCATGCGCCGGGCATCGCAGGCGTGGGCAATCCGAGGCACGCTCACGTCGTCGTTCCGTCGCGAGAGCTGGTGGCTGATGGATTCGCGGCGACGAACTACCGGCTGTGCTCCGACACCGGCCAGCAGGAAGCCTGGCAGGCGTGGCAAGCTCATATTGAGCGCTGGGACGAGCAGTTCGTATGAGCAGCGATGATAAGAATCTGGCCGGCGCGATGGACGCCGGCCAGATCGAGTGGCTGGCCCGCGTAGTGGCACTCCAAGGAAAGGCAGAAGCGGTGAGGCTGCAGGCCATCGCGGAGCGGGCGCAGGAGATGCTGGCGGACCCAGCCTTTGCGACATCTACCGCCGGCGTCACTCGCCAGCCGACCCCGCACCTCTGGGAAGCGGAGGAGGTGTTTCCCCCCGGAGCCCGAAGGGCCACCTACTTGGCGAGCGCAGAGGACTACGCAACAGGGGAAGGGCTGACCATCTACTTCGCCGCCGGCTTCGGCCGGAGCGAGGGTGAGTTTCGTCGGAAGCTGGCTGGTGAGTGGGGTGTTCCTCTCGCTGATCGTGCTCGTATCGGTCATGGCTTGAACGCGGCAGTCCCGTTCGCGGCGATGTTCATGACCCCCAGCTTGAGGGCGGCAATCGACGCATTCGAACATGCGTGCGAGCCGGCGGCCTTCAGCTACTTCGCCCGACACCATGCAAACTTCTCATGAGGGCTGATGATCGGGTCAGTCATCCAAGTCGTCCAGCATGTCATCCTGGATTGGTAGTACTGCGGCGAATCCTCCGCCGGTAAACCCATCGTGGGCCTTGAGCGCGCGTAGTAGGGCAGGTCGCCAGTGATTTCGGTGAAACGCCCGGGTCTCGTAGCGTTCCTGGACCCGCAGCGTTCGCCGCACTCCGGCCTGGCCGCCGGCGCGATACGCCAGATGCAGCGCCGCAGCGTGCGAGGCGATGTAGGTGTTCACCTCCTGCTGATACCGTGCCTCCAGCTTCAACGTCTCCATCTGCGCGGTGAGCCTGTCCGCGAAGCCGGCTGGCAGCGCAGTCGTCAAGTCGATCGCGAACGAAACTACCATCGCCGCTCCAACGAGGTCGACTGTCGCAATCACGAAGTCGAGGTCCGGCAGCAGGTCGTAATACGGGTGGAGGAAGCCCTCGCCGTCCTCGTCGAACCCGGCCAGCTTGGCGTGGTTGCACAGGTGGCACATCGGCACGAGGTTGCGCACGTGGATCGCGAGCGGCTTGAATTCGGACTGGGGCAGATGGTGGTCGAGTTCGGTAGCAGGATCGATGCCGCACACGGGGCAGAGGTTTACGTCCTTGAATAGGAGTTCTCGCAGCGGCTGAAGGGTGCGTCCTTCCCGGGTCTTGGCGTAGGCCGCGTGGATAGCTTCTCGCAGCGAGGCGGGCAGATCAGCTCCCTTGAGTTCGACGCAGGGAGCGCCGCGATCTTGCTCGTATCGGTCGTAGAGGGCCACGATCGCCTCAACCTCGTCGTCGGTAATGTCGTGTCCCAGGGTCTGCCCGCGATACCGGTATGTGCGTACGGCCTTCCTCAGGTCGCCCCGATCACCGTCCCGGGTCGGTTGTGGCAGATTTCTCATTCCTTGCGCGCGAACTGCGTGAGAACGTAAGCCCGGGCCTGAGCGCTGAGTCCGGGGTCAAATAGGGCGTCTATCTCGTCGGGCGAGTCACAGCCTTGGACGAGCAGGTCCAGGACCTTGTGGAAGTCGGTGCTGGATGCGGTTAGCCCGAAGGCATCGTATGTGAGGATGCCGATGTTCTCCCCGAACGTCTCAAGTTCGGGCTGCCTGACCTCGAGCGCCTTTCCCGTTCTGCGCACGCGCCGAACGTGGCGCGACAGCGTTTCTTGAAGCAAGACGGGCGAGTGGGTCGCGACGACGCACAGGGCATTTACCTCGGTAAGCACGATGCGCACCGAATGCATGAGCGCGGCCATCAGTGGTGGGTGAAGGTGCGCCTCCGGTTCGTCGAACAGCACCAGTGAACGCGGGCGGGCATGTGCAACCAGCGAAGCCACAACGTGTAGGGCAATCTTGTGGCCCGTGCTCCAGCCGAGGAAGAGGGAGCGCGCCGACCTGCTCGACTTAGTTAGCCGAGCCATTTGATCCTCCAGCTCTGCGAAGGAAGGGTCGCTAAGCAGAGGCTCCAGCGCCGCCTCTAGCAGCTCGATTCCATCCTGCCTGCGGATGCGCGTGATCAACGCCGCGAATTCCTCAGCAAGCTGTTCGACCGGCTTAAGTCGAGTAGTCGTCCGCCGTTCGACCGGGCCCTCGCTGTCGCCGTTGGGTTGGGCCTCCTTGTCCCTCTCGACATCTCCACGAGCCTCGGCGACCACGTCGCGTAACCCGCAAAAGACAAAGCGGCCCTCGCCAGTGGCAAGATCCTCGGTCGTTTGCGCCAACTCCTTGGCGTCCAGCCCCGGCACCACGAAGCTGTCGAAGGCGCTATAAGAGATGGTGATCACACGCATGAAGCCGATCGACACCGGCTGTAGCGTGCCGAGCGCCTTCAATCGTTTGGTGGCCCTCTCCTGCGGCGACGCGAACGCCACGTGAGCGAGACGGGACAGCAGTGTGCTCTTGCCCGATCCATTGCGACCAACGAGCACTACGATGCGGTTGGGAAGGAGCGTCTTGCGCCGGCGGGGACCCAGCCGCCGATAGGGGCCCCAGTAACCGGCGGGCTCGGGCGAGCTGAAGTCGAACTCGATTGGCCTATCCGCGCCGGCGGGTGTGTAGGAAAACGCCTCTTCGATGTCGGCAAGAGCGGAGAAGTTGCCCTCGAAGAGCGCGCGGGCGTCGTCGAGGAAGCCGCGCCAGTCGGGGTTGTCGCGGAAGAGTGAGGTTTTCCACCCATCTTCGTCCTCGAAGAGGGGGACGAGGTTGGGATGGGCCACCGCGTCGTTGAGGGCGTCCATGATCGCCTTGCGCCGGGCAGCCGGCAGCTCGTTCATGCGTTGGTAGTAGTCGAGGCTGGTGCCAACCGAGATCCACTTGTCGGACAGCTTATTGAAGGGCTTCTCGATGAGCACAGCCCCATCCGCTTTCTGACCCCTGCGCAGGATCTTGACGCCACCCACGTATGTCACGTCGGCCGGGTCGTCGCCGTGCCGGAAATGAAGATGATAGAGGGTCCTGAAGCTGTAGTCGTTCCAGTTGTCCTGCTGGAGTGCGAACCTCGAGTCCATGCGCTGAAGCAGCTGTCTCGACGGTGGCGCGATCGCTATGGCCAACTCTGTCACTTCCTCAAATTGAGCGGTGGGTCGACGGCTTCTTTAGCGCCAGCCTAACCTGATTGGCGCGTCGGGCGCCAGCTTTCCAGCCGTCCCGCTCATTCGGATGGGCGCGATTGGTCGACTGCTGCGATGCGTGCATGCCAGGCGTCTCGCTTGGTAATATTTCCCGTCGCCCAGTTCTATGTGACGACGGCACCCTTGGATGGCGATCGCGTAAGGGATGGCTTACTCTCGCCACCGGCGCTGATTCCGTCGGTGGCGAGGTGGCCGATCAAATCGACATACGGAGCTGCACCGGATTCTTATGCTGTTCCTCCTCCGGAGCAAGCCCCCCCAGATTCCGCGCTTGTGCGATGACGCTTAACCAGTCTGGGCCGCGATAGTCGATGAGTTTGATGACTTCCATCAAGGGGCGCATATCGGCGCCGCGGCCATAGCGTCGGCCGACCTTTCCGTCGGAATGACCACTGATCAGATCCACCATCTCCTCCTTGGCTCGACCTCGCAGGTTGCGTCGGATCGAATGTCGGAAGGAGTGGAAGACCTTCTCGTCATCGGTGATGCCGAGTTCTTCCAGATAGCGGGCGAACAGGCGCGACACCCGATAAGACCGCTTCCCGAACTTGTTTGGCTTCAGGTCGGGGAAAAGCCATTCGGCGCTCTCAGCCTTGCGCCGTTCGACATACTCGATGAAGCCGGCACGAAGCAGGATGGGATGGATCGGTATATCCCTGTCGGAATTCGACGACTTCAGGCTCTTCTCTTCCTGGTCTTGATCCGCTCGAACCTGCGCGCGATCTCGCTCGATCGCGATAAACCAGATCCCGTGTTCCGACCGCACGTTCAGTGGGCGAAGAGTTCCGATCTCCTCGAGCCGGCAGCCGGTGAAGGGGGCGAGGAGAACCATCCAGAACAGGGTTTCTTCGCTGATGCCAGTCGAATCCCTGATCACGAGATCACGGAAGATCGCCTCCATGTCGTCTTCGTCAAAGGGCAAGCGCTTCGCCTCACTGTCTTCGACCTCCACGAACTTCGCCAGCTTCGCCGCATTGAGCTCCAGCGGCACGTTGGCCATCTTATCGATGACATGCTCCGTGATGGATCGAATGGCGGTCAGCGCCTTGTTAACGGTCGCCGGCGCAAGGGTCGAAAGCCCGTGTTGAGCTGCCACCGCCGCCTGCTCATCGAGCGGGAGTTCTCTGACCGCTTTCTTGGCGCGCCCAGGCAGCTCAAGCAGCCTTTCCCGGAAGTCGCGCACCATCTGCGGCCGGATACGACCCATGTCTATGTCGCCGAACATCGCGACGAACCGGCGAACCGCGAGATCCCATTCCTGGATCAACTGTCGTTTGCGCGGTCGACCCTTGCCGTAATCACGCCACGCTTCGAATGCCTGCGTAATGGTAAGGCCTACATCGGCGGCGACCCCCGGATGCGCTTCGGCGGCCGGCCGTGAGAGCCCGCCATCAATGACGATCAGCGGCGGCGGGACCGGATCCAGCCAGCCGGATCTCTCACGGGAATTCTCTTCGCGGAACCTCTCGATCAGCGCCTCCATCATCCGGCGCTGGAACGATCGCGAGATCGCGTCTCGACACGAGACCTCGCTCCCTCCCAGATCGTGGTGAAGGATCACCTGGTCGACGGCCCACTGAAACGCGCTCAGTTCCAGCCGCCCAATCTCCTGAAGGCAATATTGATATGGGAGCCGCCTGGCACCCTGGAATGTCCGAAGCATCACGGCGTCATCGTCGCCATGACGTATTTCCGGCTCGAACGCGTAGTCCGGGGCTGTGGCAACGAGACCTCGCTCGGCCGCGAGGCGAGTGTAGGATGTGATATTCCGGGCAGCCATGAGCAGCCACAATCTGTCGCGCCGAGTCTCCTGGAGCCAACGGTCCACATAGTGGTTAGCCTGAGCAGCCGGACCGCCACGGAGGAACGCTTTGGCGTTCGTCGCCAGTCGCTCATATGCGGCGGCGTGGTCGGGCATGAGCGACCTTGCTTCGAGCGGGTCGCGCGTGCCGAGACTGACCTTGTATTCCCGCTTCCCGAACGCCGGGCGCAATTCCGGGGGGATCACCTTTCGGAAATAGTAGATGCCGGTGCGGGGATCTTTGAACGGAGCTGTCATTCGGATCACTTTGTACGCATCCTTTGTACGCAAGGACGGGTAAAGCGATCGTGAAAGTGGCAGGATTCCGCGATTCCGCCGTTTCCGGCGGTGTTGGTGACCCCTACGGGACTCGAACCCGTGTTTTCGCCGTGAGAGGGCGACGTCCTAGACCGCTAGACGAAGGGGCCGCTCGAAGAGCAGGGGTGGCGCATATGGGGCGAGGGGGGCGGCTGTCAAGCCGCCCTCGGCGTCAGGCACCGGGCACCCCGAGCTCGCGCGCGGCGGTGCGCAGCTGTCCCTGGGCCGCGGAGTCGCCGTCGAAGGCGGCAAGGCCACTGCGCAGCGCCGCGCCGGCGGCGTCGCGCTCGCCGAGCAC
>JAEZFL010000057.1 GCA_023417515.1 Pseudomonadota bacterium | reverse complement strand
CGGGGCCCCGGCGCGGCGGTTCGCAACGGGCCGAGCTGGCCGGGGAACTGGCGGACCGCGGCACCACGCTGGTCGAGGTCGCCGCCGACGCAGCCGACGAGACCTCGATGGCGGCGGTGTTCGCCCGCTTCGGCGCCGACCTGCCGCCGCTGGACGGCATCTACCTGGCGTCGCTGGCCGGCGGCGAGGCGCTGCTGGCCGAGATGACCGACGACGACCTGACCCCGATGTTCCGGGCGAAGGTCGACGCCACGGCGGTGTTGCACAAGCTGTCGCTGCGCACCCCGGTGCGCCGCTTCGTGCTGTTCTCGTCGATCACCGGGCTGCTGGGTTCGCGTGCGGTCGCCCATTACACGGCGGCCAACGCGTTCGCCGACGCGTTCGCCCACGCGCGGCGCGCGCTCGGTCTGCCCGCGACCGTCGTCGACTGGGGTCTGTGGAAGTCGTGGGCCGACGCGCAGCCGCAGATGAAGGCCGCGGGCCTGGAACCGATGCCCAACGACGTCGCGATCAGGATGCTGCCCGCGGTGCTGAGCCCGGACGCCGCGGTGCAGACCGTGGTGGCCGGTGCCGACTGGGCCCGGCTGGCGGACGCGTACCGGATGCGCACCTCGGTCAAGGTTCTCGACCACCTGGTCTCCGGCTTCGGCGACGACGCCGATCTGGCGGCCGTGCCCGCCCCGGCCTGGGGCACCGTGCTCGGCGCGCCGGTCGAGGGCACCGCACACGACCGCGTGTGGCGGGCCCGGGTGCTGCCCGGCGAGCGCTCCTACCCGGTCGCGCACCGGGTACGAGGGGTCGAGGTGGTGCCGGTCTCGGTTCTGCTGCAGACACTGTCGGCGGCGGCCGCCCAGCTCCCGGGCGACGGCGGGTCACCCGCCGCCGTCGGCGACGTGCGGTTCGAGTACCCGATCGTGGCCGACCAGCCCAAGGTCGTGCACGTGGTGGCCGACGGTGACGCGTTGACCGTGTGGTCCAGCGCGTCCCCGGACAGCCCGGAACAGCGGTGGACCCGGCATGCGAGTGCGCAGCTGGCCGCCGCTCCCACCGGCAGTCCCGACGGCGACCAGAGCGCAGGCGGCCGCGTCTTCGACGGTGCGGCGATCTCCGAGATGCAGCGCGCACTCGGCGTCGAGGGCCAACCGTTCGAGTGGACGGTCGCCGACTGCACGACCACCGCAGCAGGCGCCCGCGCCGCCGTCGCGGTACCCACCTCGGCCGAAACCCCCGGCGCCGCACTCGTGGACGCCGCGGTACACGTGGCCAGGCTCGCCGACGCCGACAACGCGCAGCTGCTGCTGCCCGCAGGGGCCGAGAGCCTGACGGTCGCCGCGACCGCGGGCACCGACGGTGTCGTCGAGGCCTACCGGCGTGCCGGCGAGGGCGACAGCCTGGTCGTCGACGTCCTGGTCACCGGCGCCGACGGCGCCGTGTGGGTGGACATCCGGGGGCTCACCTACGCCCCGGTGGAGTCCGCGCCGGCCCCCGTTGCCGACGAAACTGCTGCTACTGCAACCGAGTTCGTCGACTGGTCGACGATGACCCGGGCGCAGACGGTGGCCGAGCTGCGCACCCAGCTGCGGACCATTCTGGCCCGCGAGCTCGGAATGCCGGACAACGCCGTCGATTTCGACATGCCGTTCCCGGAGCTCGGCCTGGACTCGATGATGGCGATGAACCTGCTGCGCGACGCCAAGGCGTTGGTGCGCGTCGACCTGTCGGCCACGATGCTGTGGAACCACCCGTCGATCTCGCAGATGTCGGATTTCGTGGCCGACCTGCTGGCGCCGCAACAGAACGCGGTCGACGAGCCCGAACCCGAATCAACCGAGGACGACTCAGACTCGTTCAGCGTGCTGGACGAGTTGTTCTCGTCCGTCGAGTCGGCGAACGCCGGCAGTGAGGGATCCATCTGATGAAGACCACCTTCGACCGGATCTCGGCCATGTCGGCCGAGCAACGCGGCAAGCTGGCCGAGCAGTTCGAGAAGGCCTCCCGGGTCGCAGGCGCCGAGCCCATCGCGGTGGTCGGCATCGGCTGCCGGTTCCCCGGCGGGGTCACCGGCCCGGACAGCTACTGGCAGCTTCTGGAGAACGGTGTTGACGCGGTCACCGAGGTGCCCGCCGACCGCTGGGACGGCGATGCGTTCTACGACCCGGACCCGATGGCGCCGGGGCGCATGCCCACCAAGTGGGGGGCCTACCTCGACGACGTCGCCGGCTTCGACGCCGACTTCTTCGGGATCACCCCGCGCGAGGCCGCAGCCTTGGACCCGCAGCAGCGGGTGCTGCTCGAAGTCGCCTGGGAGGCACTGGAGAACGCCGGCCTGGCGCCGGACAACCTCGGCGAGACGCGCACCGCGGTGATGATGGGCGTCTACTACACCGAGTATCAGAACGCGTCCGCGGGCAACCCCGACACCATCGACGCGTACTCGGCGACGGGCAACGCGCACAGCGTCACCGTGGGCCGGATCGCCTACCTGCTCGGGCTCAAGGGCCCGGCCGTCGCCGTCGACACCGCGTGCTCGTCGTCGCTGGTGTCGATCCACCTGGCCTGCCAGAGCCTGCGGATGCGCGAGAGCGACCTCGCGCTGGCCGGCGGGGTCAGCCTGAACCTGCGCCCGGAAACCCAGCTGGCCCTGGCCAAGTGGGGCATGCTGTCGCCGCACGGCAAGTGCCACGCGTTCGACTCCCGCGCCGACGGTTTCGTCCGCGGCGAAGGTGCGGGCGTGGTGGTGCTCAAGCGCCTCACCGACGCGGTGCGCGACGGCGACCGCGTCGTCGGCGTGGTCCGCGGCTCGGCGGTCAACCAGGACGGCCGTTCCAACGGGCTCACCGCGCCCAACGCGCCGTCGCAGCGCGACGTGATCACCCGGGCACTGCGCTCGGCCGATGTCGCCGCGTCCACCGTCAACTACATCGAAACCCACGGCACCGGAACGGGCCTGGGCGATCCGATCGAGTTCGACGCGCTGGCGGCGGTGTACGGCAAGGGCGACGTGCCGTGCGCGCTCGGCGCGGTCAAGACCAACATGGGCCACC
>JAEZFL010000023.1 GCA_023417515.1 Pseudomonadota bacterium | reverse complement strand
TGGCCTCCGGGCGGGCTGGGGCGGGGTGGCCCGCGGCCGCGGGCCGACCACGCCGACGCTGGGCCAGCGCACCTCGGTCCTCAGCACCGAGGCGGCGGCCGAGGTCGACCCCGCGCTGGCGCAGGTGCCGGTCGTCGTGCCGGGCCCGGTCGCCAACCGCGACTGGCCGCAGCCGGGCGGCAACGCGGCCAAGTCGATGACCCACGTCGCGTTCGGAGCGGCGCCGACCCAGGCGTGGCGAGTCAGCATCGGCGCCGGCAGCGGCCCGCAGGCGCGGCTCGCGGCCGAGCCGGTCGTCGCCGACGGCAAGGTCTTCACCATCGACACGCGGGCCGTGGTGCGGGCGTTCAGCGCCGCCAACGGCCAGCAATTGTGGCAGACCCAGATCCGCGGCGACCAGGCGAGCAGCGAAACCCTGTTCGGCGGCGGAGTCAGCTATGACGACGGCCGGGTCTATGCGACCAACGGCGCCGGCTATGCCGCCGCGCTCGACGCCAATAGCGGCGGCCAGGTGTGGATGGTCCGCCCGGCCGGCCCGCTGCGCGGAGCGCCCACCATCGCCGCCGGAAGCGTCTATGTGATCACCCAGGACAACCAGATCTTCTCGTTGCGCCAGGACAATGGCGCGACCCAGTGGAACGGCACCGGCGCGGTCGAGCTGGCCGGCGTGTTCGGTACCGCCGCACCCGCTTTCTCGCAAAGCACGGTGGTCGCCGGCTTCTCGTCGGGCGAGCTCACCGCCTATCGCTACGAGAACGGCCAGGTGGTGTGGCAGGACGCGCTCGCGCGCACCGGAGTCAGCACCATCGTCGGCAACCTGTCCGACATCGACGCCGACCCGGTGATCGACAATGGCCGAGTGTTCGCGGTCGGCCAGGGTGGCCGGATGGTCGCGGTCGAGCTGGTCACCGGCCAGCGCGCCTGGGAGCTCAACATCGCCGGCATCTCCACCCCCTGGGTGGCCGGCGACTGGGTGTTCGTGGTTACCGACCGAGCCCAGCTTCTCGCCATCGCGCGAAGCTCGGGCCACATCCGCTGGAGCTCGCAGCTGCAGGGCTTCCGGACGCCGGAACGGCGCAGCGAGAACAGCAGGACGGGCGAGGTCACCGTCCGGCCCGGGCAGGGGCAGATCTTCTGGCGCGGCCCGGTGCTCGCCGGCGGGCGCCTCGTGCTGCTGAGCTCGACGGGCAACATCGCCTTCGTCAATCCGGCCGATGGAGCGATCGTCCAGACGATCACCGGCAATGTCGGCTTCTCACTGCCGCCCGTGGTAGCGGACGGGACGATGTACACGCTCGACGACACGGGAATGCTCACCGCCTGGAGATAGGGATAAGGGCGCTCCCCGCGGGCAGCGCCCTTGACCTGTCGGGGCCCAGCCGCCACCTCGCGCCGCTATGGCGCTTCCAACTCTCGCGATCGTCGGCCGGCCGAATGTCGGCAAGTCGACCCTGTTCAACCGGCTGGTCGGCAAGCGCCTGGCGCTGGTCGACGACCGGCCGGGAGTGACCCGCGACCGACGCGAGGGCGAGGCGAGCCTGATCGGGCTCGACTTCACCGTCATCGACACGGCCGGCTACGAGGACGAGGACGCGGAGACCCTGCCGGGCCGGATGCGCGCCCAGACCATGGCCGCGGTGCGCGACGCCGACGCCGTCCTGTTCGTGATCGACGGCCGCGCAGGAGTGACTCCGCTCGACGAGGAGATCGCCCGCTGGCTGCGCAGCGAGCCGGTCCCGATCATCCTCGCCGCCAACAAGGCCGAGGGCAATGCGGCGCAGAGCGGCATTCTCGATGCTTATGCCCTGGGGCTGGGCGAGCCGATCGCGCTCAGCGCCGAGCATGGCGAGGGGATGGGCGAGCTGTTCGAGCAGCTGCTGCCGCATTTCGACCGGCCGGCGGAGGACGAGCCCGAGGACGAGGACGGCACCGGCCCGCTCAAGCTCGCCATCGTCGGCCGCCCCAATGCCGGCAAGTCGACCCTGATCAACCGGATACTCTCGGAAGAGCGGCTGCTCACCGGCCCGGAAGCGGGAATCACCCGCGATTCGATCGCGATCGACTGGTCGTGGCGGGCTCCGGACGGCACCGAGCGGCCGGTGCGGCTGATCGACACGGCCGGAATGCGCAAGAAGGCCAAGGTCCAGGACAAGCTCGAGAAGCTCGCCGTCGCCGACGCGCGCCGGGCGGTCGATTTCGCCGAGGTCGTGGTGCTCCTGCTCGACGCGACCCTGGGGCTCGAAGCGCAGGACCTGCGGATCGCCGACGCGGCCCTCCAGGAAGGGCGCGCGCTCGTCGTCGCGATCAACAAGTGGGACGTCGCCGAGGGCGGCAGCGGCCTGTTCAACGGCATCCGGGCAGCGCTCGACGAAGGCCTGGCGCAGCTGCGCGGGGTTCCACTGCTCACCGTGTCGGCGGCGACCGGCAAGGGCATCGACCAGTTGCTCGCCGCCGCGTTCGAGGTCCGCGAGGCGTGGTCGCGGCGGGTCCCGACCGGCGAGCTCAACCGCTGGTTCGAGACCGCGATCGAGCGGAACCCACCGCCCGCGCCCGGCGGCAAGCGGATCAAGCTTCGCTACATCACCCAGACCAGCAATCGGCCGCCGACCTTCGTCCTGTTCGGCACCCGCACCGACCAGCTTCCCGAGAGCTACCGACGCTATCTCGTCAACGGCATGCGCAAGGAGCTCGGCTTCGGCGCGGTGCCGGTGCGATTGAACCTGCGCTCGACCCGCAACCCGTACGATAAATAGGGTCGCGTCAACGACCCATTTACCGTTCCGGCCCTAGATATTCGCGCGGCTTGGTGCTGGGGACTATTTGGTGCTGGACGAAGCGAACGACGACATCGTTGACTGGTCGGTCTTTACTTCGGTGAGGGCCGAGCTCGGCGCGAACTTCATTCGCATCCTCGGCTATTTCCGCGAGGACGGCGAGAAAGCGGTCGCCAGGATCGAGCAGGCGATGCACGCGCGCGACGCCGCCGCGATGGTGCTGCCGGCCCACACGATGAAATCGGAAGCCAAGCAGTTCGGCGCGATGCCGCTGTCGCTGCTCGCCGAGGAGATCGAGGCGGTCGCCCGGCGGAGCGTCGAGACCCGGCTTCCGCCCGACGAGATCCTTCCCCAGGTCGCCAAGCTTCGGCCGATCTACGAGCGCACCATCGCGCTCCTCGACCAGCGCGCCAACCCGCTCCAGACCCGCCGCCCCGCCGCCTTCGGCCGCCGCGGCTAGGCCCTCCTCAGCGGCTCGATCCGGCCGCGCGCGAGGCTTCGCCACGCCCATTCGAACGGGCCGTAGCGGAAGCGGTCGAGCCAGGGCTTCGACCACAGCAGCATCAGCAGGCAGGCGCCGGCAACGAACCACCACAATTGGGCACGGCTGAAATGGCCGAACAGCCCGGCGCCCCAGCCGTAGAACAGGCCGGTCATCAGGATCGACGTGCCGAGATAGTTGGTGAAGGCGGCGCGGCCCGCGGCCGCAATCCGGCCGGTGAGGAAGCCGCCCGGGCGCGCGAGGAGGATGATCAAAGCCGCGGTCGCGAAGATCGCCGGCGGCCGGATCGGGATCGAAAAGGTTTCCACCGCGAACAGGGTAGGGCCGTGGAAGCCGGTCGCGATGAGCAGCCAGGCGAAGGCGGCGAACACCGGGAGCGCGAAGCCGAAGCCGACCAGCATGGTTCGGACGTAGCGGCCTCGCTCCCACGCGCCGGTCAAAAAGCCGCTTCGATAGCCGGCCATGCCGAACAGGAAATAGGCCAGCGTCTCAGGCCCGGCGAGCATGAGCTCCCAGCTGAGCCGCGACTGCGCCACCGTCGCGACATGATAGAGAAGCGCGTCATAAGGACCTCGATAGAGATCGAGGATGCTGCGGAGATGGTCCGGCGCATAATGGCTGAGGCCGCTCTGCGACTCCCGCCACGCTTGCTGCATCTCGGCCGATGCACCGGCCTGGGCGGCCATCGCCTCCGTCCCATAGAGGCCGGCGGTAAGCAGCGCGTAGAAGGCGAAGTTGAGGACGAGCATCGCTCCGGCCATCGCCAGCATCGCCGCGCGGCTGCTGTCGCGCAAGGCGAAGGCGACCATGCCGACCAATGCGTAGAGGGCGAGGATGTCGCCCATCCAGACGAAGAAGAAGTGGAGCAGGCCGAACACGAGCAGCCAGCCCATGCGCGCATAATGGACTGGGGCAGGGGAGCGGCCGGCCGCCTCGGCGCGCTCGATCACGAGCAGCATGCTGGCGCCGAACAGGAAGGAGAACAGGCCGCGCATCCGGCCTTCGAGGAACACGAAGCTGACCGCCCAGGAGACGAGATCGGCCGTGCCGTTCATTCCGTAGAGAAGCGGGTTCATCCCCGCGCCTTCGGGCATCGCGAAGGAGACGATGTTGACTGTGAGGATGCCCATCACGGCGACACCGCGCACGACGTCGAGGGTGACGATCCTGCCCTCCGCCGCTGCCGTCGCCATGAAGTCCCGATCTCCCGCTCGCGCGGGCGGGTCTAGCGCGGCGCTCGCTCGGGCGCCATCGGGCGCCGGGGCTTAGTCGCCGGCCGGCTCGGACTGGAGCTGGACGTAGTTCTGCAGGCCCATCCGCTCGATCATGGCGAACTGGGTCTCGAGGAAGTCGACATGCTCCTCCTCGGTCTTGAGGATCGAGGCGAACAATTCGCGCGAGACATAATCCTGCACGCCCTCGCAATAAGCGATGGCTTCCTTGAGCTGGGCGCAGGCCTCGACCTCGAGCGCGAGGTCGGACTTCAGGATCTCCTCGACCGTCTCGCCGATGCGAAGCCGGCCGAGCAGCTGGAAGTTGGGCAGGCCGTCGAGGAACAGGATGCGCTCGGCGAGCTGGTCGGCATGCTTCATCTCGTCGATGGATTCGTGCCGCTCATATTCGGCGAGCTTGTGGATGCCCCAATTGTCGAGCAGCCGGTAGTGCAGCCAATATTGGTTGACCGCCGTCAGCTCGTTCTTGAGCGCGTTGTTGAGGTGCTGGATGACCTGCGGGTCGCCCTTCATGGCCCGTCTCCTTCGCCCGGCTGCTTAGCGCAAAGCGGTCGTTAAAGACAGGCAAAAAATGGCGGATTTCCGCGGAAAACGCGTTTGTTAATGCTAAACGGTCGCACGTTCCGCGGCGATGATCTCGCGTGCGAATGAGATGCATTGGCCGCAGCGCGCGCGGCAGCCGAGGCTGCGATAGGCGCTGGTCGGGCAGGCGGCGCCCTCGCGCGCGGCCTCGCGCACGTCGCGCTCCTTCAACGCATTACAAATGCACACCATCATGAGCCGTGCGCTCCTCCTGGACCGGGAGATAGCGTTACTGCTAATCGTTCGCAATAGCTTTCGTCGATGAATCTGATCGGTTGGTACGATCGCTGGCGCATCGACCGATCACCCTGGCCGTGACCGAGTGAGTCGAGGGGGGTGGGGTCAGGCCAGCTCGCCTTCCATGAGGTTGGGGAAGAAGCCTTCGTGTGCGGCGCGAAGGTCGGCGAGGGCGACTCTGCCACCCGGCAGCGCGATCGAGTCGCCGCCGACCGAGCCGAGGAAGAGGTGCGGGACCCCGGCTTCGGCCAGCGCGCGCAGGACCGGGTCGGAATTGCTCGTGGCGACGACGTAGCGGCCCTGGTCCTCGCCGAAGAAGAAGGCGGCGGGATCGATGTCGCCCCAGCGGCTGGGGTCGAGCGTCGCGCCGAGGCGGCCGGCCATCGCCATCTCGGCGAGCGCGACGAGAAGGCCGCCGTCGGACACGTCGTGGACCGCGGTGACGAGGCCGCGCTCGATCAGCGATCGCACCGCTTCGCCGTGGCGGCGCTCGGCGGCGAGGTCGACGCGCGGCGGGAGACCGGCATCGGCGAGCTCGAGGCCGGCGATCTCGCGAAGCCACAGCGACTGGCCGAGATGCGAGGGCGCCTCGCCGATCAGCCAGATGTCGTCGCCGTCGTTCCTGAACGCGGCGCCCGCGGAGCGCTGCCACTCCTTGAGCAGCCCCACGCCGCCGATCGCCGGGGTCGGAAGGATGGCGGAGCCGCCGCCGGTCGCCTTGCTCTCGTTGTAGAGGGAGACGTTGCCGGAGACGATCGGGAAGTCGAGGGCGCGGCACGCCTCGGACATGCCGTCGAGGCAGCCGACGATCTGGGCCATGATCTCGGGGCGCTGCGGGTTGGCGAAGTTGAGGCAGTTGGTGACTGCGAGCGGGGTCGCTCCGACCGCGGAGAGATTGCGCCAGGCCTCGGCGATCGCCTGCTTGCCGCCCTCGTGCGGGTCGGCATAGCAATAACGCGGCGTGCAGTCGGTGGTGATGGCGAGCGCCTTGCCGGTACCGTGGACTCGCACGACCGCGGAATCGCCGCCGGGCTCCTGGATGGTGTCGCCGCCGACCTTCGAATCATATTGCTCGTAGATCCAGCGCCGGCTGGCGAGGTCGGGCGAGCCGACGAGCTTCAAGAGGTCGGCCGCGGGATCGGCGCTGGCCGGGACGTCGCCGAGCGGGCGGATATTCGCCCAGGCCCGATATTCCTCCGGCGACACATAAGGCCGGTCGTAGAGCGGCGCCTCGTCGGCGAGCGGCGCGAGCGGGATGTCGGCGACGATGTCGCCCTTCCATTTGAGGATCATGCGGCCGGTGTCGGTGACGTGGCCGATCACCGCGAAATCGAGCTCCCACTTGCGGAAGATCGCCTCGGCGAAGGCCTCGCGGCCGGGCTTCAATACCATGAGCATGCGCTCCTGGCTCTCCGACAGCATCATCTCATAGGGCGTCATGCCCGCCTCGCGCTGGGGCACGTCGTCCATGATCAGCTCGATGCCGACTCCGCCCTTGGACGCCATCTCGACCGAGGAAGAGGTGAGGCCGGCCGCGCCCATGTCCTGGATCGCGACGATCGCGTCGGACGCCATCAGCTCGAGACAGGCCTCGATGAGAAGCTTCTCGGTGAAGGGATCGCCGACCTGGACGGTCGGGCGCTTCTCGTCGCTGTCCTCGCCGAAATCGGCCGAGGCCATGGTCGCGCCGTGGATTCCGTCGCGGCCGGTCTTGGAACCGACATAGACGATCGGATTGCCGACGCCCGAGGCGGCCGAATAGAAGATCTTATCGGTGTCGGCGATGCCCACGGTCATCGCGTTGACCAGGATGTTGCCGTCATAGGCGGCATGGAAATCGACCTCGCCGCCGACCGTGGGAACTCCGACGCAATTGCCGTAGCCGCCGATTCCGGAGACGACTCCGGCGATCAGGTGGCGCATCCTGGGATGGTCGGGCCGGCCGAAGCGAAGCGCATTCATGTTGGCGACCGGGCGCGCGCCCATGGTGAAGACGTCGCGAAGGATCCCGCCGACCCCGGTCGCGGCGCCCGGATAGGGGTCGGGGTTGGTGGGGTGGTTGTGGCTCTCCATCTTGAAGATGGCCGCCTGGCCGTCGCCGATGTCGATGACTCCGGCATTCTCGCCGGGGCCGCAGATCACCCAGGGCGCGCTGGTCGGCAGCTTCTTCAGGTGGATTCGCGAGCTCTTGTAGGAGCAATGCTCCGACCACATGACCGAGAAGATGCCGAGCTCGGTGAGGTTCGGCTCGCGTCCCAAGGCGTGGAGGACGCGGTCATATTCTTCGGGGCTGAGGCCGTGCTCGGCGACGATTTCGGGGGTGATCGCGGACTTCATGGCGGCGCCTTAGCCGGGGCGAATCCGTTTGTCGAAAAGTGCGTGCAGGTGTAAAGATGATCACGCTTTGTTCCGCCACAAGGGAGACTGATCATGGTCGTGAGAGCGATACCCGAAGGCTATCATGTTGTTACGCCCTATCTCGTCGTCGACGGGGCGGAGGAGGCGATTCGCTTCTACACCCAGGCGCTCGGCGCGACCGAGGTGCTTCGCCTGCCGATGGGCGACAAGATCGGCCATGCCGAGATCAGGATCGGCGATTCGGTCGTGATGCTGTCGGACGAGTGGCCCGATATGGACATTCGCGGCCCCAAGAGCCGCGGCGGCGCGACGTCGAGCCTGATGATCTACGTCGAGGACGTCGATTCCGCCTTCGCCCGCGCGGTCGCCGCCGGAGCGACGGTCGAGCGGCCGGTCGAGAACCAGTTCTACGGCGACCGCAGCGGCACGATCGTGGATCCGTTCGGGCATCGCTGGACGATCTCGACCCATGTCGAGGACGTGGCCGAGGACGAGATGCAGCGACGGATGGACGCCTTCAGCCAGCAGGCCGAGCCGGCCCCGTCCCAGCCCCAGCCGGCCTGAGCGGTCCCCAAGAAAAAGGGCCGGCGGGACGTGTGTCCCGGCCGGCCCGTGGATTGCGTTGGCCCGGCCCTCAGGCGCGGCAGCTTTGCTGTGCCTTGTCGGGTGCCTTGAACTGGATGGTTTCGGCATTGGCGCTGACCGAATAGCCGGTCGCCTCGAAGGCGCCGCCTTCGGCCTTGGCGAGCTGGTGGCGCTCGCCATTCTCCGAGGTGCGTACAGTGGCCGTATCGTTGCTGAAGAAGTCGACATAGATGAGGCTGTTGTCGGCGCAGCGATAGGTGCGGCTGGCGGCGATTGACGGGGGAAGCTCGACCGGAGGCGCATTCCTGAGGGCTTCGGCCTGCGGATCGGCGGGCCCGCCGATGACCTCGGGCTCCTTGTTGCAGGCGGCGAGGGTGATCAGGGCCGCGAGGGAAGCGGCCGCGAGGAGGTTGGGGGTCTTCATGGGTGGCGTTTTGCGACCGAGTTTCCTTGCGTCAAGGGCGATGTTAACTTTTGTCGGACCAATCGCGATTTAGCCGGGCGCTGCCAGACGGTGGCGCTTGCCGGCCGTGCCGGTTATAAGGCCCCCCATGCAGCGAGTTCGGATCGGCCTTACCGGCCTGGGATTCGTCTTCGTCGCGGTGCTGTTGGCCGCGGCCTTGACCGGGACCCCGCAGGATGAGGCGCCGATCACTTCCGAAGATCTGACGGGCGAGAATGCGGTCGCGGCCAACACGGTCGTGCCCGAGGAGCCGCTGGCCGAGCTCGGGGTCGCGCCCCGCGCCGAGGTCAACCAGGCCAACAGCACGGCGCCCGTCCAGCCTTAATCTGACCGCGCCGTCGGCTCGACTTTCCGATTACTTGATCTGGGGCCGCGTTGCGGAGCGCCGAGTCGGCTCTCCGTCGCGCCCCCTTGCGCGGTGGCTTTGCCAACAACATTATCCACAGGCCTGTACCGGTGAACAGTGCAAGAACAAGAAGTGGGAACAGAATAGAAACATAGTCTCGCGCGCCGTGTTTGCCCGTCAAATCCCCAAAAAACCCATGAAAACCCCTTCCATCCCCACTCCATTTGGGGTAATCCCCAATTGCTAGTCAGGGGCTGTTCCCGATCATCGTGAACTGACGGCTGCGGCCGCACGGATGCGTGCGGTCGCTGGGGAGCGGCCCCGTGTTTTGGGGATTTGGGGCGCGTCAGTGGAACGGGAGCATCTCTTCAGGGGAAGCGCGCTGAACGCGATCGACGCCAAGGGGCGTCTGTCCGTCCCCGCCTTCATCCGCCAGAAGATCGAGCGCCGCTCCGACGAGAAGCTCCTCGTCCTCAGCCCCCATTCCGACTTCCAGTGCCTGGTCGGCTACGACGCCAATTATTCTGCGGTCATGCAGGACAAGGCCGAAAAGCGCCTTGGCGAGAATCCCGATCCGCTCGCCGAGCTCGAGATGCAGGCGAGCCTGTTCGCCGGCACCGTCGACACGGTCTACGACGCGTCGGGCCGCATCATCCTGCCGCCGCGCCTCAAGAAGCGCGCCGGGATCGACGAGCTTGCGATGTTCATCGGCATGGGCGGCGAGTTCCAGATCTGGAACCCGCAGGTCGCGCTGACGTGCGAGGCCGCGGCGATCCGCGCGGTCGCGGCCGACCTGCTCGAGGAAAGGGGCGCGGCATGAGCGCCCTGACCGTGTCCAACGACAATGCGCCGCCGCACGTGCCGGTGCTCATCGACGAAGTCATGGCAGCGCTCGCCATTGCCCCCGGCGAGACCCATGTCGACGGCACCTTCGGCGCCGGAGGCTACAGCAAGGCCATGCTCGATTGTGGGGCGGCCCGTGTCTTCGCTTTCGACCGCGACCCCCTGGCGATCGAAGGCGGGGAGCGTATCGCGGCCGCCAGCGGGGGGCGCCTGGCGCTGGTTCCGGAGCGTTTCTCCCGGATGCGCCAGGCGCTTGCCGACCGTGGAGTCGACAGCGTCGACGGGGTCACGCTCGACATCGGCGTGTCGTCGATGCAGCTCGACCAGGCCGAGCGCGGCTTCTCCTTCCAGTCCGACGGTCCGCTCGACATGCGCATGGGCCGTGAAGGGCGCAGCGCCGCCGACATCGTCAACGAGGCCGACGAGGCCGAGCTCGCCGACATCCTCTATCATTATGGCGAGGAGAAGCAGTCGCGGCGGGTCGCCCGGGCGATCGTGGCGGCGCGGCCGATCAGCCGGACCGGCGAGCTGGCTGACGTCGTGCGCCGCGCGCTCGGCCACCATCCCGGACTCAAGAAGGACCCGGCGACGCGCACCTTCCAGGCGCTTCGAATCGCGGTGAACGAGGAGCTTGCCGAGCTCGAGGACGGGCTCGAGGCGGCCGAGCAGGTGCTGAAGCCCGGCGGCCGGCTCGCGGTCGTGACCTTCCACAGCCTCGAGGACCGGATCGTCAAGCGCTTCCTCAAGGAGCGCAGCGGCGCGGCCGGCGGCGGATCGCGCCATCTGCCCGAGGCCAGGCCGGGCCCGCCGCCGACCTTCGAGGCGGTGGCGAAGGCGGTTCGCCCGTCCGACGCAGAAACCCAACGCAATCCGCGCGCACGCTCCGCCACGCTGCGCGCCGCACGGCGCACCGGTGCGCTCGCCCGGGCATCGAATAGCAAAGGGAGGCACGCATGAGCGCCAGGAGCTTCAAGTCGGTCGGCTGGGTCGCCGGAATCGGCGCGGCCGCGCTCACCTGCTACATGTTCTCGCTGAGCGTCGCGGCCGAGCGCGCCGAGCTCGCCCAGCTCGATTCGCAGATCGCCGAGCTGAAGCAGTCGATCCGAACCTTGAACACCGAGCTTGGGACGCGCAGCCGGGTCCACCAGCTCCAGCACTGGGCGTCGGCCGATTTCGGATTCACCGCGCCGACCGCCGGCCAGTTCCTCGACAGCGAGGTCACGCTGGCCCAGCTCGAGCTGCCGTCGCAGGCCTCGCCGATGGAGGCGCCGGTGCGCATGGCCGATGCGCCGCAGCCCGCTCCCGCCATGCCCCATGTCGTCCAGGCTTCGGCGCCGTCGGCCGCGTCCACTCCCGCGCGTCCGGCGGTGACCGAAGCCGCGCAGCCGCGTGCTGCTCAGCAGCCCTTGCTGCGCCAGGCGTCGGTGACCCGCGCTCCGGCGCCTGCCGAGGCCCGGCCGGCGGCGGCGCAGCGACTCACGACGGCGCGGACGGCGAC
>JAEZFL010000072.1 GCA_023417515.1 Pseudomonadota bacterium | reverse complement strand
GGCGCGCGCCCCCTGGGCGAGGGCGCGGCACAGGCCCCACCCCAACCCCTCCCCTGAAGGGGAGGGGCTAAAGTCAGAACAACGCCTCCACCAGCTTCCTGAACGCGTCGGCGCGGTGGCTGATTCGGTGCTTCGCGTCCGGGTCCATCTCGCCGAACGTTTGGGTCTCGCCGGCGGGCACGAACATCGGGTCGTAGCCGAAGCCCTTGTCCCCGCGCGGCGGCCACACGAGGGTGCCGTCGACCCGGCCCTCGAACCACTCGCTGTGCCCGTCGGGCCAGACCACGGCGAGCGCGCAGACGAAATGCGCGTTCAAATTCTCCGCCGCCTCGGGTCCGAGCGCCTCGATCTCGTCATGGACCCGGCGCATCGCGCGCATGAAGTCGCGGTCGCCCTCGACATTGCCAGGCTCGTCGTCCGGCGGCACCTGCGCCTCCTCATCCAGCGCCCAGCGCGCCGAGAAGATTCCCGGCCGGTTTCCGAGCGCCTCGACGCACAGGCCGCTGTCGTCGGCGAGCGCGACCATGCCCGACAGGTCGGACGCGGCCCGCGCCTTGAGATCGGCATTGTCGATGAAGCTCGTTCCGGTTTCCTCCGGCTCGGGCAGATCGAGCTCGGCGGCCGACACTGGCTCGATGCCGTAGGGTCCGAGCAAGGCGGCGATCTCGCGGATCTTGCCCTTGTTGTGGCTGGCGATGACGAGCCGGCCCGGCTCGAGCTTGCGCGCGACCTCGGTCATCGTCCGCTCACCGCTTTCTCCTGCGCCGCGAAGATCTCCGCGCAGCCGATCCGGGCGAGGCGGAGGAGGCGCAGCAAGCCCTCCTCGTCATAGCATTCCCCCTCGGCGGTGACCTGCGCCTCGACGATGTTGCCGTCGTCGGTCAGAACGAAATTGCCGTCGCAGCCGGCCGCGCTGTCCTCGACATAATCGAGGTCGAGCACCGCATTGCCGTCATGGATTCCGCAGCTCACCGCCGCGACCTTGCGCAGGATCGGGTCGCGCGGAAGCGCCTGCTCGGCCATCAGCTTGTTGACCGCGATTCGAAGCGCCACCCAGGCGCCCGAAATCGCCGCGGTGCGCGTGCCGCCGTCGGCCTGGATGACGTCGCAATCGACCGTGATCTGCCGCTCGCCGAGCGCGGGCAGGTCGACGACCGCGCGAAGCGAGCGGCCGATCAGTCGCTGGATTTCCTGGGTCCGGCCCGACTGCTTGCCCGCCGCCGCCTCGCGCCGTCCGCGTGTGTGGGTGGCGCGGGGAAGCATGCCATATTCGGCTGTCACCCAGCCCTGGCCCTTGCCGCGAAGCCAGCCGGGAATTCCGCCCTCGAGCGAGGCGGTGCACAGGACGCGCGTGTCGCCGAAGCTGACCAGGCAGCTCCCCTCGGCGTGGCGGGTGAATCCCGGCTCCATGACGATGGTGCGCATCTGGTCTGGCGCGCGGCCTGAGGGACGCATAAACTGGCTCCGGTTGCTGCTGGCCCGGGGGCTTTAACCGCTCGGCCCGCTCGGCACCAGCCATGGGAGGCAGCGATATGAAAGGCTTGCTCACATTTGTCGGCGTGCTGCTTCTCGCCGCCGGGCTGCTGTTCGCCGGGCAGGGCGCGGGGGTCATCCACTGGCCGTCGGGAAGCTTCATGCTCGGCGCCGACCGGTGGGTGACCTACGGCCTCGTCCTCGCCGGGATCGGCTTGTTGCTGATCATCGTCGGCTGGCGCCGCCGGAGCCTCTAGACAGCCACGGTTCAGCAGGGCGTCTTCATTGCGGCCGCGAAATCATAGTGAGGATCCGAGCGCGTGGTGAAACGAGTCGCGAGTGCTTTCTTGTTGCTGGCCGTGGCCGGTTGCACGACCATGGCGGACCGGCCGATCCCGATCGAATCGGAATCGATCAGCTATGAAACCGGCCCCTGCTTCGGCGCCTGCCCGGTCTACCGGGTGACGGTCAGTCCCGACGGCACCGGCACCTTCGAGGGCAAGCGCTTCACCGCCGTCACCGGCGTGCGCAGCTTCCGGATCACGCCGCAGCAATATCGCGCCTTCGCCGCCCAGCTCGCGCCGCTCCGGCCCGCCGAGGGCTCGGTGCGGATGGCGGGCGAGGCCTGCCGGCAGATGGCGACCGACCTGCCGTCGGCCGAGGTCACCTGGTTCAGCACGATCGGCAACTCGCAGAGCTTCTATTTCTATTATGGCTGCGACATGGACCGGAACCGCGCCATCGCCGACCGCCTCACCCGCGCGCCGGAGCTTCTTCCGATCCGGGAACTGATCGGCCACGACGAATAGGCCTCCCCGAGACAAGCTCGGGGAGGATTGGTCGTAGGCGGAATCCTGACTACATCACGCCCATGTCGTCGATCGTCGAGCAGAGCGAACGCGCGCGGGACATCTTCCGCCTGGTCGTCGAATCCTATCTCGATTCGGGCCACCCGGTCGGCTCGCGCACCATCGCGCGCACCTCGGCGCTCAACCTGTCGCCGGCGTCGATCCGCAACGTCATGCAGGACCTTGAGGAAGCCGGCCTGCTCGCCGCCCCGCACACCTCCGCCGGCCGGATTCCGACCGAGCATGGCCTCCGCCTGTTCGTCGACGGCATCATGCAGGCGGCCGAGCCGACCCCGCAGGAGCGCGCCGCGATCGAGGGGCTGATCGACCGAAGCGGACCGATCGAGCAGGCGATCAGCAACGCCACCGCGGCGCTTTCCGGCCTGTCCGCCTGCGCCGGAATCGTGCTGGTCCCCAAGGAGGAGCCGGTGCTTCGCCAGCTCGCCTTCGTGCCCTTGTCGCCGCGCCAGGCGCTCGCGGTGCTGGTCGGCGCCGACGGCAGCGTCGAGAACCGGGTCATCGACCTGCCGGCGGGCGTCAGCGCGTCCGCGCTCAACGAAGCGAGCAATTTCATCAGCGCGCGCCTCGCCGGCCTCACCCTGCATGAGGCCCAGGCGCGCCTCGGCGCCGAGATTCGTGATGGCCGCGCTGCGCTCGATCGCGCTGCGCAGCAGCTCGTCGAGGCCGGCCTCGCCGTCTGGTCCGAGGACGGCGCGCGCCGCCCCGTGCTGATCGTGCGCGGCCAGGCCAACCTGATCGACCCCGAGGCCGCCGCCGACCTCGAGCGCGTCCGCCAGCTGCTCGGCGAGCTCGAGGGCAAGGAGGAGATCGCCCGCCTGCTCGACCGCGCCCGTGCCGGCGCCGGAATGAAGATCTTCATCGGCTCGGAGAACGAGCTGTTCGCCCTGTCCGGCTCGTCGGTGATCGCCGCCCCCTATCGCGGCAGCGACGGCAAGGTCGTCGGCGTGGTCGGAGTGATCGGTCCCACGCGGTTGAACTACGCGCGGGTCGTGCCCATGGTGGACTTCACAGCCAAGACATTGTCGAGATTGATGGGATGATTGACGAGAACGACAACCAGAATTCCGACCAGGAAATCCTCGACGAAGAGCGCGTCGGCGACGAGGCCGCGGCCAATGCCGACCTTGACCGCCTCGGCGAGCTCGAGCGCGAGCTCGAGGAGGTGCGCCAGCACGTCCTCTACGCCCAGGCCGAGACCCAGAATGTCCGCCGCCGCCTCGAGCAGGAGAAGCAGAACGCGCATGCCTATGCCGCGACCGCCTTCGCCCGCGACATCCTGTCGGTGAAGGACAATATCGAGCGCGCGCTCGCCGCGGTCGGCGAGGATGTGCGCGCCGACGAGCGGCTCAAGGGCCTCATCACCGGGATCGAGGCGACCGCTCGCGAGATCGACACCGTGTTCCAGCGCCACGGCATCAGCCGCGTCGAGGCGATGGGCCAGCCGCTCGATCCCAACCGCCACCAGGCGATGCTCGAAGTGCCGAGCGACGAGACCCCGGGCACGATCGTCCAGGAGCTCCAGTCCGGCTACATGATCAAGGACCGCCTCCTCCGCCCCGCCCTCGTCGGCGTAGCCAGGAAGCCGGACTGAGTTCCTCCCTGCGCGCGCAGCGTGCGGGGAGGGTGCGCCTCATGGGGAGGAACGCTCTGGACTCTCGCTTCTGCGGAAGTGACGATGGAGCGTGCGTGCCCTTCTCATCGTCCTGACGAGCCTGCTGACCGGCTGCGCCACGCTGCCCGAGCCGCCGCCCGCCCAAACCTACGCCTGGGCGACCTTCGACCGCGCAGGGATCACCGCGAGCGGCGCCTCCGGCCTCGCCGACCGCCGCGCCGACCGCGCGCTCACCATTGACGACCCGATCCGCATCGCCTCGGTGAGCAAGCTGGTCGTGGCCTTGGGCGTGATGCGGCTGGTCGAGCAGGGGCGGCTCGACCTTGACCGGGACGTCTCGGATTATCTCGGCTGGCCGCTGCGCAACCCGCATTTCCCGGACGCGCCGATCACCCTGCGCCATCTCCTCTCGCACACTTCCTCGCTCGAGGATGGCGTGGATTATGCTGTCCCCCTCGGCACGACGCTGCGAAGCGTGGTCGGGACGCGGGACGCTTTCGGCTTCCACCGTCCCGGCAGCTACTTTCGCTACGCCAACCTCAACTTCCCGGTCGTCGCCTCGGTGATGGAGCGGGCGACCGGCGAGCGGTTCGACCGGCTGATGGAGCGGCTGGTGCTCGACCCGCTCGGCCTCGATGCCTGCTTCAACTGGACGACCTGCAGCGGCTCCGCGATGGCCCGTGCGGTGGTCCTCTACCGGCCGGACGGGGCCGTGATCCGCGACGATCTTCGGGGCCGCCGCCCGGATTGCCCCGTGCTGGCGCCGGACGGCGTGCGCTGCGACGTCTCCGGCTACGTCCCCGGCAGCAACGGCGCACTCTTCTCGCCGCAGGGCGGCCTGCGCATCTCGGCGCGCGATCTCGCCACGGTCGGCATGCTCCTGCTCAACCGCGGCTCGCACCGCGGGGCACCGTTCCTGTCACCCGAGTCGATCGACATGATGACCGCCCGGTCATGGGCCTGGGACGGCATCAACGGCGACACTGAAGAGGGCTTCTACTGCGCCTACGGCCTCGCGGTGCAGCGCCTGCTGGGGGACCTCGGTTGCGACGACGACCTGTTCGGCGACGGCCGGTCGGCCATCGGTCATGCCGGCGAGGCTTATGGCGTCCGCTCGGGCCTGTGGGTCGACCCGGCGAGCGGCCGCGGCATCGCCTTCTTCGCGACCGGCCTCGGCGACTCGCCTCCGCGCGGCCGCACCGCCTATACCGCGATCGAGGAATGGCTTGCCGGTCACATCGACTAGATGCCGGCATACCATTCGTAGTCGGTCGTATCCTCCCACAATCCGCCGCGCCCGCCATGGAGGCCGCTCAGTGTCGCCCGCGCCTCGATCCGGTGGAGATATTTGGCATGCTTGTAGCCGAGCTGGCGCTCGACCCGGAGGCGCAGCGGCGCGCCGTTGGCGACCGGAAGCGCCTGGTCGTTGAGCGCGTAGGCGAGGATGGTCTGCGGATGAAAGGCGTCGATCAGGTCGATGCTCTCATAATAAGGCCGCGGTCCGAACCGATCCATGCAGTGGAAGACGATGTAGCGCGCCGCGTCGCGAAGTCCGGCGGCGTCGAGGATCGGCCCCAGCACCGCCCCGGTCCACTTGCCGATCGCCGACCAGCCCTCGACGCAATCGTGGCGGGTGATCTGGGTCCGCCGCGGCAGTTGCTGGACCTGCGCCAGCGACAGCGACAACGGCTGCCGCACCATGCCGTCCACCGTCAGCCGCCAGTCGGCGAAGCGGCCGGCGGCGAGCGCCTGATATTCCGCAGTGCTCGGCATGATCGTTCCGTTCGGCCGGAACACCGGCGAGATGTCCGCCGCGCCATATTCGCGGACGAGCGCGTCGCGGGCGGTGATCAGGCGATGGGCGCGCATGTTGAGCCCTTCCGCCGACCGAAGCAGCGAACGGAAGCCCTCGCTCTCGTTCAACCGGTCGCAACCCGCGACGCTCAGGCCGCCGGCGCCGACGATGAAGGTGCGGCGGGTGATCATGCGCCCATCTCCTCCTCGCCGACTTGCCAGGGATGGCGGAGCCTGGGCTTGGGCTCGGGCACTTGGTACCAGCCGGTGATCATCGCGCGCAGCTGGCGGATCGGTCCTGTCAGAACCACCATGACGACATGCACCAGGATGAACAGCGCCAGCAGCACCGCCGCGATGAAATGGATCGAGCGCGCCGACTGCCGCCCTCCGAACAGGTCGAGAACCCACGGCCACGCGGCGTTGACCCCCGGCGACATGGTCAGGCCGGTCAGGATGACGAGCGGCAACAGGACGAAGATGACGGCGAAATAGCTGAGCTTCTGGAGGCTGTTGTAGCGCAACGCCGCCTCGCCGGCCGGAAAGCGCAGCCGCGCATGGTCCTTGATCTCCCGCCACAAATGACGAGGTGCGAGCTCTCTGAGCCGCGGGCGCAGGTCGCTCTGCGCGTGGCGGTTCCACAAGGCCCGGATCAGGAAGAGCATCAGTGCGACTCCGAGGATCCAGGCGAAGAAGAAGTGCCACCGCCGCGCCGCCGCCAGATTGTAGGTCGACGGGATCGTCGCCCAGCCGGGAAAGGCGCGGTTCTGGACTCGGCCCTCGCCGTCGCTCCATCGCCCGAGCATGCCCGTCGTTCCGATCCGCGCCGAGCCCAGCTTGAGGAAGCCGCCCTGCGCGTCGCTTCCGATCTGCAGCCAGGCCGGGTCGGCATTGGCGCCATACTGCCCCCAATAGAGGCGCGGATGGGCGTTGAAGATCATCAGCCCGCTCATCAGCATGACGATGACCGCGACCGCGTTCACCCAATGCCAGATGCGCGTCGAAAACCGGTGGCGTTTGACCAACCGGGGCGTGGCCGCGGGCTCATCCATCCGGAGCGCACCCTAGCTCGACTTGTCCGCCCCGCGAACCCACCCTGTCATTCCCGCGAAAGCGGGAATTCAGCTTCTTTTCTTCCGCCCTGCGAAGGCAGCTGGATCCCCGCTTTCGCGGGGATGACAGCTTAGGCGCCGAACGGCAGGAGGGGTTCCAATTGCTCCAGCGGCGGCGCCCCAAGCGGCCTGCGCCCCATGCGCCACATCCACACGTGCCGGACGATCTCGGCCTGCTGCTCGAGCCCGTACCAGCCGAACGGCTTCCCCGGAACGAACCGGTAATCGTAGCGGCAGAAGGGGTGCCGCATCAGCGGCAAATACCAGCGCCCCTTGGTCTGGGCCTGCCACACATGCGTCATCTCGTGGATGAACAGCTCCTGCAGCCCCGGCCGGGCGGTCGAATAATCCTCCGCCCACTTCTCCGGCGCGCCGGGATGGACCCAGACATGGCCGTCCGGCGACATCACATATTTCGGCGCCTGAAGCGGAAACCACTTCCGCCGGTTCACCGTCACCGGCGCGTAATCGATCGCCTCGCCGAACACGATCCGGGCCATCTCGCGCTCCCCCGAGGTGAGATGGCGCCGGGTCACCAAATCCCTCTCCCTGCAGGAGAGAGGGTGGCTCGCCGAAGCCGAGACGGGTGAGGGCACGAACGCGCCGGAGCGGCGGGTGATTGGGCGGGGAGAAGCTTGCCCTCACCCTCCCACCCGCTGCGCGGGCGGGTCCGTCCCTCTCCTTTGCCGGGAGGAGGGAACTCAGTGCCCGGCATGCGCCTGGCCGGGGCCGCGCACGTCCGCCTCGACCGTCACCGCCGGAGCGCCCTCGAAGGTGAAGGTGAGGCTCAGTCGGTCGCCGACCTCGAGCGCCGGGTCGACCCCGAACAGCATCGCATGCTTGCCGCCCGGCTCGAACCGCACCTCGCCGTCGCCGACCGCGACGCTTTCGATCGCCGCCATCCGGCTCATGCCGCCTTCATCGCGCGTTTCGTGAAGCTCGATCCGCTCGACGCGCGGGCTGGCGATCCCCTGCAAGGTTCCGCCGCCACCGGCGCCGCGAAGCGTGAAATAGCCCGCGCCCGGCCCGTCCGGAACGGCCGGGACCGTCACGACCGCGTCGGTGACCGTCACGGCGGGCTGTTGCTGGGTGCCCTGGCAGGCGGCGAGGATGAGCAGCGGAGCGGCTGCGAGCAAACGTCCGAACATGGGCCATCCCCTATGGGCTGGGACTTCTTGTCGCAACCCGAACGCCACCTATATCGACCCGGTAACAAGCTCCCGCGCCGTTAACGGGCGGGAGATGCTGAACTATTCAGATGGGGCAAAGAGGCTAAGAGATATGGCTAAAGTTATTGGCATCGACCTTGGCACGACCAACAGCTGTGTTGCCGTGATGGAAGGGGGCACAGCGAAGGTCATCGAGAATGCGGAAGGCGCGCGTACCACGCCGTCCATCGTCGCCTTCACCAAGGAAGGTGAGCGGCTCGTCGGCCAGCCGGCCAAGCGCCAGGCGGTCACCAATCCCGACAACACGGTTTTCGCGGTGAAGCGCCTGATCGGCCGCCGCTTCGACGATCCCATGACCAAGAAGGACATGGAGCTCGTCCCTTACACGATTTCCAAGGGACCGAATGGCGACGCCTGGGTCAATGCCGGCGGCAAGGACTATAGCCCGTCCCAGATTTCCGCCTTCATCCTCCAGAAGATGAAGGAAACCGCCGAGGCCTATCTCGGCGAGACCGTCACCCAGGCGGTGATCACCGTTCCGGCCTATTTCAACGACGCCCAGCGCCAGGCGACCAAGGACGCCGGCCAGATCGCCGGCCTCGAAGTGCTGCGCATCATCAACGAGCCGACCGCGGCCGCGCTCGCCTACGGCCTTGAGAAGAATGACGGCAAGACGATCGCGGTCTACGACCTTGGCGGCGGCACGTTCGACGTCTCGATCCTCGAGATCGGCGACGGCGTGTTCGAGGTGAAGTCGACCAACGGCGACACCTTCCTCGGCGGCGAGGATTTCGACGCCAAGATCGTCGATTACCTCGCTGACGAGTTCAAGAAGCAGGAAGGCATCGACCTCAGGAACGACCGCCTCGCCCTTCAGCGCCTCAAGGAAGGCGCCGAGCGGGCGAAGATCGAATTGAGCTCGGCCCAGACCACCGAGGTCAACCTGCCCTTCATCACCGCCGATCAGAACGGTCCGAAGCACCTCGTCAAGTCGATCACCCGCGCCGACCTCGAGCGCCTCGTCGGCGATCTCATCAAGCGCACTCTCGATCCTTGCAAGAAGGCGCTCGAAGACGCTGGCGTGAAGGCGGCCGACATCGACGAGGTCGTCCTCGTCGGCGGCATGACCCGGATGCCGCGCGTCCGTGAGGTCGTGAAGGAGTTCTTCGGCAAGGAGCCGCACACCGGCGTCAACCCGGACGAGGTCGTTGCCATGGGCGCCGCGATCCAGGCCGGCGTTCTGCAGGGCGACGTCAAGGACGTCCTCCTTCTCGACGTGACCCCGCTGTCGCTCGGAATCGAGACTCTGGGCGGCGTGTTCACCCGGATGATCGATCGCAACACGACCATCCCCACCAAGAAGAGCCAGGTCTATTCGACCGCCGAGGACAACCAGAATGCGGTGACCATCCGCGTCTTCCAGGGCGAGCGCGAGATGGCCGCGGACAACAAGCTGCTCGGCCAGTTCGATCTGGTCGGCATTCCCCCGGCGCCGCGCGGCGTTCCGCAGATCGAGGTCACCTTCGACATCGACGCCAACGGCATCGTCAACGTCCACGCCAAGGACAAGGGCACCGGCAAGGAGCAGCAGATCCGCATCCAGGCGTCGGGCGGCCTCCAGGATGCCGACATCGAGCGGATGGTCCGCGAGGCGGAGCAGTTCGCCGAGGAGGACAAGAAGCGCCGCGAGACGGCCGAGGCCAAGAACAATGCCGAGAGCCTGGTCCACTCAACCGAGCGCCAGCTCGAGGAGCATGGCGACAAGATCGACGCCGGTTTGAAGGGCGAGATCGAGGGCGCCGTCGCCGAGGTGAAGACCGCGCTCGAAGGCGGCGACACCGAGACGATCAAGACCAAGGCGCAGGCTCTCGCCCAGTCGGCGATGAAGCTCGGCCAGGCGATCTACGAGCGCGACCAGCAGGCCCAGGCCTCGCCCGGCGGCGAGCAGACCGGCGAGGCGCAGACCGCGGCCGGCGGCGACGAGGACGTCGTCGACGCCGAATATTCCGAGGTCGACGAGAACAAGGGATAAATTCTTCCTCCCTCTCCCCGCTCGCGGGGAGAGGGCCGGGGAGAGGGGGCTGTGAGAGAGGCGATGAAGGCAGTTCGATGGTGACGGATCTTCCCCTCTCCGGGGCTGCGAAGCAGTCCCTCCTCTCCCCTGAAGGGGAGAGGGTGTGAGTATGCTTGACCAGGATTATTACGAGCTGCTGCAGGTCGAACGTGGCGCCGACGACAAGACCATCAAGTCCGCCTATCGCCGCCTTGCGATGGAATGCCATCCGGACCGCAATCCCAATTGCAAGGTCTCGGAGGAGAAGTTCAAGGCGATCAGCGAGGCCTATGACTGCCTCAGGGACCCGCAGAAGCGCGCAGCCTACGACCGCTTCGGCAAGGCCGCCTTCCAGAATGGCAACGGCGCCGGCAACGGCCAGGATTTCGGCCAGTTCAACGATATTTTCGAGACCGTCTTCGGCGAGTTCATGAACGCCGGCCGGGGCGACCGCCGAACCAATGCGCGGCGCGGCTCGGACCTTCGCTACGACCTCGAGATCCGTCTCGAGGACGCCTTCACCGGCAAGTCGGTCGACGTCACCATCGACAGCACCGCCAAGTGCGAGCCGTGCGACGGTTCGGGCGCCAAGCCGGGCACCTCGGCGCGCCAGTGCAATCTGTGCGGCGGCCGCGGCCAGGTCCGTGCCCGCCAGGGCTTCTTCGTGCTCGAGCAGACCTGCCCGAGCTGCCACGGTGTCGGTGAGGTCATCGCCGATCCCTGCACCGCCTGCCACGGCGACGGCCGGGTCCAGAAGCGCAAGTCGCTGTCGGTCACCATTCCCGCCGGCGTCGACGAGGGCACCCGCATCCGCCTCGCCGGCGAAGGCGAGGCCGGCGTGCGCGGCGGTCCTCCGGGCGACCTTTACATCTTTCTGCACATGTCGCGGCACGCGGTGTTCCAGCGCGACGGCTCGACCTTGTTCGCGCGCTGTCCGGTCAGCTTCACGACGGCGGCGCTCGGCGGCTCGATCCAGGTCCCCGGCCTCGACAAGAAGCCGCACGAGGTCAGGATCCCGGCCGGCATGCAGTCGGGCAAGCAGGTCCGAATCCGCGGCGCCGGAATGCCGGTGCTCAACAGCCGCGGCAACGGCGACATGGTCATCGAGGTCCATGTCGAGACCCCGACAAAGCTCAGCGCGCGCCAGAAGGAGCTGCTCGAGGAGTTCCGACGCACCGAGACCGGCGACGAATGTCCCGAGACTCAGGGCTTCTTCCAGAAGATCAAGACGATGCTCGGCTAAACGGAGCGCCGGTGCTTCTCCGGCGCCGGCGGCCACGCTACACCGGCTCCGAAACGAACCGGAGCCGCCGCATGCGCAAGCCGATCATCGCCGCTCTTCTGCTCGGTCTCGCCGGCCCCGCCGCCGCCCAGCGCAGCCTCGACTCCGTGCCGGTGCGGGTCGAACGGCTCGCGCCGAGTGTCGCGGTTCTGTTCGGCGCGGGCGGCAATATCGGCCTCAGCCACGGCGCCGACGGCAACATCCTGATCGACGACCAATATGCGCCCCTGACCGAGCGGATCGCTGCGGCAGTCGCGGCGATCGACCCCGATCCGGTGCGCTTCGTGATCAACACCCATTGGCACGGCGATCACACCGGCGGGAACGAGAATTTCGGCGCCCGCGGCGCGGTGATCGTCGCCCACGACAATGTCCGCCGCCGCCTGTCGGCCGGCCAGATGCTGCGCGGCGAGATGGTCCCTGCGGCGCCGCGCGGCGCGCTTCCGGTGGTGACGTTCGACGACGGCGTGACCTTCCATCTCAACGGCGACACGATCCGCGTCAGGCACGTCGCCAATGCCCATACCGACGGCGATGCGCTGATCTACTGGACCGGCGCCAACGTGCTCCACATGGGCGACACCTTCTTCCACGGCATGCTGCCGTTCATCGACCTCGAATCGGGCGGCTCGGTCGACGGGCTGCTGGCGGCGATCGACGTCGCGCTCGACATTGCCAACGAGTCGACCCGAATCATCCCTGGCCATGGTCCGATGGCGACAAGGGCCGATCTTGTCTCTTATCGCTCCTACATCAGCGACGTTCGTGATCGGGTCGCGACCGAAATCGCGGCCGGCCGCAGCCTGGAGCAGATCCACGCGCTCGGCCTTGCCGATTCCTACGGCAGCGAAGACGACTTCATCCCGCCCCGGGCGTTCGTCGAGACCGTCTACAACAGCCTGCGCAACCCGCCGCACCGTCACGGCGGCACGCCGCACCATCATGGCGAGCGAGGCTGACCATGCTGCGCCTGCTCCTCCCGCTCCTCCTCGTCCTCGCCGGCTGCGCGCCGCACTACGCCATTCCCATTGCGACCACCTATCAGAACCCGGTCCTCGACACCGACTTCCCCGATCCGGCCTATCTGCGTGGCCGCGACGGCACCCATTATGCTTACGGAACGCAGGGGCAGCATGACGGACGGATGCTCAACCTGCCCGTCGCTCGCTCGCACGACCTGGTGATATGGGGAATCGTCGGGGACGCGCTTCCGGTGAAGCCGTCATGGGCCAGCCGGACTCAGGATTTCTGGGCGCCACACGTCCATCAGGCTGACGGCCGCTACTATCTTTATTATTCCGCCAAGCCGGACGCCGCTCTCACCGACGAGAGCCGCGGCCTGTGTCTCGCCGTCGCCACGTCGGACCGGCCCGAGGGACCGTTCACCGACATCGGCCGCCCGCTCCTGTGCGGCGAGGGCTTCGTCAACATCGACCCCATGGCCTATGACGACCCCGCCACCGGCAAGCGCCTGCTCTACTGGGGCTCGGGCTTCGGCCCGATCAAGGTGCAGGAGCTTGCGCCCGACCGCGCCAGCTTCGCGCCCGGCAGCCGCCCGATCGACCTCGTGCCCGTGATCCGGAACGAGGACCCCCTTAACTACCAGCGCCTGGTCGAAGGCGCTTGGGTGGTCCGCCGCGACGGCTATTATTATCTCTTCTACTCGGGCGACAATTGCTGCGGCCCCAATGCCCATTACGCGATGATGGTCGCCCGCTCGCGCAGCGCCACCGGCCCGTTCGAGACTCTTGCCGAGGCGACCGGCGCTCCCAACAGCGTCATCCTCGGGCGCCGCGGCACTTGGCTCGCTCCCGGCCACAATTCGGTGGTCGAGGATGCGCGCGGCGACCACTGGATCCTGTACCATGCCGTCGACACCCGCCGCCCGCGCTCACGCCCGACGGACGAGATCAACACCCGCCGCGTGATGCTCCTCGACCGCCTCGTGTGGCGCGACGGCTGGCCGCGTGTGGAAGGTGACGGTCCGTCCACGGGGTCGCAGTCTGGACCGGCGCTGCGTTAGCCTCGCGGCTACTCGATCACTTCAATCAACGGCGACTTGTCGCGGCGATCCCAGATGAGGTCGCGCACGGATCTGGGCAGGATGATGCAGCCTTCGCTCGCCGTGCCCGTTTTGTTGTCGCCATGGACCCGGAACTCCGACCGGCCCTTGGTGTCCGTTCCGGGCTCCGGAATGAGGACGATCGTCCCGGGTCCGGTATTCTTGCTCGCCTTCATGGCAGTCATTCGCCAGACGCCGCGGGGTATCGGGCCGGTCTTCTTCACGCCGTCCATGGCGGGATTGTTCTTGCCCGTGCCCTTGCCGGCATAGCCATGAGCGACGACCTTGCCGTCCCAGGCGAGCGTGCCGGCGGACTGGTCCCAGGTCCATCGCGCTTTGCCCCTTGGTGCCGGCTGGGGCGCCGCTGCGGCCGCCGGCGCTGACGCTGACGCTTTCGGCTTGGCAGCCGGAACTTTGCCGGCGGCCAATGCCCGCCAAGTCTTCCCGCCGACATCGATCCTGCCGTCGGGCCTGCTCATTTCGATGACATCCGCCTGGTAGCGGCGGATCGCGCCGACAGTCTCGATGCCGAACAGGCCATCTTCCTTGAGCCGCTCCAACCCAAGGCTCGCCACCAGCTTGTTGAGAAGCTGCTGCACGACGAGCACGTCGGCGTGGTTGTTGTCGCCGCCCTGTCCGACGGATCCGCTGATGTCCGGCATGTCTTCCCTCCCCAAGGACTCCACCGGTCATAGTCCCGGCGGGAGGGAAAATCCTTCGCCTTCCGCGCCGCTTATTTGCCGAAAACTCGCTCGAAGATCGTGTCGACCTGTTTGTAGTGATAGCCGAGGTCGAACTTGTCCTCGATCTCGGCGGGCGAGAGCAGGGCGGTGACCTCCTCGTCGGCCTTGAGCAGGTCGAGCAGGCTCAGCGCACCGTCGCTTTCCCACACCTTCATCGCGTTGCGCTGGACGAGGCGGTAGCTGTCCTCGCGGCTTGCGCCGGCCTGCGTGAGGGCGAGCAGCACGCGCTGCGAGTGGATGAGGCCGCCCATCCGGTCCATGTTGCGCTGCATGCGCTCGGGATAGACCAGCAATTTGTCGATGACGCCGGTGAGCCGGGCGAGGGCGAAGTCGAGCGTGATCGTGGCGTCCGGGCCGATATAGCGCTCGACCGACGAGTGGCTGATGTCGCGCTCGTGCCACAAAGCGACATTCTCCATGGCGGGCGTGACATAGCCGCGCACCATGCGGGCGAGCCCGGTCAGATTCTCGGTCAGCACCGGGTTGCGCTTGTGCGGCATCGCCGACGAGCCCTTCTGGCCCGGCGAGAAATATTCCTCGGCCTCCAGGACCTCGGTGCGCTGGAGGTGGCGGACCTCGGTCGCGAGCCGCTCGATCGACGAGGCGATGACGCCGAGCGTTGCGAAATACATAGCGTGGCGGTCGCGCGGGATGACCTGGGTCGACACCGGCTCGACCGTCAGGCTCATCATCTCCGCGACATGGGCCTCCACGCGAGGATCGATATTGGCGAAGGTGCCGACCGCGCCGGAAATGGCGCAGGTCGCGATCTCCTCGCGCGCGCGCTCGAGCCGGGTGCGTGCCCGAGCGAATTCCGCATATGCTTCCGCCAGCTTGAGGCCGAAGGTGACCGGCTCGGCATGGATTCCGTGGCTTCGCCCGATCGTGGGGGTGAGCTTGTGCTCGAACGCGCGCCGCTTCAGCACGGCCAGGAGCCGGTCGAGACCCGTGAGCAGGATGTCGGAAGCCCGCGCCAGTTGGACCGCAAGGGCGGTGTCGAGTACGTCGGAGCTGGTCATGCCCTGGTGGAGGAAGCGCGCCTCCGGCCCGACCTGCTCGGCGACCCAGGTCAGGAAGGCGATCACGTCATGCTTGGTCACCGCCTCGATCGCGTCGATCCGCTCGACGTCGATCGCGGGTTCGGTGCGCCACCAGTCCCACACCTTCGCCGCCGCCTCGCGCGGAACGACCCCGAGCTCGGCCATCGCGTCGAGGGCGTGCGCCTCGATCTCGAACCAGATTCGGAAGCGGGATTCGGGCGACCAGATGGCCGCCATGTCGGGGCGGGAATAGCGGGGAACCATGCGCCGAGCCTCTAGGAGGGGGAGGGGGAGGGATCAATCCTCCCTGTCCCGCGCAGCGGGATGGGGAGGGGGACCGCCGCCGCAGTCGGTGGTGGAGGGGCTTGGCGCGAACTTGGAAAGCCCCTCCACCCCTCGCTTCGCGAGCGGTCCCCCTCCCCATGAGCCTGCGGCTCACAGGGAGGATCGAAGGCTACATCAAACCCAGCGCGCGCAGGCTTGCGTGGCCGCTCCGTCCTACGATGACGTGGTCGTGAAGCGTGATCTTGAGGTGCCGCGCGGCATCGGCAATGTCCTTGGTGATCGCGATGTCCTGTGGGCTGGGGCGGGGATCGCCCGATGGATGGTTGTGAACGATGATGAGGCCGGTGGCCTGGTAGTCGAGCGCCCGGCGGACGATCTCGCGCACATGGACGGCGCTTTCGTCGACCGATCCTTCCCACATCGGCTCGTCGCGGATCAGGCGGTTCTTCGAATCGAGAAACAGCACGCGCACGCGCTCGACGGCGAGATGGGCCATGTCGGCATGGAGATAGTCGAGCAGGGCCTGCCACGAGCCGAGGATCGGCTGCTCGGCGATCTCGGAGCGCAGCAGGCGCAGCGCCGCGGCCTGGGCGATCTTCAGCGCAGCGACCTGGCCTTCGGTCAGGCCCTCGCGCTGCAGGGCCTCTTGATCCGCGGACAGGAGCCGGCCGAATCCGCCGAACCGGCTGATCAGTTGCTTGGCGAGCGGCTTGGTGTCGCGGCGCGGCATTGCGAGGGCGAGAAGATATTCGACCAGCTCGTGGTCGAGCAGCGCATCGGGGCCACCCTCGGCGAGACGCTGGCGAAGCCGCGCACGATGGCCGCTATGATCGACGGTCGGATCAGATTCGCCCACCCTTACCCCCAACCCGTTCAGGCTGAGCTTGTCGAAGCCCTGTCCTTGCCTTTCCCTTGTAGGAAGAAGGACCGCCCTTCGACAAGCTCGGGGCCGAACGCGGTTGGGGCTCAGGATGAACGGACCGAGAGCCGCGCCATGTTGACTCGAATCTCCCCCCTTCCTAAAGGGGCCGCGCCTTGGCGGGCTCGCCGCTTGGCACATGCGCTTGGCCGCTTGGACGCCCTTCACAGGCGCTATCCACGGAGAAGCGGATTGCCCAGCAAAGAGCCCGGACTGGACCCCCTCGACGAGGACGCCCGCCTGGACGCGCTTGATGAGCGTTTGCGGCGCGCGCGAACCGAAGAGGCGAGCAGGTCGGGTGAAGGACGCGACACGGGCGATGACGATTATCGTCTCGGCATGCGCGTCCTTTCCTATCTGCTCGGCGGGATTTTCGGAGGTGCGGTGGTCGGCTGGACGCTCGACTGGCTGCTCGGCACTTCCCCTTGGCTCCTGATCGCGCTGACGATTCTCGGAATCGTCAGCGGGTTCAGGAACATCATCAGGCTTTCCAGCAAGCGCCCGTGATCTGAGCGGGCGCTTGGCGCACGATTTTAAGACGGAACCGACTGAGCATGGCCGAAGAATCGACCGCGATCGACCCGATGCACCAGTTCCAGGTGCAGACGATCGCCGACCTCTTCACCATTGGCGACACGCAGATCGCCTTTACCAACAGCGCCGCGTGGATGATCGCGACGGTCGTCCTGCTGTGGCTGTTCATGCTCGGCGGCATGAAGCAGGCCATTGTCCCCGGCCGCTGGCAGATGATGGTCGAGGGCTTCACCGGCTTCGTCACCAAGATGCTCGACGAGAGCATCGGCAAGGGCGGCCGCAAATATCTGCCCTACGTCTTCTCGCTGTTCATGTTCATCCTGTTCGCCAACCTGCTCGGGATGCTTCCGCTGGGGCTGATCGGGCTTCACCCGTTCACCTTCACCAGCCACTTCACCGTGACCGGCGTGCTGGCGATCATGAGCTTCTCGATCGTGCTGATCGTCGGCTTCTGGAGGCATGGGCTCAAGTTCTTCAGCCTGTTCGTGCCGCACGGCACGCCGTTCCTGATGATCCCGCTGATCTTCCTGATCGAGCTGATCTCCTTCCTGTTCCGGCCGTTCTCGCTGGGTCTTCGACTGTTCGTCGCGATGACCGCGGGCCACATCCTTCTGAAGGTGCTCGCCGGCTTCGTGATCAACTCGACCAATGCCGGCGCGCTGTGGGGCGGCGTGGTCGGCATTCCCAGTTTCGCGCTGATGGTCGGCATCTCCGCGCTCGAAGTGCTGGTCGCCGGCATCCAGGCCTATGTCTTTGCTCTGCTGACGTCGCTCTACATCCACGACGCCGAGCATCTGCACTGAGTTTTCGAAGAGTTAGTTCAACCTGTTACCTGATTATCTGAGGAGTGAAATGGAAATGGACGCAGAAGCAGCGAAGCTCATTGGCGCCGGTCTCGCGGCGATCGGCGCGGGCATGGCCGCGATCGGCGTGGGAACGGTCTTCGGCAACTTCCTGGAGAGCGCCCTGCGCAATCCGGGTGCCGCCGACAGCCAGCAGGGCCGCCTGTTCATCGGCTTCGCCGCCGCTGAGCTTCTCGGCCTGCTCGCCTTCGTCGTGGCGATGATCCTGATCTTCGTCGCCTAACTGATTCCATGCCCGCTCAGGCTGAGCTTGTCGAAGCCCTGTCCTTCCTTCCCGATGAAGAAAGGCGGTCCTTCGACAGGCTCAGGACGAGCGGGGTAGGGAAGAACTGAGCGCCAATGCCTCAAATCGAGCAACTCGCCGCCACTTACGGATCGCAGATCTTCTGGCTGCTGGTCACGTTCGGCATCGTCTACCTGGTCATCGGCCGGGGCATGGCGAGCAAGGTCGTGAGCACGGTCGAGCTTCGTGACCGCACGGTCGCCGACGACCTCGCCACCGCCGAAGCCGCGCGCGCCGCGGCCGATGCGGCCGAGGAGCAGTGGCGGGCTCAGGAGAATGCTGCGCGCGAGCAGGCCAAGCGCAAGCTCGCCGAGGCGCGTGCCGCCGGCGCCAAGGCGTCGGAGAAGCGTCTAGGCGCCGCCAATGCCGAGCTCGATGCCAAGGTCAGCGAGGCCGAGGCGCGCATCGCCGCGGCCCAGCAGGCGGCGCTGACCGAGATCGGGGCCGTCGCGACCGAGGCCGCGCGCGACATCGTCCGCCGTGTCGCCGAGACCGAGGTCGAAGAAGGCGAGGCCCGTCAGGCCGTCGAAAAGGTGCTCCATGGCTGAGGCCCCCTCCGGCGACGCGCTCGTCGCCCACAATCTGTCCAACGCGGCCGAGCTTCAGGGCTCCCCGCACACGGGCGCCGAGGCTCTCGAGGTGGAGGCGGGCGGCGTCGGCCATGAGAACCATCCGGATCCATCGGTCGCCGGGATCCTAGACGCGACCGTGTTCGTGTCGCTGGCGATGGCGGTGTTCATCGCGATCCTCATCTGGAAGAAGGTCCCGGCGCTGATCACCGGCGGCCTCGACAGGCAGATCGCCGCGATCCGCACGCGCCTCGAAGAGGCCAAGGCGATCCGCGCCGAGGCCGAGGCGCTTCGCGACGAATATGCCCGCAAGCTCGCCAGCGTCGACAGCGAGGTCGCCGGAATGATGAGCCAGGCCGAAACCGAGGCCCAGGCCATCCTGACCAAGGCCGGCCACGACGCCGAGGCGCTCGTCGCGCGTCGCACCCGAATGGCCGAGGACAAGATCGCCGCCGCCGAGCGCGCCGCGGTCGACGAGGTTCGCGCCCGGGCCGCCCAGGCCGCCGCCGCCGCCGCCGAGCAGCTCATCCGCGAGCGCCTCGACGAGGCGCAGGACCGCAAGCTGGTCGACCAGGCCATCCAGGGGCTGGGCCGGGTTCACTGATCGCTAACCCCTCCCCTTCAAGGGAGGGGCTTAATTGCATCCCGCTACGATGCTCACCGCCCGGCCCGACGCCGCTCCGCGCAATAATCCTCGAGCTCGCCCAGGGTGGTGCCCGCTTCGTCGAGCACGAACTGGTAGATGTCGTGGCTCGTGATCCAGTCGCGGAAGCCGGGCAGTCCCTGCGCTTCCGATTTCAGGCGCAGGATCAGTGCGCGGTCGGCGCGGCGGAGCCGCTCGTCGAGAGCCGCGAAGTCGCTCAGCTTCCGCTCGTATGTGGCCGGGTCCCAGGCCCACAGGTCGATCTTCCACTCGTGGCCGTCGCCCGCGGCGATTCGGAAGCCGAGATAATAGCCCTGGCCATAATCGCCGCGCGGCCTGAACCATTCGTCATTGTAGGTGATTCGGTAGGCGACATGCCCGGTCGCCCCCAGCGCGGCCACGACCGGCGGCAGCACCGCGACGAAGCGGTCGCGCTCGGCGGACTCCAGCGGCACGTAGATGTCGATGTCGCGCCACGTCATCAGGTCCAGAGCGACGCTGCCGACGATCATCGGCCGGCGAAACTGCTGCTCGAGCACGGCCGCCATGCCCGATCCGGTGATCAGGTCGAGCGCCTCCTGGCGCAAAGCGGCGGACCTTTGCTCGTGGAACATGGGCGGAAGCTAAAGGGCAATTGCGCTCCTTGCCAGCCGACCTAAACCGGCCCGGTGACCAAGCCGGACTCCCCCGACCGCTTCAACGAGGAACGCGCCACCTATACGGTGCGCGGCTCGGACGCGCCCGACCTCGAGGTCGGCGTGAAGGCGATCCGTGACGTCGTGCGCACTCTGCCGGTGCGGCCGGGCGTGTACCGGATGCTCGATGCCAAGGGCGACGTCCTCTATGTCGGCAAGGCGCGCTCGCTGAAGAATCGGGTGACCAACTATACCCAGGTCGCGCGGCTGACGAAGCGGCTCCAGCGCATGGTCGCGCAGACCCGCGGCCTGCAGATCGTCACCACCAACAACGAGGCCGAGGCGCTGCTGCTCGAGGCGCAGCTGATCAAGCGCTACCGGCCGCCCTACAACGTCCTCCTGCGCGACGACAAAAGCTTCCCGTTCATCCTCCTGCGCGAGGACCATGCCTTCCCGCGCGTCCAGCTTCACCGCGGCGCGCGCCGCCACAAGGGCCAATATTACGGGCCGTTCGCGAGTGCCGGCTCGGTGCGCACCACGCTGACCGCGCTTCAGAAACTGTTCCTGCTGCGCTCCTGCACCGACAGCTTCTTCGCCAACCGCTCGCGGCCTTGCCTGCTCTATCAAATCCGGCGCTGCTCGGCGCCCTGCGTCGGCCGCATCGACGAGGCCGGCTATGCCGAGCTGATCGACGATGCCAAGGATTTCCTTTCCGGCAGGTCGACCAAGGTGCAGCAGAAGCTCGGCAAGCTCATGTCAGAGGCCGCCGAGGCGATGGATTTCGAACTCGCCGCCGTCTACCGGGACCGCCTGCGCGCGCTCACCTTCATCCAGGGCAGCCAGGCGGTCCATGCCGAAAGGGTTGGGGACGCCGACATCTTCGCGCTTGCCTGCAAGGGCGGCGTGATGGGCATCCAGGCCTTCTTCATCCGCGGCGGCCAGAATTGGGGCGCGCGCAGCTTCTTCCCGGCGCACACCAACGACGTGCCGGAGGAGGAGGTCCTGTCGAGCTTCCTCGTCCAATTCTACGAGGAAGTGCCGCCGCCGCGGCTGATCCTGCTCGACCGGGCGATGGCTGAGCGGGAGTTGCTGGAGGAGGCGTTCGGCGAGCGCGCCGGGCGCAAGGTCGAGATCAAGGCGCCGCAGCGCGGCGAGCAGCGCCGGCTCGTCGCCCAGGCCGCCCGCAATGCCGAGGAAGCGCTCGACCGGCGGCTGGCCGAAACCAGTACCCAGGCCAGGAACCTCCGCGCGCTCGCTGACCTGTTTGAGTTGCCCGAGCCGCCGAACCGCATCGAGGTGTACGACAACAGCCACGTCCAGGGCACCAATGCCGTCGGAGCGATGATCGTCGCCGGGCCCGAGGGCTTCCGCAAGAACAGCTATCGCAAGTTCAACATCCGCAATCCCGAGACGGTGCCGGGGGACGATTTCGCGATGATGCGCGAAGTGCTGGGCCGCCGCTTCGCGAGGCTCGAGAAGGAGGATCCGGACCGGTCGAAGGGCGACTGGCCCGACCTCCTGCTGATCGACGGCGGCAAGGGCCAGCTCTCAGCGGTGTGCGAGGTGATGGAGGATGCCGGGGTCCATGACATCCCCGTCGTCGGGGTCAGCAAGGGGCCGGACCGCAATGCCGGCCGCGAAACCTTCCACCTGCCGAACGGCCGCGATTTCCAGCTGCCGCCCAACGACCCGGTGCTGTTCTACCTGCAGCGGCTTCGTGACGAGGCGCACCGCTTCGCGATCGGCGCCCACCGAACCAAGCGCGCCAAGTCGATGGGCGCGTCACCGCTCGACGACGTCCCCGGCATCGGCCCCAACCGCAAGCGTGCCCTGCTCATGCATTTCGGCACGGCTCGGGCGGTCCGCAACGCGGCGCTCGAGGACATCGCCAAGGTCCCCGGTATCAGCCGCGCCACCGCGCAGGGCATCTACGACTATTTCCACCCGCGCGGGTGAGGCTCAGCCACGCCCCCAGCGCGCCAGCACCTCGCGGCGCTCGACATCCTCGAACCGCACCTCCTCGAACTCGGCGCCGATGAGGCATGCCGGCATCGCGGCGGGGTTGGCGGCGGTGCAGCGGATGACCCGGCCGGCGGGGCCGGCGCGGAGGCGGCCGGACAGGACGAGATCATAGCCCTGGGCGCGCGCCGGATCCTGGCCTTCGGCGAGGCGGAGGACATGGCGATAGGAGCGACTGCCGCGCCGTCCGATGCGCGAGTCGTCGGGGGTGAAGAACTGGGCGATCCCGACATGGCGCGGCAACTGCGCTTGCCTCTCGCCTTCGGCCGCCTGCGGCGGCGTGGCGCCAGCAGGGGGGCAGGCTGGGCGAAGCAGCCACGGCCGGGAGAGCCAAATGCCTTCTACCGCCTCGACGCCTTCGCTGGTCATGGCCGCGACTGCAGGGTCGCCGAGATCGATGTTGGGCGAAGCGCTGAGCTCGACGGTGCGTCCCTCCGGATCGTGGCGCACCGCGGGATCGCCTTGCGCGTCCGCGGGCGGGGCGCCGCAGCCGAAGCGGATTCGCAGCTCGAAGCGGTCGCCGTCGAGCTCGGCTTGAGCGGCGCTGTCGTCGGCGCCGGCGGCAAAAGCGCTGCGCGCCTGAGCGACGGCGAGCAGCAGCCGCTCGCGGTCAAGCGGCTGCTCCGGGACGGGAAGGGGGAGCGTGGCGGGTTCGGCGACATTATTCCCCGCCTCGGCGTTGTTGTCGACAGGAGGGCGCCTGTCCTCGCATCCCGCGACGAGCAAAGCGACGGCCGCGAGGGACCATTTCGCCATTGTCGAGCGTCTGTTCAGCCGTGTCATTGCTAACGCATATCAAATCGAACGCGCCCTGTGACCCCGCTCTTGGCTTGTCGGCCTCGCTGTGGGAAGGCGCCGCCATGGCGGTTCGTCAGGCATGAACTATGACCAGCTGATCACGCTCGCCGTGCTTGCCGCGGTGATCTGGGCCCTGGTGTTCGACAAGGGACGGGCGGACGTCATCGCCCTCACCGGCGCCGCGGTGCTTCTGATCAGCGGGGTCGTTCGCCCCGTCGAGGTCCAGGGCGCCTTCGCGAGCCCGGCGATCATCGCGCTCGCCTCTTTGTTCGTCATTGCCTACGCGATGGAGCTGGCCGGGCTGCTTGACGCCGCGATCCATCGAATGGTCGCCCTGTGCAGGCGAGTCGGCGCGTTCGGGATCTGGATCCTCATCGGCCTGTGCGGCGCGGCGTCGGCTTTCCTCAACAACACCCCGATCGTGGTATTGAGCGCCCCAGTGGTTCGCGACGTCGCCAAGTCGCTCAAGCTGCCGCCCAAGCGCTTTCTGATGCCCTTGTCCTATGCCGCGGTGCTCGGGGGCTGCTGCACATTGATCGGTACGTCGACCAACCTGCTCGTCGACGACATGGCGAGCATCGCGGGACAGCCGCGCTTCGGAATCTTCGAGATCACTCCGGTCGGCGTGGCGGTGGCGGTCACCGGCGGCCTTTATTTGCTGCTGTTCACCAACCGCCTGCTCAAACGCTCCACCGCCGAAGCCGAGCCGGAGCCGACCGCCGATGCCGTCGAGCTGGTCGAGGAAGGCCTGACGGGCTCGCAGCTCGGATCGGCGCAAGCCTTCGTCGAGGACCGGCCGTTGCAGCCGTGGAAGGCGGCCCTGTCCGCAGGCGTGTTCCTGGCGGTCATCCTGCTCGCGTCTCTCGACGTCGCTCCGATCGCGGCCTGCGCCTTCGCCGGTGCGGTGCTGCTGATCCTGATGCGCGTGCTGACCGCGGACGAGGCCTATTCGGGGCTCAGGCCCGACATCCTCATGCTGATCGCCGGCATGATCGTGCTCGGAATCGCGCTCGAGGCGAGCGGGCTGGCAAGCGCCGCGACGCAGAGCCTTGTCGGTTCCCTGGACACGCTCAACCCGCTGCTGGCGCTGATCATCCTCTACGGGGCGACCCTGTTCCTCACCGAATTGTTGTCCAACGCGACCGTCGCCGTGCTGGTCACTCCGGTTGCAGTCGCGCTCGCCGAGACGCTGGGAGTCAGCCCGCGGCCGTTCATCGTTGCCGTGATGATCGCCGGAAGCGCCGCCTTCGCGACTCCGTTCGGCTATCAGACCAACGCGCTCGTCTATCAGATGGGCGGCTACAGCTTCATGGACTTCGTCCGGGTCGGGCTTCCGCTCAACCTGGTGACATGGGTCGCCGCCGTGGTCGCGATCCGAATGACCTTTCCCTTCTAGCCGCGCGGCCATTCTCCATTTCGAGATTTCGAGCCGGTAGGCCGCCTCTTGAACGCCTCATCGACGATAAGCCTCGATTCGCCGCGGTCTGCAATGGGGAAAGTTAACGCCCCGGAACGGTCCGCGTCAGCGAAGGTTCACCTGATTGCAGACCGCCGGCGCGCTGCCGTGGCCGGCCTGTGTCACTGCCTCTGTCAGGGAGTATTCAAATATGCGGAAGTCAGTCCTTGCCGTCCTGCTGGCCGGCTCGATGTCCCTCGGCGCATGCGCCACCACGGCTCATGAAGAAGCGATGCTGGAAGGCGCCGGCACCGGCGCTGCGATCGGCGCTGTCGGCGGCGCCGGCGTGGGCGCGCTCGCGGGCGATCCGATTGCCGGAGCGGCGATCGGAGCGGCCATCGGCGGTCTTGCCGGCGCAGTGTGGGTCGATGCCAACAATGACGGCTATGTCGACGGCTATACCCGCGGCGGCCAATATTATGCCGGCGCCCCGGCGGGCTGGGATCCGGCGACCCGCCGCGCCTGCACCAACGTGCTCGGCACTGCGGCGACCGGAGCGGGCCTCGGCGCCGTCGGCGGCGCGGGCGTCGGCGCAGCGACAGGCTTCGGCGTGCTCGAAGGAGCGATCGCCGGCGCGGTGGTCGGCGGCCTTGCCGGCGCGGTGTGGGCCGACGCCAACAATGACGGCTGCGTCGATGGCTATACCCGTGGCGGCCAATATTATCAGGGCGTGCCGCAGCAGCCCGTCTATCAGGCCCCGGTGCGGCGCGGCGAGCGCGGCTGATCGCCTAATCGGCGGAAGAGGCGCCGCCGGGGACTATCCCCGGCGGCGCTTTTCTTTTGTGCGTTAGCGCCGGCGGCGGCGCTCGGGAGGCCGGTTGAGCGCGGCGAGCTGCACCGGGTCGCGATTGTAGACGTCCTGGCGGAAGGCGACTCCCTGCGGCTCCGGCGCCACCGTCAGATAGGTGATGTAGACCGGCACGGGCTCGGGCACGTTGATATGCTGCTCGGGCGCATTGCTCGGCGCCCGCGGCGCCGTGCCGAACAGCCAGCGGGCCAGCCGCGGCGCGTCCTCCAGCCGCACGCAGCCGGCGCTGAACAATCGTCCTTCCTCGCGCAGCAGCGACCGGTCCGGCGTGTCGTGGAGGTAGATGCCCAGGTCGTTGGGGAACATGAACTTCATCCGCCCCATCGCATTGTCCTGGCCCGGGAGCTGGCGCACGCGCAGTTCCTGGCGGCCGGACGCGACGGCCTGCCAATCCACCTCCGACGGATCGAGGCGGCGCGCATCCTCGGTCCAGTCGGACAGGATCTCGTAGCGCCGGCTTCGGATGAAGCCCGGCCCCTCGCGGAGCACGCCCGGCGCGATGCGTTCCTCGACGAGATCGGGCGGCACGTTCCAATAGGGATTGAGCGTCAGGTAGCGCAAAGTGCCGGCCATCATCGGGGTCGGCTCGGTCGGCTTGCCGACGACGACCCGCATCGATCCGACCGCCTCGCCATCCTCGTACATCCACAGCCGCGCCGCCGCGGCGTCGACCAGCACGTAGCGGCGGCCGAGATCAGCGGGCAGCGCTCGGGCGCGCTCCAGGTTGAGGCGCAGCAGCTGCTGGGTCTCGCGCGAGCCATGGTTGAGCAAGGCGAGGGTGAGCGGGCCGGCGAGCCCGTCGGTCGGCTGGCCGTAGGCGCGCTGAAGCTCGCGCACCGCATTGGCGACAGCGCGGTCATAGGGGCCGTCGGGCACCATTCCGAGGCGGGCGCGCAACGTCCTTACCCGGGGATCGGTCGATCCGGGTCGAAGGATCGGCCCGGAAGGGACGTGGATCGCCGGACGGTCCTCGAGCCCGCGATGGGCGGCAAGGCCACCGCGCAGCTGGGCGTAGAGCGGGTTCATCCAGCCGATCGATTCGAGATAGGCCTGAAGGTTCGGCGCCGACGCCGCGCCCATCAGAGCGACCGCCTTGCTCGGAACCACCGGCCGGTAATGCGCCTCGGTATAGACGATGCCCATGTCACGGGCTTGGCGCACGTCGCGGACATAGTCGGCGAAGGTCCGTGACAGCAGCATCTCGGCCCGGGCGAGCGCTCGCGGCGATCCGCCCGCCGCCTCGTCGATCGCTTCGGCGACCGCGTTGGGCCGGTAGCTGCGCGGGTTGAGCCCGTCCGCGTCGGCCGTCTCGAGGAGGTGGAGGAGCTGCTGCGCCTCCGGCCCGAGCGTGCCGCCGCGGACCCAGATCGGCTGGTAGCCGCGCTGCTGGTAGAATTGCGCGATCTCGCGGTCGCCGCGAACGGCGGAACGGACGGCTTCGGTGAGGCCGGCCTGGGCCTGGGCAGGCGCGGGTACGGCTGCGACCGCGACCGCCGCGCAGGCGAGGGTCGAAAAGAGAAAATGGCGGGCCTGGGAAACGCCGGCCCGCTGACAGGATGGGAAACGCATTACACCCCCGACTGGATGATCCGGCCGGATCAACGCCAGGGAGCCGGCGACGTTCCACCATTAGTGACAAGGCGGGCAGACAGGGCGGCCGTTGGCGGCTAGGGACGCGCCGAAGTCCGATCGAAAGCCGTTCCTTCCGTGTCCTCCCCTTACGACGTCATCATCCTCGGCGCCGGCGCCGCCGGACTGATGTGCGCGGCCACCGCCGGGCAGCGGGGCCGCCGCGTGCTTCTCGTCGAGCATGCCGAGCGGGCGGGGAAGAAGATCCTGATCTCGGGCGGCGGGCGCTGCAACTTCACCAATCTGGGCGCGGGGCCGGCGCAGTTTCACTCGGCCAACCCGCATTTCGCCAAGTCGGCGTTGAGCCGTTACACGCCGCAGGACTTCCTGGCGTTGGTCGAGAAGCACGGAATCGCCTGGCACGAGAAGACCTTGGGCCAGCTCTTCTGCGACGGCTCCTCGCGGCAGATCGTCAACATGTTGATGGAGGAATGCGCCAAGGGCTCGGTTCGGATCGCGCTCGGCGAGCCAGTGCGCGACGTGGGCCATTCGGATGGCGCCTTTTCCGTCACCCATGGCGGCACGGTCTCGACCGCCCCGTCCTTGGTGATCGCGACCGGCGGCCCGTCGATCCCGAAGATGGGCGCGACCGGCTTCGCTTATGATCTCGCCCGCAAGTTCGGCCTGAAGGTCGTCGAGCCGCGGCCGGCGCTCGTGCCGCTGACGCTCGGCGGCGACGAAGCGCTGTTTCGCGAGCTGTCCGGAGTGGCCACCGAGGTCATCGCCATGGCGGGCAAGATTTCTTTCCGCGAGGCGGCCCTGTTCACGCACAAGGGGATGTCGGGGCCGGCCATCCTCCAGATCTCATCCTACTGGCGCCACGGCCAGCCGGTCGGGGTCGACTTCCTGCCGTCGCAGGAGCCGGGTTGGGCAATCGCCGCCAAGCGCGCTCGCCCGCGCACCCATTTCCACACATTGCTCGGCGAGCTTCTCCCGGGCCGGCTGGCCGAAACCCTGGCCAAGAGGATCGGACTTTGGGGCGAGCTCGCCAACCTGCCCGATCGCAGGCTCGATGAGGCGGCCCGCCGCCTCGCTGACTGGCAATTCCACCCCGACGGCACCGAAGGTTTTGCTAAGGCCGAGGTCACCGCGGGCGGGATCAGCACCGCCGAACTGTCGTCGCAGAGGATGGAGGCGAAGAAGGTCCCGGGCCTCTACGCGATCGGCGAGGCGGTCGACGTCACCGGCTGGCTGGGGGGCTATAATTTCCAGTGGGCATGGGCTAGTGGCTGGGCGGCCGCGCAGGTCGTTTAGCCCCTCGCTCTTGTCGGACCGGCCGCGCGCCCCATCTGGAAGCAATCATGACATTCGAATCCCTCCCGCCGCTTCTCGGCGAAGCGCTCGCCGCGCGCGGCTATGCGTCGCCCACGCCCGTCCAGGCGGCCGTCCTCGAAGCCGATGCCGAGGGCCGCGACCTGATCGTCTCGGCCCAGACCGGCTCCGGCAAGACCGTCGCCTTCGGCCTCGCCATCGCCCCGCAGCTGCTCGAAGGCGACGGCCCCATCCCGTATGGGCTGACGCCGCGGGCGCTGATCGTCGCGCCGACGCGCGAGCTGGCGCTGCAGGTCAGCCGCGAGCTGGTCTGGCTCTACGGCAAGGCGGGCGCGCGGATCGCGACCTGCGTCGGCGGCATGGATCCGTCGAAGGAGCGCCGCAACCTTGCCGGCGGCGCCCATATCGTGGTCGGGACGCCGGGCCGGCTGCGCGACCATCTGGAACGGGGTGCGCTCGAGCTCAGGGACCTGCGGGTCGCCGTGCTCGACGAGGCGGACGAGATGCTCGACATGGGCTTCCGCGAGGATCTCGAGGAGATTCTCGACGCGACGCCGCCGGAGCGCCGCACCCTGCTCTTCTCCGCGACCATGCCGAAGCCGATCCTGGCGCTCGCCAGGCGCTACCAGAAGGACGCGCTGCGCAGCTCCACGGTCGGCGAGGCATGCGGCCATGGCGACATCGCCTATCAGGCGATGACCGTGGCGCCGGGCGACATCGAGCATGCGGTGGTGAACCTGCTGCGCCTGCACGAGGCGCAGTCGGCGCTGCTGTTCTGCGCGACCCGGGACAATGTCCGGCGGCTTCATTCGAGCCTGACCGAGCGCGGCTTCAACGCGGTCGCGCTTTCCGGCGAGCACAGCCAGAACGAGCGCAACCACGCGCTGCAGGCGCTGCGCGACGGCCGCGCCCGGGTGCTGGTCGCTACCGACGTTGCCGCGCGCGGCATCGACCTCCCCAGCCTCTCGCTCGTCGTTCATGTCGAGCTGCCGCGCGATGCCGAGACGCTGCAGCACCGCTCGGGCCGCACCGGCCGCGCGGGCCGGAAGGGCGTGGCCGTGCTCGTCGTCCCCTATCCGCGCCGCAAGCGCGTGGAGGCGGTGCTGCGCGGCGCGCGGATCGAGGCGGAATGGATCAAGCCGCCGACCCCCGAGCAGATCGCCGCCGCCGACCGCGAGCGGCTGCTCGGCGCCCTGCTCGCCCCGGTGGAGGTGGACGAGGAGGATCGCACCCTCGGCCGGCGCCTGCTGGCCGAGCGCTCGCCCGAGGAGATCGCGGCGGCACTGGTGCAGGCGCACCGGGCGCGTTTGCCGCAGGCCGAGGAACTGCTCGACGGCGACAGCGCGCCGCCGCGCCAGCCGCAAGGCCACCGAGCGGGATTTGAGG
>JAEZFL010000058.1 GCA_023417515.1 Pseudomonadota bacterium | reverse complement strand
TCGGCAAGATAGCAGAGCACGAGCAGGCGCGGCTCGCTGGCCAACGCTTTCAGCAATCCGACCGCCTCGGCGGCATGCCGGCTGAACTGGTTGACGAGATCAGGCTGCATCACATTCTCCATTAGATGCAGCTAATTTAGAAAGACCTAATTGAGTGTCAAGGTGTGTAAGATCGGACGGGGGCAGTGAATTAACGCTACGCGGTCCGCCGCACCGGATGAGGGCCGCCTTGCTCCTTGCTAAATAGGATTTCGGCTGCTCGAATTCCGGCGATGGCCCGTCCCTTCAACCGCCGCCAGGCGCGCGAGAACGCCGCTTTCCTCCGCCTTCTCGCCGAGACCGGGAATGTCATGCTCGCGGCTCGGGAGTGTGGCCTGCGGACCCAGACGCTCTATGCGCGGCGGACGACTCATGGCGCCTTTGCCGCCGAGTGGGATGCGGCGCTGACCGCTGCCCAGGCGGCGATGCGGGCGGATCCGGCTCGGGCGGCCCGGGCGGGGAAGGGGCGGTGGCCGGACAGCGCCGATGCTCCGGCTCGGTTTAAGACCGCAGGCGGGGAGCCGGCGGTGACGCGGCTCAGGGACGGGCGGCTTCAGCTTCGGCGGGCGAAGGCGGGCGGGATCGGGTTTCGCGCCGAGCAGGCCTTTCTTCGCGCGCTTGCGACGTGCGGCAATATCGCCATGGCGGCCGAGGCGGTGGGGGTGGCGACCAGGAACATCTATGCGCGGCGGGCGCGCAACCCCGTGTTCAAGGCGGAGATGGACAAGGCGCTGGGCGTCGCGACCGACCGGCTGGAGACGGCGCTTGTCGCACGCGCGCTCGCCTCGCGGTGCGGGGACGGCGCCGACGATCTGTGGCACGAGGAGGAGCTTGGCCCGCTTCCGGCGATGACGTTCGAGCAGACGATGATGCTGCTGGAGCTTCACGGGCGGCGCCAGGCGCTCGGCGACGAATTCGGCCGCTACGCGACGCGCAAGCGGCGCGGGCCGCTGAGCAGCGCGGAGATCCAGCTCGAGCGGCAGATCTGGTGGACCGGCGAGCAGGAGCGGCGGCGGCTGGACTCGCTCCGGCGGGAGCGGGCGGCGGCGCGGGCCGACGAATATGAGCGGTCGGGCAACTGGTTCCTTCCGGGTGAGGAGGTGCCGGAGGCGTTGCGGGTTAGGGGGAAGAAGGGAAGGGGGCGTTCGTGAGGTTCGGTGGCCGTCACGCGAGTGAATCGCGTGACGTCAGACGGGTTCGGCCCCTGGCCGCCCCGCTGGCCGGCCTGCGCGCTCTCTACGCGCTGCTCCGGCGGCTGCGCTGCAGCCGGCGTCGCTGCGCGCGGGCGCTCCGGCGGGGTCGGCAGCTGACCCCTTGAGCCGGCGGCTCATCACCGGGCGACGCGGATGACCAGGGACGCGGAGGCGAGGCGGTTGGGATTGCCGTAATCCGCGATCGCGAGCGCGACCTGGTCCTGGGCGCCGGCGATGGCGCCGTCACGGCAGGCGAGCCCGGCCCGCCGCCAGTCGAGCGTCTGAAGTCCCGGCTCGATGCACAGCCGCGTCGCGGCGCGATAGACCCGGCCGTGGAGAGCCTCCACCCCGGCCGGGCTGGCGAGGTCGAGATCCCCGTAGCGAACGGTGGCGCTGACCAGCTCCTCGCCATAGCGAAGCGCGGGCGCGCGCTGAATCTCGCCGGTGACCACGGTTTCCGGCACCGGTTGAGCAGCGGCTGCGGCCCCGCCCGAAAATGCGGCCAGACAGACGGCCGCGGATGCGATCTTGCTTCTCATGCGAACCTCCCAAGTGCTGAAGGGTAAGCCTGACGCGCCCGTGAGCCTCACGGGACGGACGCCATTCTAGGGGCCGGCGGAGGGGGTCGCGGAGCGGATTTCGGCGAAGCCGGGCGGGCTTTCGACCAGGCGCGCGGCGAGGGGGAGGTGCCGAAGCCGCGCGGGCCTGCTACCGGGGCGCGCATGGACTTCGCGACGCGCGCCTGGAACCAGACCTTCCCGTTCGACCCGATCGTTCGGTCGCTGCTCGACAACGATTTCTACAAGCTGCTGATGCAGCAATTCATCTGGGAGCATTATCCCGACGAGCGAGTCGCCTGGGCGATCACCAACCGCACCCGGCTGGTCAAATTGGGCAGCCAGCTCGATCTCGGCGCGGTGCGCGAGCAGCTCGACCATGCACGAACGCTGAGCCTGACGGGCTCGGAGATCATCCACCTGCGCGGGCAGAGCTTCTACGGGCAGAGCGGAATCTTCAAGCCGGCCTATCTCGACGCGCTCAAGGACTTCCGGCTGCCGGGCTATGAACTGAGCCTCGGCGCCGACGGCCAGCTCGACCTGCGCTTCGACGGGCCCTGGTGGCAGACGTCGATGTGGGAGATCCCGGCGCTCGCAATCCTCAGCGAGCTTCGCTCGCGGGCGATCATGCGGGACATGAGCCGGTCCGAGCTCGACATCCTCTATGCGCGGGCCAAGGTGAAGCTCTACGCCAAGCTCGAGCGGCTTAAGGGACTGCCGGGCCTCAACCTCACCGATTTCGGGACGAGGCGGAGGCACGGCTTCCTGTGGCAGGAGCATTGCATCCTGACCGCGGCCGAGCTTCTCGGCGACCGCTTCACCGGCACGTCGAACATCTTCATGGCGATGAAGCACGGGCTCGAGGCCAAGGGCACCAACGCCCACGAGCTGCCGATGGTGATGGCGGCTCTGGCGCGGCAGCGGCGGCCGGGCGATGCGGCGGCGCTGAAGCAGTCGCAATATGACATGCTCGCCCAGTGGCAGAGCGAGTATCGCGGCAATCTGCTGGTCTTCCTGCCCGACACGTTCGGAACGACCCAGTTCCTGCGCGACGCGCCGCCCTTCGTCGCCCAGTGGACCGGGGCGCGGCCGGATTCGAAGGACCCGTTCGAGGCGGGCGAGGAGCTGATCGCCTTCTGGAAGCGGACCGGGCTGTCGGATCGGGAGGTCGCGGACTCGCGGCTGATAATCTTCTCCGACGGGCTCGACGTGGCTCTGGACGGAGCGCCGGCCAACGGCACGGACATCCTCGCCATCCACCGCCATTTCGACGGGCGGGTGCAGATGGGCTTCGGATGGGGAACCAACCTCACCAACGACTTCATCGGCTGCCACCCGCGCGGGTCCGACGTGATGCGGCCCATCTCTTTGGTGTGCAAGGTGACTGCGGTGAACGGCCAGAGCGCGGTCAAGCTCAGCGACAATTACGAGAAAGCGATCGGGCCGGCGGGCGAGATCGCCGCCTATCGCGCGGTGTTCGGCACCGAAGGGGTGAAGAACGTGCCGGTGACGGTGTAAGGGGAGAGGCATGGATATCGAGGCCCGCGCTGGCGACGCGCTGATCGTCATCGACCCGCAACTGGATTTCTGCCCCGGCGGCGCCCTGGCCGTGGCCGGCGGCGACGAAATCATGGGCGGGATCGCGGAGCTGGCCGAGCGCTTCGACCTCGTCGTGATCACGCAGGACTGGCACCCGCGCGGGCACAAGTCGTTCGCCAGCAGCCATCAGGGCCGGGAGCCGTTCGGGACGGCCGAGCTGGCTTACGGAACCCAGGTCCTGTGGCCGGACCATTGCGTGCAGGGCAGCGCGGGGGCCGGCTTTCATGCCGACATCGCCGGAACCGTCGAGCGTGCCCAGCTCATCCTGCGCAAGGGCACGAACCCGGACATCGATTCCTATTCGGCCTTTTTCGAGAACGACAAGACGACGCCGACCGGCCTTGCCGGCTATTTGCGCGAGAAAGGCGTGAAGCGCTGCGTCCTCGTCGGCCTCGCTTATGATTTCTGCGTCGCATGGTCGGCGCTCGACGCGCGGCGGCTCGGGTTCGAGGCCGTGGTGGTGAAGCCGCTCACCCGGGCGATCGCCATGCCTGCCGAGGGCGGCGGGACGACGGCGGACGCCGCCGAGGCCGAATTCGCGCGGGCAGGGGTGGCACTGGTCGCCTGACGGTTCCGCTTTCTTAAGCAGCGCCGGTTAGGAAAGCCCGATACCGGGGGACCATGGCGACTTGAAGCCGACCGAGCCTTTGCCGCTTCACCATAGCTGGCCGCTGTTCGAGCGCGAGCGGCGGTTCGAGCTCGGCCATGCCTTCGCCTGGCCGGCATCGGGGCCAATCCTGTCCGCGGGGCCGTTGCCCGAGGAGTGGGCGGCGCAAGGCATCGGCCTGTGGGAATGCGACCTCGCCGACAATTCCCTCACCTGGTCGGACGCGGTGTACGACATTTTCGGCCTGCCGCGCGGCGCCCGGGTGCGCCGACGCGACGTGGTCGAGCTTTATGCCGAGAGCTCGGGGGCGGCGATGGAGCGCCTGCGCGCCTACGCGATCAGGCACCGGCGCGGATTCACGCTCGACGCCGAGCTCAGGCCTGCACGGGGCGACGCGCGCTGGATGCGGCTGATCGCAATGCCGGTCTGCGACGGCCGCCAGGTGGTGCGGCTCCACGGGGTGAAGCTGGCGATTTGAGCGAGGGAGGGGGGCGTCACGGGAGCAAGTCCCGTAACGTCAGGCCTGTCGTCCTCCGGCTTCGCTCCGGACGCAGGCTGGCCGGCCGGGCGCTGGTCCTTGCCTAAGACGGCGATCGCGACGTCTTAGGCTCGGGCGCCTCGGCTCACTTCATTCGTTCGACCTGCTCGAACTCGAGCTCGACCGGGGTGGCGCGGCCGAAGATGGAGACGCTGACCTTGACCCGGCTGCGGTCGAAGTCGAGCTCCTCGACGACTCCGTTGAAGCTCGCGAACGGACCCTCGAGAACCTTGACCTGGTCGCCGATCTCATAATCGACGTTGATCCTGGTCTTGGGCGCGGCGGCGGCCTCCTCCTTGGTGTTGAGGATGCGGTTCGCCTCGGCGTCGCTGATCGGCTGCGGCTTGCCGCTCGAGCCGAGGAAGCCGGTCACCTTCGGCGTGTTCTTGATCAGGTGATAGACGTCGTCGGTCATGCTGAGCTTGGCCAGCACATAGCCCGGGAAGAACTTGCGGTCCGACGTCACCTTCTTGCCGCGGCGGACCTCGGTGATCTTCTCGGTCGGGACCTCGACTGCCTCGACCAGCGGGGTGAGCGCGAGCCGGTTGGCCTCGGACAGGATCGCGTCGCGGACCTTGTTCTCGAAGCCCGAATAAGCGTGGATGATGTACCAGCGGGACATGGGGCGGCTCTTGCTCCGGTTAGCTGATGAGGGCGATGAGGTTGCGAACGATCGCGCTGAACGCCGAATCGATGCCGAAGAAGAACAGGCCGAGGATCGTGGTCATGATCACCACCATCACCGCCGTCATCATCGTTTCCTTGCGGGTCGGCCACACGATCTTCGCGGTTTCGGCGCGGACCTGCCGGAAGAATTCGCCTGGGGAGGTTTTCGCCACCTGTGCCTGTTCCTTGTGAAATCTGCCGTTCCGGGCAGCCGCCCGGGACCGGTGGGCCGGTCAGCCGAGGGGATTTCCGATGTACGGGAGATAGGCCGATTAGCGGCGGCGTAAAGGGAAAGCAAGAAGGTGGCGCTTGCGAAGATGGGGAGCGGGCGCGCTTGCGGAGCCCGGTTCCTGTCGCTATCTGGCTCGCTCCGGCGTGCAGGAGTGTAGCTCAGCTGGTAGAGCATCGGTCTCCAAAACCGAGGGCCGTGGGTTCGAGTCCCTCCACTCCTGCCAATCTTTTCCAGATATCGTCGAACGCACCGGCTGCCCTGAGTCTGTCGAAGGGCTGACCTTTTGCGTGCGCGAGCAGTTGGGGGGGCTGCGAGGCCGTCACGGGAGTAAATCCCGTGACGTCAGACCTGTCCCCCCGGCCAGGGTCCGGGGGCAGGCTGGCCGGCTTTCGCGCTCTCTTCGCGCTGCTCGACGATCGCTGCGCAATCCGCTCGCTACGCTCGGGCGCTCAAGCGGCGATATCGTAGGTGGTGATCTCGCCGCTCAGATAGAGGTTGCGGGCCTTGGCGCGGGACAGCTTGCCCGAGCTGGTGCGCGGCAGCGAGCGGGGCGGGACCAGCTCGATCACGCAGTTGATCCCGGTGATGGCGCGGACCCGCTCGCGGATCAGCTCGCGCAGCTTGGCGCGCTCGTCGAGGTCCGAGGTGCGGCACTGGACGAGGACAGCGGGGGTTTCCTCGCCGCCCTGGGTGGTGATCGAGAAGGCGGCGATGTCGCCGGCCTTGAAGCCCGGCAATTGCTCCACCGCCCACTCGATGTCCTGGGGCCAGTGGTTCTTGCCGTTGATGATGATCATGTCCTTGGCGCGGCCGACGATGTAGATGTAGCCGTCGCTCAAATAGCCCATGTCGCCGGTGTCGAGCCAGCCGTCCTCGGTGAGGCAGGCGTTGGTCGCCTCCTCGTCGCGGAAATAGCCGGCCATGACCGACGAGCCGCGGCACCAGACCTTGCCGACCTGGCGGTTGCCGAGCGGGTTGCCGCTCTCGTCGCGGATCTCGATCTCCATGCCCAGCGCCGGCTTGCCGCAATTGACCACGGCGCGGTAGCGCTGCGGGCGGTCGCGCTCGCCGCTGGTGCCGCCGGCGAGCAGGGTCTCCTCGACCAGCTCGACGACGATGCCCTCGCCCGGCGGCATGATCGACACGGCGAGGGTGGCCTCGGCGAGGCCGTAGCTGGGAAGGAACGCCTTGGCGTCGAAGCCGGCCGGGGCGAAGGCGTCGACGAAGGCCTGCATCACGTCGGGCCGGATCATGTCGGCGCCATTGCCGGCGATGCGCCAGCGCGACAGGTCGAAGCGCTCGGCGACGTTGACCTGGCTGGACACGCGGCGGGCGCAGATGTCGTAGCCGAAGCTCGGCGAGTAGCTCATCGTCGTGCCCTCGTGCCGGCTGATGAGGTCGAGCCAGGCGAGCGGGCGGCGCGCGAAATCCTCGGTCTTGAGATAGTCGGCCGACATCTGGTTGGCGACCGGCGACAACAGGCAGCCGACCAGGCCCATGTCATGGTAGAAAGGCAGCCAGGCGACCCCGCGGTCGCCGTCGCCGAGCTTCATTCCGTGGCTGTGCGCCGCGAGATTGCTCATCAGGGCTTTGTGGGTGATGACCACGCCGTGCGGGAAGCGGGTCGAGCCGCTGGAATATTGCAGATAGGCGACGTCGTCGGGGCTGGCGCCCGGAAGCTCGACCGCGGGAGCGTCCTCCTCGCCGAAGCGGCTCCAGTCGAGGCCGGGGACTCCGGCCGCCTCGGCCGCCGCGCCGGCGAGGCTCGCAAGCATCGGCGGATAGACCAGCATCAGCGGGTCCGCGCTCTTCAGCTGGACCCCGAGCTGGTCGATATAGGATTGAGCGCCGCCGAACGAGGTCGGCAGCGGCAGCGGGATCGGCCACGCGCCGGCATAGACCGCGCCGAAGAAGAGCGAGCAGAATTCCGGGGCGGTCTCGGCGATCAGCGCGATTCGGTCGCCGGGCTTCACGCCGCGCGCGATCAGGCGGTAGGCCCAGGCGAGGGCGTCGCTGCGCAGCTCGCTGAACGGATAGACACGCTCGAGCCGCGCCCGCGCGTCATGGAAGTTGAGGCCGCGCGCACCCTGGGCCGCATAATCGAGGGCCTCGCCGAGGGTCGCGAAGTCCGCATAGCGGCGGACCGTGCCATCGTCGGTGGGGGTCGGCTCGGCCATGCCGGCGCCTGCACCATTCTCAATCACGTCTGGCTCAATCCCTTATCACTTGGCTTTTTCTGGTCACCGCAGGTCGCCGCGCTTCGAGGCAGCACAGAGCCCCGAGCCTGCCCCTAAGGCGGCGAGCGCGTTCATAATCCGGCTCTACTGTGGCACAATCATGGCCGTGCAGCAGGAACGTCGCAAACGCGTGGTGCCGCCGCTCGACGGCGAGGGGCTCGAACGGCTCGCCATCGGCTATGCCGGGCGCTACGCCGTTACGCGCGCGAAACTCAAGGCCTATCTCGCGCGCAAGCTGCGCGAGCGCGGCTGGGCAGGCGACGGGGAGCCGCCGGTCGACGGCCTGGTCGAGCGCTGCGCCCGGCTCGGCTATGTCGACGACGCCGCCTTCGCGACGGCTCGGGCGGAGTCGCTGTCGCGGCGCGGCTATGGCGCTCGGCGGGTCGAGACGGCGCTCAAGGTCGCCGGGGTCGAGGAAGCGGACGGCTCGGCGGCGCGCGAATATGCCGAGGCCGAGGCTTGGAATGCGGCCCTGCGCTTCGCCGAGCGGCGGCGGATCGGCCCCTATGCCGATGCCTGGCCGGAGCGCCCGGAACGGGAGAAGAAGCTGGCAGCGATGCTGCGGGCGGGCCACCCGCTCGGCCTGGCGAGGAAGATCGTCGCGGCCCGGCCCGGGGAATTCCCGGAAGCGGACGATTAATCGCCTGCCACAGTTCACAAAATGCAAAACCATGGTACTTCTACGGTGCCGTGGTTGATAGGCCGTTGATGATGTCGCGCAGCGAGAGTGAGGAAGGCGGGGCCGTCGGCGGCACCGGTGGCGGTCATCCCGCGGCCGGGGATGGCGATGCCCTTCAGCGGGTCACCGGCACGGTCAAATGGTTCGACGCCACCCGCGGCTTCGGATTCGTGGTCAGCGACGAGGTCGCCGGCGACGTCCTCATCCACTTCACGGTGCTTCGCGAGCATGACCGCCGAAGCCTTCCGGAGGGCGCGATCGTCGAGTGCCTGGTCGCCCATCAGGAGCGCGGGCTGCAGGCCCGCAAGGTGATCAGCATCGATCTCAGCCAGGCGCTGGTGCCCGAGCTCAACCGGGCCCAGGCGGAGCAGAGCGAGCGGGTCAATCCCGCCGCGCTGCTAGACTCCGCCGGGCCGTTCGAGGCGGTCAAGGTCAAATGGTTCAACCGCCTGCGCGGCTACGGCTTCCTGGTCCGCGAGGAAGGCGACGACGAGGACGTGTTCGTTCACATGGAGACGGTGCGCCGCGGCGGCCTCGCCGACCTGTTCCCCGACCAGCCGCTGCGGGCGCGAATCGCGGTCGGCAAGAAAGGCCCGCTCGCGGTCGAGGTCGAGGCGCGCTGATTCAATCAACTTCACCCCTCCCCTTCAGGGGAGGGGCACGGGGTGGGGCAAGCGACGGGCGGGGCTCGATGCCCCGGCTGGCGCTTCGAGCACATCGGAAAAGTCTTTTGGCGCGCAGACGCGCGCACCCACCCCAACCCCTCCCTTGAAAGGGAGGGGCTTGAAACTGGACGCGGATAAGCCGTAGGCGCGGCCCATGGGTTTCCTCGGCAAGATCTTCACCTGGTGGAACGGCGCGACGATCGGCGCCGGGATGCACATCCGCGGCACCGGCCGCGAGGTGGGCCGCGATCTCAACGGCAATATCTACTACCAGTCCAAGAAGGGCGACCGCCGCTACGTCATCTACAATGGCGTGAACGACGCGAGCCGGATTCCGCCGGAATGGTATGCGTGGATGCACAAGCTGATCGACGACGTTCCGGACAAGGCGCTTCCGCCGGCGCCCAAGTTCCTCAAGGAGCCGACCCCGAACCTGACCGGGACGCCCTATGCCTATCGCCCGTCCGGAGCGCTCGCCCGCGGCGGCCAGCGCCAGGCGGCGAGCGGCGACTACCAGGCCTGGACGCCCGAATAGGCTTCATGCGCCGCGCTCCCCTCACCGCTGCCGCACTTGCCGGCCTGACCGCGCTCGCCGCGTGCGGCGGGGGCGAGGAGAACCAGGCGACCAACGGCCAGGTCGAGTCGGAGCCGGTGCGCGCTGCGGCCGACACCCTGGCGCCCGGAACCACTCCGATGGCGGAGCGGGTCGCGGTCATCGGCCTCATCAACAAGCGCAACGGGATCGCCCGCGACCTCACGCTGCGGCCCGGCCAGGCCGTGCGCGACAACGACATCATCATTCGCCTCCGCGCCTGCGAGACGACCGCGCCGCACGAGCCGCAGCAGCTGACCGGGGCCTTCCTCCAGGTCGATACCGCCGATCGCCAGGGCACGTTCCGGAGAATCTTCTCGGGCTGGGTCTACAAGGAGAGCCCTTCCCTCAACGTCGTGGAGCACCCCGTCTACGACGTGTGGGTCAAGAGCTGCGCGATGACGCATCCGGGGGCACCGGAGGCGCCCGCCGATTCCTCGAGCAACCGGTCGAGCCTGCCGAAATCGGGCTCCGCGACTCCGCCGCGGCGCACCGAAGCCACCGGCGGCGAGTCGAGCGAGCCGGCCGCCTCCAACTCGGCGGTCAACATCTCCAGGTAGCGCTGCTGGCTGACCTCGATCGCCCCGAGGCTCTTGAGGTGATCGGTCATGAACTGGCAGTCGAGCAGGCGGAAGCCCCCCGCGATCAGCCGCGCGACCAGCCAGGCGAGGGCGACCTTCGACGCATCCGTGGCCCGGCTGAACATGCTCTCGCCGAAAAAAGCGGGGCCGAGACGCACGCCGTAGAGGCCGCCGACCAGCTCGCCGTCCAGCCAGGTCTCGATCGAATGCGCCTGCCCAAGCGCGTGGAGGGTGGTGTAGCTCTGCTCGATCGCCGGGTTGATCCAGGTCTCGTCGCGCTCGGCGCAGGCGCGGATGACCCGCGTGAAAGCGGTGTCGCGGGTGACGGTGAAGCGGTCGGAGCGGATCGTTTTCCGAAGCGACCTCGACAGATGGAAACCCTGGAGTGGCAGGATGGCGCGGCGGCGCGGCTCGACCCAATAGACGTCCTTCGCCTCGCGCCCGTCGGACATCGGGAACACGCCGATCGCATAGGCACGCAGCAACAGGTCGGGATCGATCGCCGCCATGTGCGACAGGTTAGCGCGAGTCCGATGTGATTTGCACCAACCTGTGTGCGGCACCCCGTCATGCTGAACTCGTTTCAGCATCCATCGATGAGCCGCAATGCGAGCGGCGAAATGGACCCTGAAACAAGTTCAGGGTGACGGTTCGAGGAGGCTAAAGGATTTCCTTCACCGTCTCCGCCGGGCGGGCGAGGCGGGCGCCCTTGTCGGTCTCGACCAGCGGCCGCTCGATGAGGATCGGGTCCTTCATCATCGCGTCGAGAATCTCCTCGTCGCCGGCGCCGGCGAGGCCGGCCGCGGCCTCCTCCTTGGCGCGCAGCCCCTGGCGCGGCGTGATTCCGGCGCGTTCGTAGAGGCGCTTCAATTCCTCGCGGCTGGGCGGCGACTTCAGATACTCGATCACCGTCACGTCGGCGCCGGATTCCTCGAGCATGGCGAGGGCGTTGCGCGACGTGCCGCAGCGGGGGTTGTGGTAGATGGTCGCCTTCACGCCGCCTTCTCCGACTGCTTCGCGAGCCACTCCTCGAGCCACTTGATCGTATAGTCGCCCGAAAGGAATTCGGAATCCTCGATCACCGCCTGGTGGAGCGGGATGGTGGTCTTGATGCCGTCGATGACGAACTCTTCGAGAGCGCGGCGGAGGCGGCGCATCGCGCCGTCGCGGGTGGTGCCGTAGACGATCAACTTGGCGACCATCGAGTCGTAATAAGGCGGCACCCGGTAGCCCGAGTAGAGGCCGCTATCGACCCGGACGTTCATTCCGCCCGGAGCGTGGAAATTCTTCACCAGCCCGGGCGAGGGAGCGAAGGTCGCCGGGTCCTCGGCGTTGATTCGCACCTCGATGGCGTGGCCGCGGAACTGGACGTCCTCCTGACGCAGCGTCAGGCCCTTGCCCTCGGCGACCCGTATCTGCTCGCGGACGAGGTCGAGTCCGGTGATCATCTCGGTGACCGGATGCTCGACCTGGAGCCGGGTGTTCATCTCGATGAAGTAGAAATGGCCGTCCTCGTAGAGGAACTCGATCGTGCCGGCGCCGCGATAGCCCATCTCCGCCATGGCCCTGGCGACGATCCCGCCCATCTCGTCGCGCTGCTCGGCGGAGATGACCGGGGAGGGGGCCTCCTCGAGCACCTTCTGGTGGCGGCGCTGGAGCGAGCAGTCGCGCTCGCCGAGATGGATGGCCTGTCCTTCGCCGTCGCCGAACACCTGGAACTCGATGTGGCGCGGATTGCCGAGATATTTCTCCATGTAGACGGTGGCGTCGCCGAACGCCGCCTTCGCCTCGGACGCGGCCTGCTGCATGAGGGTCTCGAGCTGGTCCTCGGACGGAACCACCTTCATGCCGCGACCGCCGCCGCCAGACGCCGCCTTGATCAGCACCGGATAGCCGATCTCGCGGGCGAGCCGGCGCGCCTCGGCGACGTCCTCGATCGCTCCGTCGGAGCCCGGGACGAGCGGCAGACCCAGCGCGCCGGCGGTGCGCTTGGCCTCGACCTTGTCGCCCATCGTTCGGATGTGCTCGGGCTTCGGGCCGATCCAGATCAGGTTGTGGGCTTCGACGATCTCGGCGAACTGGGCGTTCTCCGACAGGAAGCCGTAGCCGGGGTGAATCGCGTCGGCATGGGCGATCTCGGCGGCCGAGATGATGTTGGGGATGTTGAGATAGGATTCGGTCGCACTCGGGGGGCCGATGCACACCGCCTCGTCGGCGAGGCGGACGTGCATGGCGTCGGCGTCCGCGGTCGAATGGACCGCCACCGTGCGGATCCCCATCTCGCGACAGGCGCGGTGGATCCGAAGCGCGATCTCGCCGCGGTTGGCGATCAGGACCTTCTGGATATCGGGCATCTTACTCGATCACGACCAGCGGCTGCCCGAACTCGACCGGCTCGGCATTCTGGACGCAGATTCGGGTGACGGTGCCGGAGCGCGGCGCCGGGATCTGGTTCATCACCTTCATCGCCTCGATGATCAGCAGGGTCTGCCCCTGCGACACCGAGTCGCCGACCGCGACGAACGGCTTCGAGCCGGGCTCCGCCGAGAGATAGACGGTACCGACCATCGGCGAGGGCACGGAGCCGGGGTGAGGCCCGGACTCGGCGGCCTGAACCGGGGCAGCGGCCCCGGCCGGGGCGGCGGCGGGGGCCGGCGCATGAGCCATCGGGGCGGCGGCCACCATCGGCGCGGCGGTGATCGTGCGCTTCACGCAAATCTTGCGGTCGCCGTCCTCGACCTCGATCTCGGTGAGGTCGTTCTCGCTCAGCATCTCGGCGAGCTGGCGGACCAGGTCGGTGTCGACCCGCATGGCCCCGTTGGAACCGTTATCGTCGTTCATTCTCAATTCCCCTGTTCGGGGCTCCCTGTCAGAGACGTGCGGCTGCGTCCAGCGCGAGCTCATAGCCCAGCGCCCCGAAGCCGCAGATGCTTCCCCTGGCCGCGCGCGCCACCAGGCTGGTGCGCCGGAACGGCTCGCGCGATTGTGGATTCGAAAGGTGAACCTCGATCACCGGCACCGATACGGATGTGACCGCGTCGTGGATGGCGACGGAGCTGTGGGTGAACCCGCCGGCGTTGAGGATCACGGCCTTGGCGCCTTCGGCCTCGGCCTCGTGGAGCCAGTCGATGAGGTGCCCCTCATGGTTGGACTGGCGCACCTCAACGGCGAGGCCGAGCTCCCGCGCACGGTCCTCCAGCCGCCCGGCGATGTCGTCGAGCGTGTCGGAACCGTAGATTTCCGGCTCGCGCAGCCCCAGCAGGTTGAGATTGGGACCGTTGAGCACATAGATGATAGGGCGGCTCGCCATTGGCGCGGCCCTATATGACCAACTTGTTGCAGTGGAAAGCCTTGGACATGACGACGGACGGTACCCTTTCGATAACGGTCAACGGCCAGCACCGGCGCGTGGCGGAGGGGATCACCATCGCCCAGCTGGCGGCGGAGCTGGGGCTTGTCCCGGAGAAAGTCGCGGTCGAGCGCAATTTGGAGATCGTGCCGCGCTCGACGCTCGCCGAGGTGAGGGTCGCGGACGGCGACGATTTCGAGATCGTCACTTTCGTGGGGGGCGGCTGAAGCACCGCTCCTTCGCCGTCCCGGACTCGATCCGGGATTCACCTTTTCCTTGACCGGTCGCCGAAAGGCAGGTGGATGCCGGATCAAGCCCGGCATGACGAGTTTTCCATGAACGAATTGAGCAATATCGAAGCGCCCGACACCTGGACGGTCGCGGGGCGCACCTTCACCTCCCGGCTCATCGTCGGCACCGGCAAGTACAAGTCGTTCGAACAGAATGCCGCGGCGCTCGAGGCGTCGGGGGCCGAGATCGTCACCGTCGCGGTGCGGCGGGTGAATGTCTCGGATCCGAACCAGCCTTTGCTGACCGATTATATCAATCCCAAGCGCTTCACCTATCTGCCCAACACGGCCGGCTGCTTCACGGCCGACGACGCCGTGCGCACGCTTCGGCTGGCGCGGGAGGCGGGCGGCTGGGAGCTGGTGAAGCTCGAAGTGCTCGGCGAGGCGAAGACGCTCTATCCCGACATGCGCGAGACCCTGAAGGCGACCGAGGTGCTTGTCGCCGAGGGCTTCAAGCCGATGGTCTATTGCGTCGACGATCCCATCGCCGCGAAGCAGCTCGAGGAAGCCGGCGCGGTCGCGATCATGCCGCTCGGCGCGCCGATCGGCTCAGGCCTCGGAATCCAGAACAGGGTGACGATCCGGCTGATCGTCGAGGGCGCGAAGGTGCCGGTGCTGGTCGATGCCGGCGTCGGCACGGCGTCCGACGCGGCGGTGGCGATGGAGCTGGGCTGCGACGGCGTGCTCATGAACACCGCGATTGCCGAGGCCAAGGACCCGGTGATGATGGCGCGGGCGATGAAGGCCGCGGTCGAAAGCGGCCGTCTGGCCTACCGCGCCGGGCGCATGGGCCAGCGCCGCTACGCCGACCCGTCGAGCCCGCTGGCCGGATTGATCTAGGACGGCGCTGGCGCTCTCGCCGTGACGACGTGAGCCGACATTTCGACGTCTAGGGCGGGGCCTGAAAGGCGCTCGAGCGCCTTCGCGGCGGCTTCTACTGCCGAGTCGAGCCTAGCGGCGTCACGCGCCTCGATCTCGGCCCGCAACGGGCTGCCCTGGCACATCCCGATCGCGGCTTCGCGGGCAGAGGGAGCGCGGCTGGGCAGAACGACCGTCTCGAAGGAGATGTCGTCGAACCCGGCGGCACGAAGGTCGGCCCCGATTCGGTCCGTGTCGTGATATCCGAACGGCACGCGCTGGATGAAAGAGGGAGGATCGTCGGGGAAGACCTCTCGCATCGCCTCCGCCATCGCCTTCGACGCAGGGTTGCGGTCGAGGCTGTCCCACACGTTGAAGATGAAGGTACCGCCCGCGCTCATGACCCGGCGCGCCTCGCGATAAGCCCCGACCCGGTCGGGGAAGAACATCACCCCGAACTGGCATATCGCTGCATCGAAGCTTGCGTCGGGGAAGGGAAGCGATTGCGCGTCGGCGGCCCGGAAGGCGACTCGCGGCGACGAGATCCGCCAGGCCGCCACGTCGAGCATCGCCTGGTTGAGGTCGGTGGCGACGATGTCGGTCTCCGGAAGGGCCTGGGCGAGGGCGGCGGTGACGATTCCGGTTCCCGCTGCCGTTTCGACCAGGTTCCTGGGGTGAATGGCGGCGGCGCGCCGGGCGAGATCGCGGGCATAGGGCTCGAACAACATCGGGCCGAGGCAGCGGTCGTAGATTGCTGGGATCGAGCCTGAAAAGGCGCTGTCGCTGGATGCCATGGTCACCTCCCTCTCGGAACGGCGGCGGCGAGTGTCGGTTACAGCCGCGGCAGGAGAAAGGAATGCCAGATTTCCGCGCCCTTCGCGAGCGGATGGTGGCGCAGCAGATCGCCGGCCGGGGTCTGGTCGGCGAGTCCCTGCTCGACGCCTTCCGAGAGGTGCCGCGCGAGCTGTTCGTCGCGCCGGACCTCGCCGGCGAGGCCTATGAGGACCGGCCGCTGCCGATCGAGGCGGGGCAGACCATCTCACAACCCTATATCGTTGCCTTCATGATCGACGCCGCCCGGGTGCGGCCGGGGCAGCGCGTTCTCGAGGTGGGCGCGGGGTCGGGCTACGCCGCCGCGATCCTCGGGCGGATCGCCGATGCGGTGGTGGCGATCGAGCGGCATCCGGAGCTTGCGCGGATCGCGCGCGAGCGGATGGAGCGGCTGGGCTATCGAAACGTGCGGGTCGTCGAGGGGGACGGGACGCTCGGCTTCCCCGAGGAGGCGCCTTACGACGCGATCCTCGCGGCGGCGGCCGGGCGGGAGGTGCCGGAGGCGCTGCTCGACCAACTCGCGTACGACGGAATCCTGGTCATGCCGGTGGGGGCGCCCAGCGGCGCTCAGCGGTTGGTGCGGGTACGGCGCCGCGGCGAGCGTTTCGAGCGCGAGGAGTTGGACGCAGTGCGCTTCGTGCCGCTGATCGGCGCGCAGGGCTGGCCGGAGGATCGGCCATGAATGCGTTCACGAGCCTGGTGGAGCCGCTTCCCGAAATCGGCGACCCCGCCTTCGCCGAGGCGTTCGACCGCTATGGCGACGCTCGAGCGATCCTGCTCGGCGAGGCCAGCCACGGCACCAGCGAGTTCTACCGCGCCCGCGCCTCGATCACCCGGCGGCTGATCGAGCGGCACGGTTTCAATATCGTCGCGGTCGAGGCGGACTGGCCGGACGCTGCGAACATCGATCGCTTGGTCCGCCACCGTCCGCGCCGCGACGGCGAGGAGGCGGCGTTCCAGCGCTTCCCGACCTGGATGTGGCGCAACGCGGAGGTCGACGGCTTCGTGCGCTGGCTCCGCCAGTGGAATGAGGGACGCGCGGAGAAGGAGCAGGCGGGCTTTTACGGCCTCGACCTCTACAATCTCAGCGGGTCGATGCGGGCGGTGATCGACTATCTGAAGGACGTCGATCCCGAGGCTTCGGAGATCGCACGGGCGCGCTATGCCTGCCTCCAGCCCTACAGCCGCAACCCGGCCGCCTATGGTGCCACCGCTTTGAGCGAGGGCTATGCGCGCTGTGAGAAGCAGGTCCTGGCGATGCTTCGCGACCTCCAGAACAATCGCATGGAGTATAGCTACAAGGACGGCATGGAATGGCTCGACGCCGCGGCCAATGCGCGGCTCGTCGCCAATGCCGAGGCCTATTATCGCGCCATGTATCACGGCTCCGCGGAGAGCTGGAATCTGCGCGACACCCATATGTTCGAGACATTGTGCCAGCTGCTCGACGCCGGCGGGGAGGGCGCCAGGGCGGTGGTGTGGGCGCACAACAGCCATATCGGCAATGCCGCGCACACCGACATGGGCCAGGTGCGGGGCGAGGTGAACATCGGCCAGCTCGTGAAGGAGCGGTTCGCCGACGCCTCGCGGCTGATCGGCTTCGGCACCCATACCGGCACGGTCGCGGCAGCGGACGACTGGGACGAGCCGATGCAGGTGAAGACGGTGCGTCCGTCGCTGCCCGGCAGCTGGGAGCGACTGAGCTTCGAGACCGGCGAGCCGCGCTTTCTCCTCGACCTGCGCGATCCGCCCGAGGCGACGCTGGAGTCGCGGCTCGAGCGCTTCATCGGAGTCATCTACCGGCCGGAGACCGAGCGCTGGAGCCATTATGCCGAGGCGGAGCTCGGCAACCAGTTCGACGGCTGGGTGTGGTTCGAGGAAACCAGGGCGGTCACCCCGCTCGGCGGTCCGGAGCGCACTGGCGAGGATGACATGTGGCCGTTCGGGCTGTGACGGCTCGGAACGGCCCCAACCCGGATTCGTTCTCATCGCAGACGCCGGCACGGTCGGCACAAATGGAGATGAACGATGGGTGAGCTTGGCGACAAGATCAAAGGCAATGTCAACGAGGCGGCGGGCAAGCTGAAGCAGCAGAGCGCCAATCCGGCGACCCGCGACGAGGGCGCGGCGCAGGAGCTGAAAGGCAAGGGCGAGCAGTTCAAGGGCAAGGTGAAAGGGATGCTCGGCGACGACATCTAGGCTCGCTCGCGATCGTCCTCCCCGTCCCCGCGACGCGGAAATCCAGCTTTGACTCACAGGAGAAAGGCGGCTGGATGTCTGCTCGCGGGGATGATCATTGCAGGCGCGCTCCGAGGCCATTTAACGAACCGTAAGGAGCGGGCTGCTAGCAGCCTTGCCTATGGGCCTCGTGCGGGCTCTGGAAGCTAGTCAGGATGGTCGCCGCTCTCCGCGGGACTTGCCGGGAACCGCGGGATGAACCTGAAGTCGCGTTTGGTCAGCGGATTGCGGAACGCCCGCGCGGGCGAGCCGAACGATCAGCCGAGCTTCGAGCTGGGCGACGACCTCGCCGTCCAGCTGGTGCGCAGCTTCGAGGCTCAGGGCAGCGGCTGGTTCTGGCGAACCGACCGGACCGGTCGGCTCACCTACATTTCCGAGAAGGTCGCACGCTTGCTCGGCGAGGGCGCGGACGGGCCGCTCGGCCGACCGCTCACCGAACTGCTCGAGATGAGCGGCGAAGTGTCGGGCTCCGAGCGCACCCTCAACTTCCATCTCAACGCGCGCACGTCCTTCACCAATTTCGAGGTCCGCGCCGCGGGCGGGCCGGCCGACCGCATCTGGTGCATCTGGGGCCGCCCGCTGGTCGACGAGTTCGGCCAGTTCCGGGGCTTTTCAGGCTACGGCACCGACCTCACGGCCGAGCGCCGTTCCGACGCGGAGATCAAACGGCTCGCCTTGTTCGATTCGCTGACCGGGCTCGCCAACCGGGCCCGGATGCGCAACCAGCTCGACCAGATGATCTCGCAGCTCGAGATCTCCAACCGCCCGGTCGCCCTGTTCATGCTCGATCTCGACCGGTTCAAGGCGGTCAACGACACGCTCGGCCACCAGACCGGCGACCAGCTGCTCAAGATCGTCGCGCAGCGGCTGGAGCGCACGGTCGGCGACATCGGCCTGGTCGGCCGCCTCGGCGGCGACGAGTTCCAGGTCATCCTGTCCAAGTTCAACAACGAAAAGCAGCTCCAGCGGCTCGCCGACGCGATCATCCTGGCGCTATCGCAGCCCTATTTCATCAACGGCGCCAACCTGTCGATCGGCTGCTCGATCGGAGTTGCGATCGCGCCAGACCATGCCGGCGACCCGGAGACCCTGGTGCGCAACGCCGACCTCGCGCTCTACGCCGCGAAGGCAGCCGGGCGGGGCAGCCATTGTTTCTTCCAGACCGAGCTGCTGACCGAGGCGCAGACCCGCAAGACGATGGAGGACGACCTCCGGATCGCCCGCGACAGCGGCCAGTTCCGGCTGGTCTATCAGCCGGTGATCAGCACCGCGTCCAAGCAGGTCGTCGGCTATGAGGCGCTGATCCGTTGGGACCACCCCACGCAAGGGCCGATTTCGCCGGAGGAGTTCATCCCGATCGCCGAGGATTCGGGCCTCATCAACTCGATCGGCGAATGGGTTCTGCGCACCGCCTGCGCCGAGGCCGCTGCATGGCCGACGTCGGCCCGGATCGCGGTCAACGTATCGCCGGTTCAGTTCCTGAAGCCGAGCCTGCCCGCGATCGTCACCAACGCGCTCGCTCAGTCGGGTCTCGATCCTGACCGGCTCGAGCTGGAGATCACCGAGGGCGTGTTCCTCAACGGTGACGAGACCACGGCGAGCATGCTGCAGACCTTGAAACGCGCGGGCGTGCGGCTGGTGCTCGACGATTTCGGCACCGGCTATTCCTCGCTCGCTTATTTGAAGAAGGCGCCGTTCGACAAGGTCAAGATCGACCAGGGCTTCGTGAAGGGCGCGCGGCACGACCCGCGCAACGTCGCGATCATCAAGGCGGTGGTGGCGATCGCCGAGACCCTGAAGCTGGAGACGACCGCGGAAGGTGTCGAGACTCAGGACGAGATCGCGCTGATCACCGAACTCGGCTGCTCGCATATCCAGGGCTTCGTCTATGGCAAGGCGGTGCCGCCATCCGAGGTGCCGGGGCAGCTCGCGGCGTCGGGCGAGGCCAAGGCGGTCGGCCTGAAGGTGAGCCGGCCGTCGCGCCAGAAGCTGCTTCGTTCCGCGACCCTTCGGGCCGGGGGAGCAAGCGACCAGGTGCGAATCCGCGACATCTCGGCGCGTGGCTTGATGATCGACGGATTCCAGCTGCTGATCGAGGCGGACCAGGCGGTCGTGGTGGACATTGCGGAGGGGCCGACCGTGCGTGGAATCATACGCTGGGTCCGTGAAGGCAAGGCCGGAATCGACCTGGCCGAGCCGCTCAACCTCGCGGCGCTCAACCCGCGGCCCCAGCGTCCCTCGATCCTGCGCCGTTAGGCCTTCGCGCGCGTCCTCAGGTCGGTGACCGTGAGGGCCGGGGTGATCTGCTCCAAGTCGGTCTTGAGGTGGAGGAGGCGGACGCCTTTCTGCGCCAGCGCGTCCTGCAGAACGCCGGCGAAATCCTCGGTGCGCTCGACCGTCGCTGCCCAGGCGCCATAGGCTCGGGCGAGGGCGGCGAAGTCGGGATTGACCAGGGTCGTTCCGCTCAGGCGCTCGGGATATTCGCGCTCCTGGTGCATTCGGATGGTGCCGTAGCTGCCATTGTCGACAACGAGGATCAGGAGGTTGCCGACGCCCTGTGCCACCGCGGTCGCGAGCTCCTGGCCGTTCATCAGGAAGTCCCCGTCCCCGGCCGCGCACAGCACCTGGCGGTCGGGCGCCCGGATCGCTGCGGCGACCGCGGCGGGCAGGCCGTAGCCCATCGAGCCGTTGGTCGGAGCGAGCTGGCTCGGGCAGCCGGAATAATGCCAGAAGCGGTGGAACCAGGCGGAGAAATTGCCCGCTCCGTTGCACACGATCGTGTCTGCCGGGAGCGCGTCGCGCAGCGCGAGCACGGCCTGGCCCATGTCGAGCGGCGTGTCGTTGGGCTTTGGCGTCGACCAGGCCAGCCACTCGGCATGGGCCTGCGCGCCCGCATCGAAATGGATGACGTCGTCGTCCCAGGCGGCGCACAGCTCGGCGAATTCCTTGACGTCGGCGCAGATCGGAAGGTCGGTGCGATAGACCCGGCCGAGCTCCGCCGGGTCGGGATGGACATGGACGAGCTTCTGTTCGGGATGGTCGGGTGTGATCAGCTGGTAGCCGTCGGTGGTCGCCTCGCCGAGACGGGCGCCTACGGCGATGACCAGGTCGGCGTCCTTCACGCGCTGGACCAGCTTGGGATTGGGACCGTAGCCGAGATTGCCGGCCCAGACCGGGCTGTCGTTGGGAATCGAATCCTGGCGGCGGAAGGCGCCGGCGACCGGGAGGCCGATGCGCTCGGCCCATTCGGCGAAGGGCGCCGCCGTGCCGCGGCACCAGCCGGCGCCGCCGACGATGGCAATCGGGGCCGCGGCGTCCTTGAGCAGATCCATCATCGCGGCGACGGCGAGCGGGTCGGCAGCCTGGGCGGCACGCGGCACGGCCGGCCGATCGATCGCCTCGACGCTGTCGGTCAGCATGTCCTCGGGGAGCACCAGCACCACTGGGCCGGGGCGGCCCGACAGAGCGGTGCTCCAGGCGCGCGCGACATATTCGGGGATTCGCGCGGCGTCCTCGATCCGCGCCACCCATTTGGCGAGCGGCGCGAACATCATCCCGAAATCGACCTCCTGGAAGCCTTCGCGGTCGCGGTCGCCGCGGGCGACGTCGCCGATGAACAGGATCATCGGAGTCGAATCCTGGCGCGCGACATGGACTCCGACACAGGCATTGGTGGCGCCCGGCCCGCGCGTGACGAAGGCGATTCCCGGCCGGCCGGTGAGGCGCGCGTCGGCATCGGCCATATAGGCGACGCCACCTTCCTGGCGGCACACGACGAGGTCGATCTCGGGCGTGTCGTGGAGCGCGTCGAGCACCGCGAGGAAGCTCTCGCCCGGCACCGTGAAGATGCGGTCGCAGCCCTGGATGAGGAGTTGGTCGACGAGGATTCGGCCGCCGGTGCGCTTGCTGGTCATGGGCGACCGCCTAGCGGCACCCGCGGCGATATTCCAGCTAGGCGCCCGGATCCCAGAAGATCGACAGCGCGAGGCTCGCCATCAGCACCGCCTCGCGCTCCGCGCCGGGCGCGCGCGGCGCATAGACCGTCTTGTCGCCGCCGTTGAGGTCGACCGCTCCGATCTGGCGGCCGTCGATATCGAACGCGTAGCCCAGCGGAGTCCCGCTCGGCAGCCGCGTGCCGACCATGTCGTGGATGGCCCGGATGCCGATGCGCAGGTCGCCGATGCGCAGCTCACCGGCGCGGGTCCGGCCGGCCAGGACGCCACGGGACGTGGGCACCTCCGCGAGGAGCAAGCCGCCGGATAGCGGCAGGCCGTCGCGCTCGAAGTCGCAGCCATAAGCGAGCCGGTCCCGGGTCGCGACCACGACGCCCAGGTCGAGCTCGCGCTCATGGAAGCCGCAGGTCGCACTCACCCGGCCGCCCAGCTCCGGGCCGGCGATGACGAAGCTTCCGCGCCCGACATTGTCGACGACGAAGCCGTCGCCGGTCTGAAGAGATAGCCGGGTGAATCGGCCGTTCGAGGAACCGAGGGTGAAATCGCCGCGCTCGCCATAGCCCATGCCGGCGATCTCGAGCCGCTCGGTGCGCGCCTGCAGGTCGGCGGGCATCGCGATCCGCGAATCACCCACGCAGCCGGCCAGCGCCGTCACGGCCAGCGCCCCCATGATCAACAGCTTCACCCGCATCGACCCCCTCTCTCGTTACGCGAACGTGACGAGCTGATCGCCGAGCCAGTCTGTCGCGGGGCTGAACGATACTGACATGAGTGTCAGCCCTTGACCGGTCGGAGCGCCCGTTTAGGGGTGAGGGGCAAAACCAATCACAGGAGAGCGGACACATGACCCGGAGCGAAGCGGTGGCGAAGATGAACGAGGCGCAGGCCTGGCTTCCGGGCAAGCGCGTCAAGCTCGCCTTCGACGACGGTGCCATCATGCTCGACGGCCAGGCGGGCCAGGCGACGGAGGAGGACGGCCCTGCCGACACCACTCTGAAGGCGTCGAACGACGACTGGAAGGCGATGTTCGACGGCAGCCTCGACGGCATGACCGCCTTCATGCAGGGCAAATTGAAGGTCGAGGGCGACATGTCCAACGCCATGCAGCTGCAGGGCGTGTTCGCGAAGCTGCGGTCGTAAAAGAGCGCTGTTCAGCCCCTCCTCTTCAGAGGAGGGGTTGGGGTGGTGGCGGCGCCTTGCGCCGCGCGCGAGCCTGCGGCTCGCCCCCACCCTCTAACCCCCTCCCCTGAAGGGGAGGGGAGACGATAGCTCACCGGATCGGGCAGCTCGGGTCGAGGCGGAAGTCGAGATAGTCGTCGACCGCCTTCATCAGCTCCGGCATCTCGTTGACGAAGAAGTGGTTCGCCCCCGGGATCGTCTTGTATTCGACGGTGATCCCGCGCTGCGTGCGCAGCTTTTCGACCAGCTTCACCACCGCGGGCGGGGTGACCACCTCGTCGGCCTCGCCCTGGATGATGATCCCGCTCGCCGGGCACGGCGCCAGGAAGCTGAAATCATACATGTTGGCGGGCGGCGCGATCGAGATGAAACCGCGCGCCTCGGGGCGGCGCATCAGGAGCTGCATTCCGATCCAGGCGCCGAACGAGAATCCGGCGACCCAGGTCTGCTCGGCCTCGGGATGGACCTGCTGGATCCAGTCGAGCGCGCTGGCGGCGTCCGACAGCTCGCCGATGCCGTTGTCGAAGATGCCCTGGCTCCGGCCGACCCCGCGGAAGTTGAAGCGAAGGGTGGCGAAACCGCGTTTCACGAAATCCTTGTAAAGGGCGAGCGTGATCGGGTGATTCATCGTGCCGCCGCCCTGCGGGTGCGGATGGAGGATGATCGCGACCGGCGCGCGTGGGCGCGGACCGGGCTGGAAACGACCTTCGAGGCGGCCTTCGGGACCGGGGAAAATGACTTCGGGCATTGCACCTGCGTCTGGAATAAGGTGAGACCGGCTGGGCCGGAATGAGCGCGCCTCCTATATGGGATTTCCGCGGAATTCCACAAATCTGAGCTTTGAACGTGTCCCAGCCCCGTATCTATCTCGATCACGCCGCGACGACGCCGATCCTTCCGGCGGCGAAGGCGGCGATGATCGAGGCGATGGAGCGCTGGGCGAACCCGAGTTCGCCGCACGCCGAGGGCCGCGCCGCGCGGGCGGCGCTGGAAGATGCGCGCGAGCGGATCAAGCGGGCGCTCGGGTGGGACCATCACCTGATCTTCACGAGCGGCGCCACCGAGGCGATCGATATCGCGCTCAAGCGCGCCAAGGGAGGTCCCCGGTTCGTTTCGGCGGTTGAGCATGACGCGGTGTTCCGAGCGGCGCCGAATGCGTCGGTATTGCCGATGGGGGCCGGCTTCCAGGTCGATTTCGACACGGCGATGGATCGATTCGAGGATGCGATCGCCCCCGTCGTGGCCATCCAGGACATCAATCCCGAAACCGGCAAGGGCCAGCCGCTCGGCGACATTGCGCGGGTGGTGCGCGGGTGGAACGGGCTGCTGATCGCCGACTGCGCCCAGTCGGCCGGCAAGCAACCGCTACCCGCTGCCGACATGCTCGTCGTTTCCGCCCACAAGCTCGGCGGCCCGCCGGGGGCAGGGGCATTGCTGGTCCGCGACCTGGCGATGCTGGGAGCCAGCGGGGGCCAGGAGCAGGGCTATCGCGGCGGCACGGAAAATCTTCCTGCGATCATGGGCTTCGCGGCCGCAGCTGAGATGAAGATGGAGCCCGACGAGGAAGATGAGTTGATGGAGGGGATGGACGTGCTGGTCGGCTCTCTTCTCGATGAAGGCGCGGAACAAGTGGGCGTCGCCGGCCGCATGTCTCGCCACATCGTCGCCCTCGCAATGCCGAGACTGTCGGCGCGCGCGCAGCTGGTCCAGTTCGACCTTCGCGGCATCTCGGTCTCCGCGGGCAGCGCCTGCTCGTCCGGAAGCTTGAAGCCGAGCCGGGTCCTGTCGGCATTCGGGATCTCCGACGATGTTGCCGAGCGGACCATCCGCCTGAGCATCGGCTGGTCGACCACCGCCGCAGAATTGGAGGCGTTCCGCGACGCCTGGTGCGAAATCGCGCGCGACGCCCGAAAGCGCGCCGCATGACTCCGATCTATCTCGATTATCAGGCGACGACTCCGCTCGCGCCCGAAGCGGCGGCGGCGATGCGGCCGTGGCTCGACGACAAGTTCGCCAATCCGCACAGCGCCCACCGGCTCGGGCGCGAGGCGGCGGCCGCGGTCGAGGTGGCGCGCGAGCAGGTTAGCGCAGCACTCGCATCTCCCCTCCCGCCCTTGCGGGAGGGGCCGGGGGTGGGCCGTTCGGAGGCTGGCACTTCCGGCGGCAAGAGCCCACCCCTAACCCCTCCCGCAAAAGCGGGAGGGGACTCAGGACGGCTCCACTTCACCTCCGGCGCAACCGAGGCGATCAACTGGGCTTTGAAGGGGGTTTTGTGGAAGCTCCCTGAATCTCGCAGACGCATCGTCACTATCGCGACCGAACATGCCGCCGTCCTCGACACGGTTGAGTGGCTCCGGCGGATGGGCGCCGACGTCGACGTCCTTCCGGTCGGTCCGGACGGCCTTGTCGACCTCGATCTTGCCGCGAGCCGAATCGACGATCGCACCGGCCTCGTCGCCGCGATGCTCGTCAATAACGAGATCGGCGTGGTCCAGCCGCTCGCGGATCTCGCCGATCTTGCGCATGCCAAGGGCGCCCTGTTCCTCTGCGATGCCGTTCAGGGTCTTGGCCGCGTCCCGTTGCCGCTCGATGCCTGCGACCTTGTCGCCGTGACTGCGCACAAGGTGCATGGGCCCAAGGGCGTGGGCGCCGTGTGGGTGCGCGACGGGGTGACGCTCGATCCTTTGCTCCACGGCGGCGGGCAGGAGGGCGGCATTCGCTCGGGCACCCTGTCGCCCGCGCTCTGCGCCGGTTTCGGCGCCGCCGCGAAACTCCTCGTCGAGCGGGCGGAGGAGGACCACGCCCATGTCGCGCGCCTCGCCGAAATTGCCCGGACCCGAATGCAGGGCTGGATCCTCAACGGCTCACCGGCCGAGCGCTATGCCGGCAACCTCAACCTGCGCCGTCCGGGGGTCGATGCCGCCCGCCTGATGGCCGACGTGCGCGAGGTCGCATTCTCGGCCGGCTCGGCCTGCGCGAGCGGCTCGGGCCGCACCAGCCATGTCCTGCGCGCCCTCGGTCTCGGCGACGCCGAGGCCCGCTCGAGCATTCGCATCGGCTTCGGCCGCTATACCACGGAAGATGAATTGATCCTCGCTCTGAACCTCATCGACTCGGCCGCCGAGCGCCAGCTGAGCCTCGCCGCATGATCCGGGTGACCTTCATCTCCGCCGACGGCCGCGAGGAGCGGGAGGTCGAAGCCCCAGTCGGAGAGCGCCTGCTCGACGTCGCCCAGGCGGTCGGCGAGCCGCTCGAGGGCACGTGTGAGGGCCAGATGGCCTGCTCGACCTGCCATGTCATCGTCGCGGCGGAGGATTTCGACCGGCTTCCGCCGGCCAGCGAAGAGGAGGACGATCTGCTCGACCTTGCCGCCCATGTCACCCGCACCTCGCGGCTCGCCTGCCAGATCGTGCTGACCGAGGATCTCGACGGGCTCACCGTGCGCATGCCCAGGGGCGCGCACGACATGCAGGGGAAATGACGATGTTGCGTGGCTTGTTCGCTGCCGGGCTGGCTCTCCTCGCGGCCTGCGCATCGCCGACTCCCGCCGCCCAGACGGAGCCCGCGCAAGCCGAGCCGCGCTTCACCGATATCGAGCGCCGCACCGGCGGCCGGCTCGGGGTGGCGCTGCTCGACTCGGGCGGGCGGATCGTCCTTGGCCGCCGCACCGGTGAGCGGTTCGCCATGTGCTCGACCTTCAAGTTCCAGCTTGCCGCAATGATGCTCGCCGGCGCGGACGAGGGCCGCTGGCGGATGGACGATGTCCTCCCGCTCACCCAGGCCGACATGGTTCGCGGCCATGCGCCGGTCGCTGAACGCCTCGTCGCGGGCGGCCGGATCACGATCGCGGAGGCGGCCGCGGCCAGCCAGATCCAGAGCGATAATGCCACCGCCAACCTGTTGCTTCGCCGTGTCGGTGGGCCGGCGGCCTTCACGGCGTGGCTTCGCGGCATCGGCGATTCCGAGACTCGGCTCGACCGCTATGAGCTCGAGCTCAACGAAAACCGTCCCGGCGACCCGCGCGACACCACGACGCCCACCGCTTATGGCGAGACGATGCGCCGCCTGATCTTCGGCGAGGCGCTTCAGCCGGCGAGCCGCGAGCAATTGCGCGCCTGGACCAGCGCGACCACGACCGGCCAGCGCCGCGTCCGCGGAGCCCTGCCACCAGAATGGCCCGCCGGCGACAAGACGGGCACCTGCGGGACTGCCTTCAACGACATCGCCTGGTTCCGCGGCCCGGGGAACACCGAGTGGGTCCTGGCGGCCTTTCTGGACCGGCCGACCGTCCCCGCCGCGCAGGCCGAAGCCGCACTCGCCGAGGTCGCCGCGATCGCATTGGAACGCATCCGCTAGCGGATTTAGCGGCTCCACCACCGGCGCAACGCCGCTGCCGGCAAGCCGGCTCGGACGAACAGCAGATCGACGATCTCGGGGCCGGGCGTGGCGCCCATCTCGCTCTTGTAGCCGGCGTCGCCGGAGCCCCAGTCGACGCGGGTGATTCCGCGGTCGGCGGCGCGCTCGAAGTCGCGATAGAGGAGGAGCTTGCCCGGACCGAATGCGGCGAAGCGCTGGCTATAGCCGTTGGCAATGTCGTGGCGGACCCCGCCCGCCTCGATTCCGAAGGCGAAGGCCGCCGGCTCGCCGCCGACCAGAAGCATACTGCAGGCGATCATGTCGGCGATGGCCGGGTCCTGCGCGGCGCTCTCCCACATGCGGCGGCGCCCGGCGTCGTGAAACTTGGTGTCGGCCGCGGCGCCGATGCCGGACAACCAGGATTCCGCCTCGATCCGGGCGATCGAGTCGCGGTCGGCCGAGGTCCAGTCGCGGCCCGTGAGGAAGCGGAATTTGAGCTCGCCATGGCCTGCGAGCTTGCGCTCCCGCCGCCGGTTGCTCGCTTGCGAGGAGGTTCGGGGCCAGGGGCCTTCGGAGCGCAGCCGCGCGAAATCCAGTTCGAACGAGGTGCCGAGGTGCCGGGTCAGCACGCTCCAGCCTGCCGCGGGCGCAAGCTCGCACAGGCGCAGGGCAGTGGAGTCGTTCGCGGGAACCGGCCCCATCCGCCACGCAAGTCCCAGGAAGGAGCGCACCTCCGTCCGCCCAAGCAACTCGACAAGCTCGGAATCGGTCGCGTCGGCGGCAATGGGGAAGGCGCGCAATGGCCAATAGCTGCCTGGCACGGTCGATATCCGAAGCATCCCCAGCCCGGCCCACCGAGCAGCTAAAGCGGCGACCGGAGCGCCCGAGGCTCGGCAAATGGCCAGAGCGAGAAGCCGCTTGCCTGCCTCCGCCTCGAACCAGGCATGGCGAAGGAAGGCGTGGCTCGGGTCGGCCGCCGCCGTGACGGCGTCGAACGCCGCGCGGGTCGCCCGCGCGATAATGAGGTCGGCTCCGCCCTGGGTCCTGCGCATCAGCATCGGCCGCCCTTTGCGCCCGCAGCGGTAAAGATGGCGTGACGGACGGGGCTTTACGCTTTGTTTCGTCGGCCTCCGCTAAGGCGGCTTCATGGCGACGCGCGTGCTCATCACCGTCGACACCGAATTGGTGTGGCGCCACCACCAGGCCGGCCTGTCGTGGCGGGACAATTTTGCGCGCTCCTATGAGGCTGCGGGGGTCGGGGTGCCATACCAGCTGCGCCTGCTCGCCGAGCACGGCTTGAAGGCCTGCTTCTTCGTCGATCCGATGCCGGCGCTCGTTCACGGGCTCGAGCCGGTGAAGAGGATGATCGAGCCGATCCTCGCCGCGGGGCAGGAGGTGCAGCTTCACCTCCACCCGTTCTGGGCGCGGCCCGACGAGGCCTTTCGCGAGCTCAATGAATATGATTCGGGCGAGCAGCAGGCGTTGATCGCCCGGGCGCGCGACCTGCTCGTCGCGGCGGGCGCGCCGGAGCCGATCGCCTTCCGGGCGGGCAGCTATGCCGCGAACCGGGACACGCTGCGCGCGCTGGCCGCGCTCGGACTCACCTACGACGCCAGCCACAATGGCTGCGAGCACCCCCGGCCGAGCGCCGTGCCGCTCGCCCCGGCCCAGCTCGCGCCGGCGAGGATCGAGGATGTGGTCGAGGTTCCTGTCGGGCAGATCGAGCATCAGCCCGGGCGGCTGAGGCACTTGCAGCTCTGCGCAATTTCCTTCGCTGAGATGCGCGCGGCGCTCGACCACGGGCTCCGCGATGGGCACCCGCTGGTGAGCATCGTCACGCACAGTTTCGAGCTTGCCCGCCGGGACGGTCTCGGCCGCAACGGCCTCGCGGTGAGCCGCTTGCGCCGCCTGTGCCGCCATCTCGCGGACCGTCGCGGGACGATGCCGACCGCGCATTTCGCCGATCTGGGCGACCTTCCGCTCGGCGGCGACGCCCGGCCGTTCAGGAGTCCGCGACTGCTCACGTTCGGCCGAATGGCCGAGCAGGCGTGGGGCAATGCGCGCTATGAGCGGATGCGCCATGTCGGCTGATGCGGTCGCGGCGACGGTCGCGCTTCCGTTCCAGGTCGGAGCGCGCACGCTCGCGACCGTGAGCCGGCGGCTGGTGCGCCTGTCGGTGCCGCTCGAACAGGCGCTTGCCGGGGACCCGCTGATCCTTCCCGGCCTGCCAGCCACGGCCGACGGCTATTTCATCCGGGCGCTGCCCGACGCCATGCGCGCCGAGCTCGCTGCGCCGGGCCTGCGCGCCTTCGTCCGCCAATCCTATCCGCGTCATCATGCGCGCCTCGACCAGAGCTTCGACGACTGGTTCGCGAACCTGTCCGCCAACGCCCGCTCGACGCTGAGGCGCAAGCGCCGCAAGCTCGCCGAGGCGTCCGGCGGCGCGCTCGACGTGCGGCAGTACGGCCGGCCTGGCGATGTCGCCGAATTCTTCGCTCATGCCCGCGCCGTCTCGGCCGACACCTATCAGGAGAAGCTGCTCGACGCGGGCCTTCCCGCCGACGCGCTCCCGGCGATGCGGGCGCTGGCGGAACGCGGCGAGATGCGCGGTTGGCTGCTGTTCCTCGACGAACGGCCGATCGCCTATCTCTACGCCCCGGCTCAAGGCCGCACCTTGCTCTACGCCCATCTCGGCTATCGCGCCGAGTTCGGCCATCTTTCGCCGGGCGGCGTTCTCCAGCTCGAGGCGATGCGCATGCTCCTCGAAGAGCGCGCCTTCGCCTATTTCGATTTCACGGAGGGCGACGGCCAGCACAAGCGCCAGTTCGCCACCGCGTCGCTGCCAAGCCACGACCTGCTTCTCGTCCGCGACACGCTCGGCAACCGCGCGGCGCTCCGAACCCTCGACGCGTTCGACTCCTCGGTGGCGCTCGCCAAGCGTACCGCCTCTCGCCTCGGCCTTGGCGGAGTGGCCCGCGCCGTTCGGCGCTGATAAACCGGCCGCGCCATGCGGCTCCAGACCGACGCCATCATCATCGCCGTCCGCCCGCATGGCGAGCATGGTTCGATCGTGCGCGCCCTGACGCCCACCGACGGGGTCCAGGCCGGCTATGTCCGCGGCGGCCGTTCGCGCGCCATGCGCCCGGTCCTCGTCCCCGGCAACGACATCGCCGCCGAGTTCCGCGCGCGAACCGACGAGCAGCTCGCCCATCTCGGCGCCGAGCTGTCGCACAGCCGCGCCCACCTTGCCGCGGAGCCGCTCGCCGCCGCCGCGATCGAATGGGTCACGGCGCTGACCGCGACCGCGCTTCCCGAAGGCCAGCCTTACCCGGCTCTCTATGCCGGTCTCTCGGGGACCCTGGCCGCGCTGGAGGCGGCGCCGAGCGCGCGGGGATGGGCGGCGGCCCTGGTTCGCTACGAGCTCCTGCTGCTCGGCGAGCTCGGCTTCGGACTCGACCTCGGCGAATGCGCGGTCACCGGCGCTGCCGACAATCTGCGCTACGTGAGCCCGAAGAGCGGCCGCGCGGTCAGCGAGGAGGGGGCAGGGGGCTATCGCGAGCGCCTGTTGCCGCTCCCGGCTTTCCTGATCGGCGAGCGCGAAGCGCCCGGCTGGCAGGACCTGCTCGACGGCCTCGCCATCACAGGCCACTTTCTCACCCGCGACGTGCTCATCGAGCGCCAGGCCGACGTGCTGGCCGCGCGCCACCGCCTGCTTGACCGGCTGCGCCGGATCGGCGGTTGACCTCGCAGGCGCGCCGGTGAAGGTTGGGCGCGTGAAAGAGCTTTTCCCCCATAGCGCCAAGACCGGCGACATCGTCGTCCGGGTGTCGGTGAGCTTCCTTCCCGAGCAGTCGGATCCGGCCAGGGGCCGCTGGTTCTGGGCCTATCATATCCGCATCGAGAATGAGGGCGAGGCGCGGGTCAAGCTGGTCAGCCGCGAATGGGAGATCCGCGACGGCCGCGGCGCCCGCCACGACGTGCGCGGCGAAGGGGTGGTCGGCGAGAAGCCGGTGATCGAGCCCGGCCAGGCGTTCGACTATGTCTCGGGCTGCCCACTCGCGACCCCGACCGGGTCGATGGAAGGGCGCTACAACATGGTGGCGTCGGACGGGTCGAGCTTCGCGGTCGACATACCGCGCTTCCCGCTGGTCGCTCCGGCGGTGATCAGCTGAAGCGTCAGGCGAAGTCCCGGCCGGAGGCGATGGCCGCGGCCTTGGCATTGGCCTTGCGGGTCATGTCCGGGAGCAGCGCGGCGTCGACGAGCAGCCATAGGAAGGCGGCGGCGAGGAGATAGAGTCCGAAGCCGTCGCCGGACAGGAACATCATGATCCCGACCAGCCTGAGGCAGATCTGGGCGAAGCCGATCGAGGCGCTGCCGAGATAGAAATGGTGGCCGGCGAAGGCACCTGTCACGAACCACAGGATGTAGGCGGTGCTGACCGACTTCTTCGCGATCGGACGGCTCGGGGCGAAGCCAGGGTCGACCGGCGAGCCGTAGGGGCTTTCCTGCTGCCGGCGGGCGCGCTCCGCGGCGATGAACTCCTCGCGGCGACGGTCCAGGTCGCTTTCATCGGTGGCCTTGCCGAAGCTGATCGGGCTGCGTTCCGGCTCCTCGGAACCGGCGCACTTGCGGCCGAAGGAAGGGGCGCGCTGCTGCATGGCGGCTGCGTAGCAAGACGCGGATAAGATCGGGTTAAGCGCCCCTAGCGGGTGAGCGGCAGGGCGCGGCCGATCAGGGCCATGAAGCGGCTTTCCTCGACGGCGGCGGCGGGGTTGTTCCAGCTTCCGGTCACCACATGCCACACGCCTTCATTGTTGCGGACGAGCCAGGTGAGGTTGATCACCCCGGGCTCGGAGCCGCCCTTGAAGCCGACATAGCTGTAGGGCGCGGCGGCGGGGCGCGGCATGCCGGGGCTGATCGCGAGGATGCCGTGGGTGATTTCATCGCCGTTGCGGCGGAGCCAGTCCATCACCCGTGCGAGGTCGGCAGCCGAGGCGAACCATTCGACCGTGTCGATCGCCATCGGCGTGCCGACGCCGAGGCGGGTGACGTCGATCGCCGCGCCGCCTTGCTCGTAACGCTCGCGCAGCATGCGGCGGCGGGTGGTCTCGTCGGCCGCGCGCCATTGGGCGAGGATCGGCCCGTCTTCCGCCTTGAGCTGGAAGGCCTCCATGGTGGTCAGGAAGGGCCGGTTGCGCGCCGCCGAGCGCATGCCCATCGTCGTCATCATCCGCTCGACATTGTCGCGCCCGGCGAGGCGCAGAAGCGCGTCGGTCGCGGTGTTGTCGCTTCGCGAGATCATCAGGCCGGCGAGCGTGTGGACCGTGACGGGCGAACCGAGCGGCCAGTCCTGGAGGAGGCCGCTCGGAAGCGAGTGGCGCTCCAGCTCGACGACCTGGTCCCAGCGCAGCCGGCCGGAGCGGACCTGGCGCGAAACCTCGCCGAGAATGATCAGCTTGAAGGTCGAGCCGATGGCCAGCGCCTGGTCGGGATTGTGGCTCGCGATCAAGGTCGGGCCTGCATCGTCGAGGCGGGCGACGGCGAAGCTGACCTGGCCGGGCAGCGCCTGGAGCTCCTGGGCCACCGCCGCGAAGCTGTCGCCGCCGACCGGCTCGACGCCGGTGACGAGCAGCTGGGTGATACGATGCGGCGGCTGCGGCTCGATGGCCAGATCCATGACCAGGACGGCCCGTTCGGTGCGGAGCCGGATCGTGGCCGCGGTCGCGGAGCGCGGCTGGACCGAGTCCAGCGCCTGGACCGCGCCATGCTGCTGGGCGAGGCTGGCGGAAATCTGGTTGATCTGCGCCTCGGGGACCTGAGCAAGGAAGCCCGGGGTGAAGGTGGATCCGAGGTCGGCGGTGCCGCGAAGGACTCCGACGATGGACTCGGCCGCCTGGCGAAGCTCCGGCGCGGCGGCCGCGGCGGCTGGCGGCTGGGCGAGTGCGACGGCGGGCGCCGCCGGCAAGACGATGGCAAGGCCGATCAAGATGGTGCGGATCATGGCTGTGTCCCCCTGCCGGCAAGCTTAAGCGAAACCAGACTTCGCTTCCACCGTTACAGGTCCGAAGCTTTCTTGGAGGACATCATGCCCGTTGCCACCACCAGCCTGGTCGAGCGCATCGCCCGAGTGATCGCGGGACGGGTGCTCAGCGCCAATGCGGATGGCGACGACCCCTCGGCCGGCGAGAAGGTCGACGAGGTGTGGTTCATGTATCGCGACGACGCGGTGTCGATCCTGAAGACGATGCGCGAGCCCGACGAGGCGGCGGCCCAGGCGGGCGACACGGCGGTGTGGGAGCGGATGATCGAGGCGTCGATCGACGCCGCCTGATCAGATGGCGCCGAAGAACGGGCTCAAGGCCCACAAGGACGGCCCGGCGAAAAGCACTCCGACCGCAACGTCGAAGCCGCGGATCGGCCGGATGCGCACGCCCCTGCGCGGGTTGTTGACCGCGTCGGTGATCGTCGCGAACAGGATGAACAGGCCGCAGCCGGCTGTGGCGACGAGCGCGAGCACATAGGGCAGGACGAACGTCTCGGGCCACCGCCCGTAGAGCACCCACATCAGCAACGCGGCGAGCGCGGCCACGGCGCCGGCGGCCGTGACCCGGGGCACGCTGGCGAAGCGGGTCATGCGTCGATCGCTTCCTCATCCAGCTCGGCGGCGTGGCTCTGGATGAACTGGAAGCGATGCTCGGGGTTGCGGCCCATCAACCGGTCGACGAGGTCGCGGACCGCGCTTCGTTCCTCATAATCCTGCGGAAGGGTGATCCGGATCAGCGAGCGCGTCTTCGGGTCCATCGTGGTCTCGCGAAGCTGGCCGGGGTTCATCTCGCCGAGGCCCTTGAAGCGGCTGACCTCGACCTTCTTGCCCTTGAACAATGTCCGCTCGAGCTCGGCGCGGTGGGCGTCGTCGCGGGCATATTCGATCGTCGCGCCGCTGACGAGCCGGTACAGCGGCGGCTGCGCCAGGTAGAGCGCGCCCTTCCTCACGACATCCGGCATTTCTTGAAAAAAGAACGTCATGAGGAGGGTGGCGATGTGGGCGCCGTCGACGTCGGCGTCGGTCATGATGACGATGCGCTCGTAGCGCAAATCGTCGGGGTTGCAGCGGTCGCGGGTGCCGCAGCCCATCGCCAAAATAAGATCGGCAATCTCCTGGTTGGCGCGGATCTTGTCCGCGGACGCCGAGGCGACGTTCAAAATCTTGCCGCGGATGGGGAGGATCGCCTGGGTCTTGCGGTCGCGCGCCTGCTTGGCCGAGCCGCCGGCGCTGTCGCCCTCGACGATGAACAATTCGGTGCCCGCGGGATCGTCGTTGGCGCAGTCGGTGAGCTTGCCGGGCAGGCGCAGCTTGCGCGCCGAGGTCGCGGTCTTGCGCTTGACCTCGCGCTCCTGCTTGCGCTTGAGGCGCTCGTCCATTCGGTCGAGCACGTAGCCGAGCAAGGCGCGGCCGCGGTCCATATGGTCCGACAGATAATGGTCGAAATGGTCGCGGACCGCATTCTCGACCAGCCGCGCCGCGTCGGGCGAGGTCAGCCGGTCCTTGGTCTGGCTCTGGAACTGCGGGTCCTTGATGAACACCGATAGCATCAGCTCGGCCGGCGCGAGGAGGTCCTCGGCCTGGATGTCCTTGGCCTTCTTCTGGCCGACCAGCTCGCCGAACGCGCGGATGCCCTTGGTGAGCGCGGCGCGAAGCCCCTGCTCGTGGGTGCCTCCGTCGGGCGTCGGGATGGTGTTGCAATAATAGGATGCGGCGCCGTCGCTCCACAAAGGCCAGGCCACCGCCCATTCGACCGTGCCCTGGCCGTTCGGGAATTCCTGCTTGCCGGCGAAGAACTGGTTGGTCGCGCACTCGCGCGTGCCGACCTGCTCCTTCAGATGGTCGGCGAGGCCGCCGGGGAACTGGAACACCGCCTCGGCGGGAATCTCTTCGCCGTCGTTGATCAGCGACGGGTCGCAGCGCCAGCGGATCTCGACGCCCGCGAACAGATAGGCCTTGGAGCGGGCGAGCCGGTACAGCCGCGCCGGGCGGAAATGCGTGCCCTCGCCGAAAATGTCGGGATCGGGGACGAAGCTGGTGGTGGTGCCGCGGCGGTTGGGCGCGGCGCCGATCTTCTGGAGGGTGCTGGTCGGGAGGCCACGCGCAAAAGTCTGGCGGTAGAGCTCGCGGTTCCGGGCGACCTCGATCACCGTCTCGGTCGACAGCGCGTTGACGACGCTGACTCCGACGCCGTGGAGGCCGCCGGAGGTCGCATAGGCCTTGTCGGAGAATTTGCCGCCCGAATGGAGCGTGGTGAGGATCACCTCGAGCGCCGACTTGCCGGGATATTTCGGGTGCTCGTCGACCGGGATTCCGCGGCCGTTGTCGGTGATGGTGAGCCGGTTCCCGGGCTCCAGGGTCACCTCGATGCGGGTGGCGTGGCCGGCGACCGCCTCGTCCATCGAGTTGTCGAGAACCTCGGCGGCGAGATGGTGAAGCGCGCGCTCGTCGATGCCGCCGATATACATGCCCGGGCGGCGGCGGACCGGCTCCAGCCCCTCGAGAACCTCGATATGGGAGGCGTCGTAATCGGCCGCCGTGCGGGAGGAGGACGCGAACAGATCGTCTGACATGGCGGGGTTATGGGAGGCGCCGGGGCGCGAGGCAAGTTGCCCGGATGTTCTATCCACAGGCGGCGTCAGGAGCGGGGTTCACGCGGAGGCGACGAGGAGAGAGGCGGCGCGGAGAAGGGAAGGGCCGCTCGGCGATCGGTCGGACAATGTCCTCCTGGCGATCGTCCAGTTAACGCGATGTAGAATCTTCTGGGCCAATCAACGGGGCGGCACGCCTCCAGCACCGCCTCGCATCGATGTGACGGCAGACGGCAGGCCATTCGGGGAAGGCGGGGACATTATCGGGCGGGTTCGCATGGATGGGCTTGAGATTTCCAACGATACGTCCGCGTTCGAAGTGCGCGCCGTCCTGGACGAAGAAGGCAAGCTTGGGGTCGATTGCGTCCGACAAGCCCTGGCGACCATGGACACTTACGGCCTGGTCATCTTGACCGGCCTCCTGTCGGACGAGCAGGCGGATGTCGGCGCGGAGCTGATCGGTCGAACCATCGACGATCCGGATCGCAGCCGGTGCGCCTTCGCCAGCGAAACGGACAACCGTTATCTGCGCCGCGACTTCTGCTCCCTTCCGTCGACCCCGCTTGTGACCAGCTTCGCCGCCACATTGTGCCAGCGACTGGAGGGCATACTCTCCGAATATTGCGGGCGGTCGCATCAGCTTCTCGAGATCACCACCCTGACCAGCTATCTCGGCTCATCGCACCAATATATTCACCGCGACCCGAGCGGCGTGATCAGCCTTTTTGCCGCGGTGGACGATGTCTCCGAGCAGCAGGGCGGGACGGTGTTCGTTCCGGGCACCCATCTGTGCGGCCGTGCCGGAAGCCGGCATGACGGCGACGCCCGTAAGATGATGGACCTGTTCCGAATAAGATGTAACTGGCGCATCCTTCTTCATAATCTGAAGAAACTATGGGGCATGCGGAGCGACGAAGCGGTCCCGCTTGCACCTGGCGAATTTCTTGACAGGGTGTTCTCGCGCAAGTGGGATGAGCATCAGCCGAACCTGCTGCGCTTTGCGCTGGGAAAGAATTCCCAATTCGGCCTTCATATGCTCGGCCCGAGCACGTTGTGGAAGCTAATCCGCCACCGCAAGGCCCTGGACAACCTGTTCTCACTGGTGCGGACGGCGCCGCGGAAGGGCACGGTCATTCTCTATCTGAGCGACTTGCTCCATGCGGGCCCCGACAACCGGTCGGCCCATCCCCGGCGGCTGTTCAGCATGAGCATCGCACGGGACATTATCGAGCCCAGACGCTGGCATGCCGGTTATTCGCCGCACCCCACATTGTCCGCCAGCCCGATGTGCCTTGGCGACCTCCTGGATTCTCCGCTGCCTGTCCGGTCCGGAGCGCAGGATCACCATCCGGGTACGTTCGTGGATTGATTCCGCCGTTCGGAGCCCGCGGCTACCCGAAAGACGCTTGTTGGTTTTTGTCCGGGGTGGTGACGCTTCGACCGGACCGGTCAGCCCGCCGGCGGGCCGCCGACCTGTAGCGTCCCGGCCAGATAGTCGAGCCGGGTGTCGCGGTCGTCGACGATAAGGTCCTGGAATTCGGCAGACGACATCATCGCGTCACCCACCCGCCGACGCCCCGTCCACCTGTCCGCCGCCTCGCGATCGCGCCACTCGAGCTCGGCGCGGGCGCGTGCATATTCCGTCTCGATCTTCGTGTAGATGGGCGCAAGCCTGTCGGCGAACCCAAGGTTGAGGTCCCGGCAGATGACGCAGACTCCATCTGCCTCGTCGATGCTCGGAAGCTCGCCCAAGAGCTCCGGCGCCTCCCGCTCCACGAGGGCATAGAGAATGCCCCAACCGAATTCCTTGACCATCCTGACGTGGAAGTTGGTCAGCGCCGCGTAGACGATCCGATCCGGCGCATCCCGGTTGACGTTGCCGCAGGACAGCTTGCCTTCGATCTGCAGCCCGCCCGAGCAGCACGGATAGACCTCGCCGTCCGGATAGACGGCGAGGCTGTATATTCCCGGCCGCCCGCACGAATATTTGTCCTCCCTGGGGATGGCGTAGCGGCGCGGCCACGATGCGCTTCGCTTCGCCCGGCCCATTTCGGCCACCGGGTAATTGTAGCTATGGGCGCCGGGCCGCGCGGCCAGATCGGGAAGCAGGCTTTCGACCCTGCCGTCCGGTTCCCAGAAGGTCCCGATGAGGTGCACGGTGATGCCGAGATCGAGCGCGGCCTCGCCGACCAGATCGATCTGCTGCTTCGTCACCCACCGGGCATGTTCGTCATCATAGCTGAGACCGATCAGGTCGAGCCCGAGGTCGCGAAGCCCGCCCAGAGTCTCCATGACCTGGTCCCTGTCCCTGGCCCAGTGGGCCGAGGTCATGATGTGGATCGGCTGCGTCGCGCCGGCCGAGCGCGCGGCAGCGATCCCGGCCTTGATGTCGTCGAGGTACAGGAACGGCTCGCCCCCGGTGAAGGAGAAGCGCGCCACCGCCGGGTGCGGCGCGAACCGGATCATGCAGTCGGTCAGCATGGCACGGCTGATCCGCCCCCCGCCGACCACCTCGCGCGTGCTGCAGCAGAAATTGCACTTGAGCGGGCAAGCGTGGCTCATCACGAATGCGAGGAAGGCCTTATCCCGCAAACAGGCTCTCCTCTTGAGAGCGCCGAACCTCGCCTAACTTCGCCAACATTGTTTCCCCGCCTAATCCAGATTAAGAGAGGAGGCGTCAGCGTGTCAAACGAGCGGGGGATGAAGACGACCGATGAGCGATATGCCGATCGACGATAACGAGACTCCGGAAGCGGACGGCCAGGGTACAGCGGACGAGGCACGGCGTGCGGCGCTGAAGCGTCTCGGCATATTCGGCGCCTATACGGCGCCGGCTATGCTGATGCTCCTTCACGGAAAGGCCTCCGCGCAGTCGGTATCGTCAGGCACCACTCTCTAGGGTCCCAATCGTCGGCTTGCGCCGCCGGCTTGCGGCCGCAAGCGCCGTCGAACTGGGGTAGCCGGGACGCCGTGTCCGCTGCTCGAATTCCCTTTGACGGCGGATCGCTGGTTGCAGCCGACGACCAGCGGCTGCTCATTCTCAATCGCGCCGCAAGCGAGATATGGGAAGCGCTGGACGCCGGCTGGTCTCCGCGCGAGCTGGCCCGAACGCTGTCATCCAGCCAAGGCCTGGATATCGAGCAGCTCGATCGGGAGATCGGCGCGATCGCGAGCGTTCGCGACGGCCATCGGACCGAAGCCCCGCTTGTCGCAGGCGCCGAGGACGGGCTGGTCGCCGGCGACCCGACCTGGTCGACCCGCTGGCGATGCCGCATCCGCGGCCGGACGATCGGTTTCTACGTCGAGGAGGCCCGGCGCGCCCGCGCCCTGAGGCCGCTGCTCGCTCACCTGGAATGCGGCGACGGGCCGGAAAGTCTCAGGATCGAGGTGAGGAAGCTGGGCGGCGGCCGGTCCCTGGTGTCAGTCGACGGCCGCCCCCGTGCGGAGATCCAGGGAGAGGTCGGGCTTCGCGATACCGTCCATGCCGCAATCATCGCTCATCTCTGGCCGGAGCGCGCGCTCTTGACGTTGATCCATGGCGGCGCCGTGGCGCTAGGCGGAACGGGCATCTGCCTTCCGGCCTTCGCCGGAAGCGGCAAGACGACCTTGATCGCCTGGCTTGGCGGTCGCGGGTTTCGCTATCTGGCTGACGACATGTGTCCGGTCGACCGCTCCGGGCACATCATTCCCTGGCCGGTTCCGCTCAACGTCAAGGAGGGAAGCTGGATGGCATTGAGTCCGCTTCATCCCGACCTCGCGAAGGGGCGGCGGCTGACCACGAGCAAAGGGCGTTCGACGCTGGTCGTTCCAGCCGGCGAGGTGTGGCAGGCCGAGCCGATATCATCGAGCCTGCTGGTTTTCCCCCGCTTCGAAGCCGGGTCCGGCACCGGGATCGAGCCGCTGTCGCCGTTCATGGCCCTGGAGCGGCTGGTCGAGGCAGGGATGTGGCTCGGGCACCCGCTGACCGATGAAAAGGTGCGCGCCTTCCTCGCCTGGTTGGAGGCCGTCCCCGCTTATGCTCTCACTTACGGTCGGCTGGAGGAGGCAGAGGACGCAATTCGAGGGCTTCTCGATGACTAGCCTTTCGGCCGGAGCGGAAAGATCCGCGGCCGGGCCAGGCCAGCTCGACGCCGACCTCGCCGATGCCGCCGCCTGCGTGGAAAGCGCGAATGCCCTCCTGGCGGCGGGAGATGCCGAACAGGGCTTTGCGCTGCTGCAAAGGGCGCTGACCCTCGATCATCTTCATGTGCCGGCGCTGGCCGCCTATGCCCGCGCCCAGGCCGCTTACGGCAGCTGGGCCTTGGCGGAAGAGGCGTGCCGGATGGTGCTGGCGCTGGACCCGGTCGAAACCTGTCACCTTCGAACGGTTGCCGGAATCCTGTACGAGGCCGACTGCATCGCAGAGGCGGAGGCGGCCGTCGATCGAGCGCTTTCTCTGGTTGCCACGGACGAGGCGGCGCTGCTCCTCAAGGCGCGGATCCTGAGGGCGCGCGGCGATTTCGAGGCGGCGCGCCAGCGGTTGCTCGCGCTGCTGCGGCAAAACCCGCGCGCCACGGATGCCTATTCCGCCCTTGCCGGGCTCGTGACCTTCACTCCCGATCACGACCTTTTCCGGGCCATGCAGCGCCTCGCCGATGAAATGGGGGCCGGCGATCCGGCGGCGGCTCCCCTCCATTTCGCGCTCGGCAAGGCGTTCGAGGACGTTGGCGACGACAGCAGCGCCTTTTCCCACCTCGCCACCGGCGCCCGGCTCAAGCGCGCGATGACCAACTATGACGAGGAAAGCATGTTCGGCTTCTTCGACCAGGTCATCGCCACGTTCAGCCGAGACTTCATCGAGGAACGGAGGCTCGCAACCCCGCGCGACGGGCCGCGCCCGCTCTTCATCGTCGGCATGCCGCGATCCGGGAGCACCTTGATCGAGCGGATCCTGGCGAGCCACCCGCTTGCCTTCGACGAAGGCGAACGGCGCTCCTTTGCCGAGCATGTCGCGCCGCTGGCGGTCGATGGCGGTCCATTCCCGGGGCTGGCCAGGAACGCGGATCGCGCCGCCCTCGAAGATGTGGCGGGCAATTATCGCGCCTATGTCGAAGCGCGCTGCGCCGGCCGGCCGGTCTTCATCAACAAGCTGCTCGGCAACGTCTTTTTCGTCGGCCTGATCCACATCCTGCTGCCGCATGCGCGCGTCATCGTGTCCGACCGCGATCCGCGCGACCAATGTCTTTCCATCTTCAGGACGCTATTCGCCGAGGATATCCCCTACGGCTACGATCTTGGCGAGCTCGGCCGATACCATCGGCAATACCGGAATTTGCTGGCGCATTGGCGCGGCGTGCTGCCGGCGGATGTCCTCAAGATCGTCCGCTATGAGGAGCTGGTCGCCGAGCCCGAGCGGCAGTCGCGCGAATTGCTGGCCTTTGCCGGCCTTCCCTGGGACGGCGCGTGCCTGGATTTCCCCGGTCTCGAGCTGCCCGTCCGCACCGCCAGTGTCGTGCAGGTGCGCCGGCCGATATATCGGAGCTCGGTGGGCGCTTGGCGCCGCTACCAGGACCAGCTGCAGCCGCTGCTCGACGCCCTCGATGGTCCGTGATCCTCGTCCTCACCAATTCGCGTCGTAGCGCGGGAGCCGACGCCATCTGCCCTTCCTGACCGACGTGGCCAGCCGCGACGGATTCGACCGCAGGGCGATCGCCGCGTCGTGGAGCATCCAGCACGCCGCACGCCACCTTCGCGCTGTCCTGCCGCGCGTGATGGAGCGGCGCATCCGTGCCGCTTCCTGTTCGCTGCCGCGGCGCAAGCCGGCGGGAACATGCGGTCCGAGCAGGAATTCCAGCTGGCCGATCGTGCCGGCAAGGACATGGCCGAAGTCCGCGGCCTGGAACCGGCGCTCCACGTCAGCCCAGTCGATTTCGGCTCGATAGCGCGCGCACAACACCGACAGATCGACGAGGGTGCGCAATTGCGGGTAGCCGCGCCGGTAATGCCGGTCGCTGATCTGGCCATGGGCGATGCAATGGACGACACGGTCGGTCGGACTGGCCATCAGCGCCCGCGTCTCCGCCACTGCGATCGGACTGCTTGCGGCCCGCCAGGAATCCGCGTCGAGGAGGCCGGAAAGCTCCCATTCCACCGGGTTGCGATGCAGCTCGACCGACAACCCGCTTTCGACGTGGCGAAGCGCCGGAAGGTGATGGTGGCTGAGCGGCGTCCCAGTGGCGACCTGAGGCTCGTACCCCACCTCCCGCAACGCCTGCGAGGCGGCCTGGATCTGGTCCTCGGCCACGAGCAGATCGAGGTCCGCCGTGACCCGGATGCCGGGTTCGGGATAGCAGTCGTCGGCCAGGAAAGCGGCGCCCTTCAGCAACCCTGGCTTGATGCCGAGTCCGTTCATCGCGCGCAACGCCGCCTCCAGATGCGCGCGCATCTCGCGGTCGCGAATCCGGTTCAGCTCGAGGATGCCGGCGAAATAGTCCGCCACGTCTTTCGCTACCCAGGTCGCGTCCTGAAGCGTGAAGGAAAGGGCCGGCGTGACGAGCTGATCGCTGGCCGCGGCGACCACCTTCTCCCACGCTGGCGGATCAATCGGGTTCGACGGCGCTTCCCCGGCGGCTACAGGGCGCAGCCAAGCGGCGATCTGGCGATAAGTATCCCACCGGGTCATCGCCTTCGCTTACAGGTTTCGGTCCGCCTATGCTTCCGATTTTCCGGACGCTCGACCGTCAGCGCGCGCGCGGGCCGCCGAACGGGAGCGGGGGCGGGGGCTTGCGGTCGCGGCGCGGCAGCTGCGCCTGATAGGCGATTCCGCAATGCTCGACGCAATAAGGAAAGCCGGGATTGGCCGAACGCCCACAGAAATGGAAATCGGGCTCACCGGGATGGCCGATCGGCCATTTGCAGATGCGCTCGTTGAGATCGAGCAGGCTGGTCTTGTCGGCGATCTCGGGGCTCGGCTTAGCCGGCACCAGTCGGCGCGGCGGCGCCGGCGGGATCGGCGCCTGCTGCTCGCCGGGCATCTGGCGCTCGAAGCCGCCGGGGCCGATCGAGCGGGCCAGCGGCGTGCGCGGTGCCGGAGCGGCGGCGGCGGGCGGCGGCGCCTGGTCAGCCTCATCCTCGTCCTTGAGATCGAACGGAGGCTCGCCGGGCACGTCCAGCGTCGTCGCCGACAGCACGTCGACGGGCGCCGCGGCGGAGTCGGCGGCGGGCTCGGCGGTCGGTGCAGCAGGTGCGGCGGCAGGGGCCGGGGCGGGCGCCGCCTCGTTGGGCTTCACCGGCGACGGCCGCGACTGCAGGCCGAGGCGGTGCGCCTTGCCGATCACCGCGTTGCGCGACACCGCGCCGAGCTCCTCGGCGATCTGGCTCGCGGTCATTCCGCGGCTCCACATTTCCTTCAGGCGATCGATCCGCTCGTCGGTCCACGACATTGAAAACAGTCTCCAGGGACGAAGCTTGCTTGGGTCCCCGGCAGCGACTAGCGACGGCGCCGATGGACAGCGAGACTTCGAAATGGGTGCAGGCCGATCCCGGCGTTCCGGTCATCCGGAACGTCAATTGGGGCGGCCTCAAGACCCTTTATGTGAAGGAAGTGCGGCGTTTCTTCAAGGTGCAGCTGCAGACGATCTGGGCGCCCGCGGTCACCACCATGTTGTTCCTCGCCATCTTCACGGTCGCGCTGGGGTCGCGGCGCGAGGTGAATCTCGCCGGCACGGGGGTCGCCTTCGCCGATTTCATCGCGCCCGGCCTCATCGTCATGGGAATGATCCAGAACAGCTTCGCCAATGCGAGCTTCTCCCTTCTGATCGGCAAGATACAGGGGACGATCGTCGATTATCTGATGCCGCCCTTGTCGACGATGGAGCTGATCGCGGCGCTGCTCGGGGCGGCGGTGACGCGCGCATTGCTCGTCGGACTGGCGGTGTGGGCCGCAATGCTGCTGTGGCCCGGCGTCCACATCTGGCCGAAGCATCTGTGGGCGGTGATCTGGTTCGGGCTGATGGGCTCGGTGATGCTCGGCCTGCTCGGCTTGCTGACGTCGATGTGGGCGGAGAAGTTCGACCATGCCGCGGCGGTCACCAATTTCGTCGTGGCGCCGCTGTCGCTGCTGTCGGGCACCTTCTACTCGATCGACGCGCTGGCGCCGGCCTTCAGGACGATCAGCCACGCCAACCCCTTCTTCTACGTCATCTCGGGCTTCCGCTACGGCTTCGTCGGGGCGTCGGATTCGCCGGTGTTGCTCGGCGCCGGGCTCTTGCTGGCGATCAACGTCGGGCTCGGCGCGCTGACCTACCTGCTCCTCAAGCGCGGCTGGCGAATCCGCTCGTAAATCCTCCCCGTGCCGGGGAGGATGAACGGCGACTGTCGGAGCCATTCAGAGTCGTAACAGGTCCGGCACGGTAATTCCTCCTGCAGTTTTTCAAGGAGGCATTGTTATGCGTAAGCTTCTCATCTCCGTCGCCGTCGCTTCGGCCGCCGTCACCGCTATGCCGGCTGCTGCTCAGGGCTATTATGGTGGCCAGGGCTACAGTCAGCGGGGCCATTATGGCTATCCGGGCGATCGCGGCCTCGTTCAGCGTTTCCACCAGCAGATCAGTCAGCTGGAGCAGCGCATCGAGCGTTCGGCCCAGCGCCGCGCCATCTCGCCCGGCGAGTATCGCTCGCTGCGCCAGCAGGCCGCCAATCTGCACCAGCGTCTCAACCGCGCCGCCCGCAACGGGCTGAGCCGCGGCGAGGTGCGGGACATCGAGAATCGGATCGGCAATCTGCGCGAACGGATCCGCGACGAGCGCCGAGACGGTCGCCGCGGCCGCTGGTAACGACTCCGCCTGAGGCCAAGTCCATCGATCTCGATTGACTCCAGATTTCCCCGCGCCGGCCAGGGCGCGGGGGAACGTGTTCGGGGCGGGCCGGCTGGCACCCTTTGCCTGACGCGGCATTTGACGCTCGTTCGACCGACCCCCTATAGCGGCCGCAAATCCCCAACCGGCCGCCCACAGGAGTTCGCCACGATGTCGATCACGCCGCTCATGCCCGTCTATCCGCGCTCGCCGGTGCGGCCGGTGCGTGGCGAGGGGGTCTATCTCTACGGCGAGAAAGGCGAGAAATATCTCGACTTCGCGAGCGGCATCGCGGTCAACCTGCTCGGCCACGGCCACCCGGTGCTGACCAAGGCGATCCAGGACCAGGCTGCCACGCTGATCCACGTCTCCAACCTCTATGGCAGTCCACAGGGCGAGAAGCTCGCGCAGCGGCTCGTCGACCTCACCTTCGCCGACACGGTCTTCTTCACGAATTCCGGGGTCGAGGCGGTCGAGTGCGCGATCAAGACGGCGCGCCGCTACCACCATCATCACGGCCATCCCGAGAAGCACACGCTGATCACCTTCAGGAACGCGTTCCATGGCCGCACGATGGCGACGATCAGCGCGACCGATCAGCCTAAGATGATCGATGGCTTCGCGCCGCTTCTGGAAGGCTTCAAGGTCGTCGAGTTCGACAATCTCGAGGCGGCCGAGGCGGCGATCGACCGCCACACCGCCGGCTTCCTGCTGGAGCCGGTGCAGGGCGAGGGCGGCATCCGCCCGGCGAGCAAGGAGTTCCTCCAGGGCCTTCGCAAGCTCGCCGACGAGCATGACCTGCTGCTGGTGCTCGACGAGGTCCAGACCGGGGTCGCGCGTACCGGCACGCTCTACGCCCACGAGCAGTACGGCATCACCCCGGACATCATGGCGACGGCCAAGGGCATCGGCGGCGGCTTCCCGCTGGGTGCCTGCCTCGCCACCGAGAAAGCGGCGGCCGGAATGGTCATCGGCACCCACGGCTCGACCTATGGCGGCAATCCGCTCGCCATGGCCGCGGGCCAGGCCGTGCTCGACGTCGTCGCCAACGAGGAGTTCATGGCGCACGTCCGCACGATGAGCGACCGCCTGCGCGGCGCCCTGGAGCAGATGATCCCCAATCATGACCATCTGTTCGAAGGCGTCCGCGGCATGGGCCTGATGCTCGGCCTCAAGATGAAGACCGACAGCCGCGCCTTCGTCACCTATCTGCGCGACCATGGCCTGTTCACCGTCGCCGCCGGTGACAATGTGATGCGCATCCTGCCGCCGCTGGTGATCGAGGACGCGCACGTCTCCGAGTTCGTCGAGAAGCTGTCCGAGGCCGCGCGCCAGTATGAGGTGCCTCAGGCGGCGTAACCTCGTTCGTCACCCTGAACTTGTTTCAGGGTCCATCTCTCCACCGTCTCAGCAGCCCCCGGGAATGGATGCTGAAACAAGTTCAGCATGACGGATCGTATATGACCCTGCGCACTCTCTACCCGCCGATCGAGCCTTACCGGAGCGGGCATCTCGACGTCGGCGACGGCCACTCGCTCTATTGGGAGCTGTGCGGCAATCCCGACGGCAAGCCCGCCGTCTTCCTCCACGGCGGCCCCGGCGCGGGGTGCAGCCCGGACCATCGCCGGCTGTTCGATCCGGCGCGCTACAACATCCTGCTGTTCGACCAGCGCGGCTGCGGCCGCTCCACCCCGCACGCATCTCTCGACGCCAACACCACCTGGGACCTTGTCGCCGACATGGAGCGGCTCCGCGAGATGATCGGCGCCGAGCAGTGGCTGGTGTTCGGCGGCTCGTGGGGCTCGACGCTGGGCCTGGCTTATGCCGAGACCCATCCCGAGCGCACCGCAGCGCTGGTGCTGCGCGGCATCTTCACGATGCGGCAGTCGGAGATCGACTGGTTCTACCAATCGGGCGCCTCCTATCTGTTCCCGGACGAGTGGGAGAAGTATCTCGCCCCGATCCCGGCCGCCGAGCATGGCGAACTCGCCGCCGCCTATCAGCGCCGTCTGACCGACCCCGACCCGGCGGTGCAGCTCGAGGCCGCCAAGGCGTGGAGTGGATGGGAGGGCGCGACGGTTCGCCTGCTTCCCGACGCCAAGCTGGTCGAGACGGTGACCGAGGACCGCTACGCCATCGCCATCGCGCGGATCGAGAACCATTATATGATCAACCTCGGCTGGTTCGACGACGGTCAGCTGATCCGCGAGGCGGGCAAGCTGAAGGGGATCCCGGGAGTGATCGTCCAGGGCCGCTACGACGCCTGCACCCCGGCGGTGACCGCGTGGGACCTCCACCGGGCCTGGCCGGAGGCGGAATTCCACATGGTCCCGGACGCCGGCCATGCCTTCAACGAGCCCGGCATCCTCCACCGCCTGATCGAGGCCACGGACCGCTTCGCGCGTTGAACCGTGCGCCATGGCCGGCTAGGCTTGACGTCTCGATCGGAGGTCAGATGGGCGCGGTTCAGATCAGCGTGGACGTCACCGAGGAGCTGGCGCGGGATATCGATGCGGCGGTGGCGAGCGGCGATTATTCCAACTCGAACGACGTGGTTCGCGAGGCGCTCCAGGCGTGGAGCCGACGCCCCTAAGCCGAGATCAAGCGCCTCAAGCATCTGGTGGACGAGGCGCTCGCAAGCGGCGAGCCGCGTCCGTTCACGCGAGACGTGATTGATGACGTGATCAGCCGGGGAAAGGCGATCCACGGCTCGCGCGACGTGACGGCGCTGTTCGACGATTGACCCACCCCACAGGGGGCTGAATCCCCGCCACGTCGCCCCTATATGGCCGCGATGTCTTCGAAACCTTCTCCTTTCCCCGCCTCGGCCACCAATCTCGACGAGGCGATTGGCTTCACCTTGCCGCAGCGCCATGCGCGCGGGCGTCTCGTTCGCCTCGGGCCGGTGCTAGACGAGGTGCTGTCGGCGCATGCCTATCCGGCGCCGATCGCGCGCATCCTGTCGGAGGCATTGACCCTGACCGCATTGCTCGGAGCGATGCTCAAGGATGCCGGCGGCCAGCTCACCGTCCAGGCGCAGACCGAGGCCGGCATCGTCGACCTGCTGGTGTGCGACTATCGCGGCGGCGAGCTTCGCGGCTATGTCCGTTTCGACATGGAGCGGCTCGCCGAGACTCCGGCGCTGCCCAGCCTCGAGAAGCTGTTCGGCAAGGGCTATCTCGCCATCACCTTCGACCAGACTGCGACTCGGGAGCGCTACCAGGGCATCGTTCCGCTGGAGGGCGACAGCCTGGCGGAGGCGGCGCAGAGCTTCTTCGCCCAGTCCGAGCAGATTCCGAGCCTGGTGCGGATCGCCATCGACGACACCGGCCATGTCGCCGGCGGACTCCTGCTCCAGCATCTGCCGGAGGGCGAGGAAGGACGCGAGCGGCTTCACACCCGGCTCGACCACCCCGAATGGGAGCATGTCCGCATCCTCGCCGAAACGATCCGCTCGAACGAATTGTTCGACCTCGACCTGCCGGTCGAGACCCTGCTGTGGCGGCTGTTCAACGAGGAGGAGGAGGTGCGCATCCTCGCGTCGGTCCCCCTCGTCCGCGGCTGCCGCTGCAGCGCGGAGCATATCCGCGGCGTGATCGGCCGCTTCAGCGCGGAGGAGCGCGCGGACATGGCCGACGAGAATGGCGTGATCAGCGTCGATTGCGAATTCTGCTCGAGAAGCTTCCCGATCGCGGCCGGCGACCTCTGACCGACGGGCTCCTCCGGTCGGTCGCGTTAAGCCGCGGTTTAGCCATTTGGCGCTAGGGAGGACGGGTGTCCGATGGACACGCTTTCCTCCCTAGAAGGCTCTTGCAGCCAAACTGGGCCGTCCACTGGGCGGCCCGTTTCTGTTCGGGAAGGGGCCACGGTTGAGTATCGCGGCCGCAATCCCTAGCTGCGCCGCCATGGCGACGAGCGACAAGCAGGCGATCATCCTCCTTTCGGGCGGTCTCGATTCGATGACCGTCGGCGCGATCGCGCGCGAGCAGGGCTTCCGCCTCGTTTCGCTGACCGTGGATTACAACCAGCGCCACCGGGTCGAGCTCGAGGCCTCGGTGCGGATCGCCGACATGCTCGGCGTCGAGCGCCACATCGTCCTGCCTTTGGACCTCAGCCGCTTCGGCGGATCGGCGCTGACCGCCGACATCGCCGTTCCGAAGGGTGGCGTCGCCGAGGACGACATTCCGGTCACCTATGTGCCGGCGCGCAACGCGATCTTCCTGACCTTGTGCCTGGGCCTGGCCGAGGCGACCGGCGCGAGCGACATCTTCATCGGCATCAACGCGCTCGATTATTCGGGATATCCGGATTGCCGGCCTGAGTTCGTTCGCGCGTTCGAGGAGATGGCTCGGCTGGCGACCAAGGCCGGAGTCGAGGGCCAGGCGTTTCGGGTCCACGCGCCGCTGATGGAGATGACCAAGGCCGACATCGTCCACGAGGCGGCCCGGCTCGGAATCGATCCGGGGCTGAGCTGGTCCTGCTACGATCCCACGCCGGACGGGGCGCATTGCGGCCTGTGCGATTCCTGCCGGCTGCGTGCCAGGGGCTTCGACGAAGCGGGCATCGCGGACCCGACCCGCTACGCCGCATCTCCCGGCCCTGCGGGGCGCGGGCGATGAGCTACGCGGTCAAGGAAATCTTCCTGACCCTTCAAGGGGAGGGGATGCAGGCCGGCCGTCGCGCCGTGTTCCTGCGCTTCGCCGGTTGCAATTTGTGGACCGGCCGCGAGCAGGACCGCGCCACCGCCCAATGCACCTTCTGCGACACCGATTTCGTCGGCATGGATGGCGAGAATGGCGGCCGCTACGAGGCCGAGGCGCTCGCCGACAGGGTCGCGGCGCTGTGGGGCGAGGGCGCCCGTCCGCTGGTGGTGATGACCGGCGGCGAGCCCTTGCTCCAGGCCGATCCCGAGTTGATCGCGGCGCTCCACGCGCGCGGCTTCGAAGTTGCGGTAGAGACCAACGGCACCCAGGCCGCGCCGGCCGGGCTCGACTGGATCTGCGTCAGCCCCAAGGGCGCCAACCCGGTGGTCCAGCGCTCAGGCGACGAATTGAAGCTGGTGTGGCCGCAGTCGGGCATCGACCCGGCCGAATTGCTCGGCTGGGATTTTCGTCATTTCATCATCCAGCCGCTCGACGGCCCGGAGCGCGAGGCCTCGCTTCAGGCGGCGATCGCACTGGTCATGGCCGAGCCGCGCTGGCGCCTCGGCGTGCAGACCCACAAGCTGATCGGACTACCGTGATTCCTGGCAGCGGCGCAGGTCGCGGCCGCGCAGCCCGGCACAGCTCGGCCCGCTGAACAAGGTATAAGGCAGCGGCTGCAGGGCGCTGAGCGCTGGGACCTCGGAGAACAGGCGGTCCCCGGACGGGCGCAGGGCGCTGCGCATCTCGCGGATTCGGGTGCGGGCGATCTCGAAGAGCTGCCCCTTGGGTTGGGCGAGGGCGTGCTTGGCGACGTCGGCCGCGACCTGGCAGAAGCCGATCTGGCCATAGAGGCTCGAGAAATTCTGGTAGGTGCTGGTGTTCCACTCGTCGAATTCGCGCTGGCCGGCGCGCTGGTTGGCGGCGTTGCGGCGGAAATAGCCCTCGAGCGTGCTGTAGGCGGTCGCGAGCTCCTCGGAATGATGGTCGAGGATCGCGTTGTAATTGTCGACCGCGCGCAGGTAGCGCGAGAACTGGCATTGCAGCGCCGACACGTTGAGGCCGGCGCGAAGGTTCCACAGCAGGCCCGCGCGCAGCTCGGCCGGGGTGGCGCCAGGCAGCGGGAGGCCGATGATCGCGTCGCCGGGCTCGACCGCGCCGCGTTCGAAATTGGGATCGGTGAAGAAGAGCTGAGCCTGCGCGGTGGCGGGCAGGGCAAGGGCAATGGCGGCCGCCGCCATTCGGATCGTCAATTTGCGCGCGAGATGCTTCATTCCAGACTCCGCCGGGCTCCTGGACGCAGGAGCATTGCAGCAAGCCTAGCAGGCGGTGCCGAAGAGACCAACGCGGTCCGGGCGCCGACTGCCGTGCTGCCGCAACGGTTTAGCTGCGCCGAGTCCCGCCAGCAAGGCGCAAGGCTGCGATCACAGACCCGACAGATTGCCTTGCGCGGCATTGCCGCCGCGGTCGCCGCCGGGCGGGCTGTCGTCGACGTCCTCGGCGGGTGGCGGCGCGCTGCGGCCGCGGTTGGTCTCGTCCGCCCGGTCGCGCTCGCGCGGCGCCGCTGCGCTGCGATTGGACGATGGCGCGGCGGTATTGGCCTCGGCCGCCGCAGGCATCGGCAGCGTCCCGGAACCCTGGCTGCCGACGACCTCCATCGCGCTGGCGTCGTTGCCGAGCGGCATTCCGGCGGCGGCGTTGAGGTCGGTGGCGGAGCCATTGTCGGCGGCCTGGTCCGAGCCGCAGGCGGAGAGCAGGAGAAGGCCGGCCGAAGCGCCGGCGAACAGCAATTTCGTCATCGGCTTGCTCCCTTCTTTGCCTCGAATCCTCGCAGCGCCTTACCGCTGCTTCCCCCAACGAGAAAGGGCCGCCGGTCGCCCGGCGGCCCTTTCAAGCACTCGCAAGGAGCGAAAGCTTACATGCCGTTGGTCGACACGTTGCCCGAGACGTTGCCGGTCGAGGTGTTGACCGAGATGTTGCCCGACATGTTGGTGTCGGTCGACATGTTGCCGTCCATGGTGGTGCCCATGGTGTTCATGTCGCCCATGTTGCCCATGGTGTCGGTGGTGTTGTACTCGCCGCCCATGGTGTTGGCGGTGGTGTTGTTGGTGGCCGTCTCGCCGCAGGCGGTGACGAGCAGGGCCGCACCAGCGATCATGGACGCCTTGATGATGATGTCACGCATTCGAATTGCTCCCTAGATAGAAGATTTGGTCGGGTTGGCCCGTTTCTGCCCAAATCGGTTTGCACACTTATACGGAAAGGAAACTGCCCTCAAGCCCGCTTCGTTACGCGGCGAGCATGCCGACGAAATCGGCGAATTTGTTCCTAAGTGCCAGGTCCAGCTTCCCCCCTTCGTTCGCGAGCCCGATTGCTTCCAGGCTCGTGACCGGAAAGTCGGAAATACCGCACGGGACGATCCCTGAGAAGTCCGAAAGTTTCGGGGCCACGTTGAGCGCGAAGCCGTGGGTCGTCACCCAGCGCCGGACGCGCACGCCGATCGCCCCGATCTTGGCCTCCCGGCCCTCGGCGTCCTTCGTCCAGATGCCGATTCGCTCCGGCACCGCCCATGCCTCCACGCCGACCTCGCCCAGTGACTCGATCAGCCAGGCTTCGAGCGAATGGACGAAACGGCGCACGTCGCGGCCGCGCCTGTCGAGGTCGAGAAGGATATAGCCGACGCGCTGGCCGGGGCCGTGATAGGTGTAGCGGCCGCCGCGCCCGGCATCATAAACCGGGAAGCCCTGCGGGTTGAACAATTCGGCGGGATCGGCGCTGGTGCCGGCGGTGAACAGGGGCGGATGCTCGAGCAGCCAGACGAGCTCGCGGGCGGTGCCGGCGCGGATCGCCGCGCTTCGCGAGTCCATCTCGGCCAACGCCTCGGGATAGGGCACCGGCCCGTCCGTCAGCCGCCATTCCACGTCGTCGATCAGTTCGCTGCTCACGCCGCGCCCCGTGCCGAAAAAGGGCGTCCGCTCCAAGCCTTTCTTGCCAGCCGCCCGAAGGCGCGGCAAAGCCGACGCCATGAACGCACCGACCAAGGCCGACTTTTCCTTCAGCCGCGTGTGGGCCGACACGCTGAAGATGCTGGGCGCCAATGCAGGCCTGCTGACCGCCATTGCCGGCGTGTTCCTGTTCCTTCCGGCGGTGCTGGTCGCGCATTTCGTGCCGCCGCCCGAAGGCGGGACGACGCCGGCCGAGATGATCGAGCTGATGCTTTCCTGGTGGCAGAGCAATGCCCACTGGATGCTTCTGTCGTCGCTGGTCAACATGGTCGGCCTCATCGCCATCTACCTGCTGCTGCTCGCGTCGCCGCGAATGACGGTAGGCGGGGCAGTGGCGGCGGCGTTGCCGATCCTGCCTTTCTACCTGGTTCTGACGCTGGTGCTGAACCTGGCGCTGGCCGTCGCATTCCTGCTTCTCATCATCCCGTTCATCTACCTGCTCGGGCGGCTGTCGCTGGCGAGCCCGGTGCTGGTGGCGGAGATGCGGCGCGCGCCTTTCTCGGCGCTGCAGCGGTCCTGGGAATTGAGCCGCGGCCTCGGCTGGCAGATCGCGCTGCTCGTGCTTCTCGTCTACATCGCGGCGCTGATCATCAATCTCGCGGTGAGCTCGGCGCTCGGCATCGTGATCGTGCTGACGCTCGGCAACGAGGGGGTCGGCGGCCTGCTCCTCGCCATTGTCGGAGGGATCCTCAGCGCCGCGACCACCCTGGTGGCGACGGTCCTTCTCGCCGCCATCTATCGCTCGCTGACGTCGCGCCCCGACCTCGAGAAGAGGTTCACCTAGGCTCGACCAGCGGCACTTGCGGCGCGCAGTCCCGGGGCAGGAGCCCGGCGAGGCGCGGGTCGGGGAAGCTCTCGAACGAGCGTGACACCGCGGTGAAGCCGGCGCGCAGATAGGCCGGCATCGCCGCGGGATGGTCGAGCGAGCAGGTGTAGAGCTCGACCTGCTCGACGCCGTCCCGCCAGGCGAGATCGAGCGCCGTGGCGATCAGCCAGCGGCCATGGCCGCGCCCGGTCAGCTCCGGGACGAGGCCGAGGAAGCGGATCCGGCAGGCATCCGGTGCCCGCTCGAGCTCGATCATTCCGACTTCGGCGCCGTCCGGACCGCGCACGACATGCACCTCGCCGAGCGCGGCGCGAAGCTCGGCATCGGCCATCACCAGCCGCGAATACCACAGCCAGCGCGCGCCGATGCGGCGGAACAGCGCGCGGTAGCGGTCGAGATCGGGGTCGGGCCACGGCTCGACGACGAGATCGGAGGCGGGCAGGGGTCCGGCATCCGGCCGCCGGGACATGGCCAGCGCGGTGACGACGGCGCCGACATGGCCCGGCGGGAGCGGGTGAAGCGGCATCTATTTCTCCCTGCCGCGAAGCGGGGGGGAGGGGGACCATGCGAAGCATGGTGGAGGGGTAACGCCAGGGGCCGAGGACCAAACCCCTCCACCATCTGCCTTCGGCAGATGGCCCCCCTCCCCATGCGCTGCATGGGGAGGAACTAGGACCACGTCGCTTCCGGCGGCAGGCTCATCAGGATGGCGTCGACATTGCCGCCGGTCTTGAGGCCGAACAGGGTGCCGCGGTCGTAGATCAGGTTGAACTCGGCATAGCGGCCGCGCCATTCGAGTTGACGCTGCTTGTCCTCGGGCGTGAAATCGGCGCCCATCCGCCGCCGAACGATGCGCGGATAAACGTCCAGGAACGCCTCGCCGACGTCGCGGGTGAAGGCGAAATTCTCCGCGAAGGTCGCGCCCTCGCCGGGGCCGACGCATTCGAGATGGTCGTAGAAGATCCCGCCGACCCCGCGGTGGACGCCGCGGTGCGGGATGTAGAAATAATCGTCGGCCCAGCGCTTGAACCGCTCATAATAGGTCTGGTCGTGAGCGGCGCAGGCGGCGCGAAGCCGCGCATGGAACTCGGCCGTGTCGTCCTCATAGGGGATCGGCGGGTTGAGGTCGGCGCCGCCGCCGAACCAGCGCCGGGTCGTCACCAGGAAGCGGGTGTTCATGTGGACCGCGGGAACGTGCGGGTTGGCCATGTGCGCGACCAGGCTGATCCCGGTGGCGAAGAAGCGCGGATCCTCCTCCGCGCCGTGGATGGTTCGCGCGAATTCCTCGCTGAAGCGGCCGCCGACGGTCGAGACGTTGACCCCGACCTTCTCGAACACCTTGCCCTTCATCACGCCGCGCACGCCGCCGCCGCCGGGCGCCCCGTCCGGATCGAGCCGGTCCCATTCGATATAGTCGAAGCTGGCGTCGCTCCCGGCCTCGCGCTCGATCGCCTCGAACTCGGCACAGATACGCGTGCGCAGCGCCTCGAACCAGTCGCGCGCCGCCTGCTGCTGGTCGTCAAGGGCCAGCGGGCTGTCCTGCTCGATCGTGTCGGTCATCGGGGCCATCCTCGGTCTGACGTAAGGCTTCGCCCAGCGCGATGCCCCCCAGGGCCGGGTTATTCAAGGAGCGGTGCGACGCCGACGCCGCCTCCGAGCGCAAATAGGTCGCTTTTCATCAAAAGCTCACCTGCTGCTCATGCTTTCCGCTGCCGTCGCCCGCATGAATGAGCCGGCTAGCAAGGCTTTGACGGCTGTGTGTTGCCGTGTTAGTCAAGTGATACGCGGGACAGCCGGCCCGCGGGGGGTGAGCTTTCCGGAAAACCAGTCCGATCGGCTCGCGGGCGCTTGCTCGGCGGGACTGACGACTGACACCGGGACATCGGGAGGTATTGGAGTTGCGCAAATTACTGTTGTTGTCCGCCGCGGCAGTCCTTCCGGTATCGACCGCGTCCGCCCAGCCGCCATCAGCGTCGCTGCCCTCAGGGCAGACGCAACCAGCCCAACCGGGCCCTGCGCCGGCCGCCCCGCAGCAGGAGGCCGCGCCTGCTCAAGCGTCGGAGCCGGAGAACGAGATCGTCGTGCGCGCCCAGTCCGACCAGCGCACCTCCATCGACCGCGAAACCTACCTCGTCCGCGACAATGCGCAGGCGCGGACCTCGAACGCGCTCGACATCCTCGGCCGGATCCCGGCGGTGACGGTGCAGCCCGACAATTCGGTTCGCCTGCTCGGAACCACCGGCGTTACCGTGCTCGTCGACGGGCGCCCGTCGCCCAACCCGAACGTGCTTCGCGACCTTCAGGGTTCCGAGATCGCGCGAATCGAGGTGGTGACCAACCCCAGCGCGCAATTCTCCGCCTCGGGCACCGGCGGAATCATCAACATCATCACGCGCCGCGACGCCGCCGGCGGCCTCCGCGGCTCCGTCACCGCCAGCGTCGGCCGTTACGGCAGCTACGAGGCGCGCGTCGCGCCGACCTGGAGCAGCGGCGACTGGACGGTCACCGCCAATCTGGGCGTGACCCGCAACGGCACCGAAACGGAGACGATCCGCGAGCGAATCAACCTCGATCCCGCCAGCCCGATCCCCGACACGCTCGAGACCCAGGAGCTGGACGGCCGCTTCCGCTTCGCCAATGCCAACACGCAAATCACCTACCGGCTGAGCGACAAGAAGACGATCACCCTGTCTGGCGGCCTGATCACGGCCGAGGCGCGCAACGACATCGATTCGGACCTGCTGATTACCCCGGGCCCGGCGGGTCCGATCAACCAGCTGACAACCAACCGCTTCGACTATAACGGCAACAATTTCGCGCTCGAATATCGGGCGGAGGGGCGGCGTCCGGCGGAATTGCTCACTGCCTCGGTCCAGCAGTTCAGCTTCAGCCCGAACAGCCGGTCGACGTCCGACTTCGACGGGCGGATCTTCCAGTCCCGCAACGATACCGACGCCCGGATCCGCAACTTCAAGCTCGATTATGTCCGGCCGCTCGGGATGGGGTGGCGGCTCCTCGCCGGCGGGACCCTCAACGAGGGGTACGACTACACCCGAAGCGAGCAGAGCGGGGAATTGCCGTTCGGCGGAACGCTTCCGCCGACGGTCGCGGTGGTCGAGGGGACGATCTTTGAAACCGCCGCTTATGGCAGCCTTCAATTCCCCTTGCTCGGCGGGACCGTCCTCGCCGGCCTCAGGGGCGAGAATCGCGACTATGACCTGGTCGACCCCGTTCTCGGCACCAGCAGGAGCGAGTTCCATCTCTTCCCAAGCGCGAGCTTCGAGCGCCGGATCGCGGAGTGGCTGACCGCCAATCTCAGCTATTCCCGCCGCATCGCCTGGCCGCAGATCCCGCAACTCAGCCCGGTGCTCCGGTTCCAGGACTCGACCTCCGCCTTTGTCGGCAATCCCGATCTTCGGCCCGAGCTGACCGATGCGTTCGAGGTGCGGTTCCGCGGCGAGGTGGCGCGCCAGACCGTCTCGCTGACCCTGTTCCACCGCCGCACCGACGATCTCTTCTCCACCTTCGGCACGTTGACGCCCGACGGCGTCTTCCTGACCCGGCCGATCAACGTCGGCGAGCGGCAGGACAGCGGGGTCGCGGTGGCGGTCCAGGGCTCGCCGCTTCAGGGCTGGACCTACAACATCAACGCGAACCTGATCGGACGGCGCATCGACCAGGACATATTCGGGTTCACCGACAGCGTTGAGAGCAGCACCTACTCGGCCACCGCCCAGGTGGATTATCGCGACGGCCCCGATGGCCGGCGCGGAACCGACCGGATCACTCTGAACACCACCTTCTCGGGGCCCTATGACGACGGCCTGGTCGAGCGCGCCGCCTTCTTCCGCGCCTCCGCCTCCTGGTCGCACGCGATCACCGACCGATTCACCTCGGTCCTGTCCGTGGACGACATCTTCGGGACGGAGTTCGAGACGATCACCTTCTCCAACTCGGTGCGCTCGCGGGTCCGCAATTTCTCCGACGGGCCGCGAGTCAAGCTCGCGCTGACCTACAGCTTCGGCCGCAGGGGCGCCGGGCCGCAGCCGCCGCAGCCGCAGGCGCCGGCCGCGCCCCCGATACCCTTCCCGGGACAATAGGCGCGCCAGGCCCATGCCCCACCTGCGGCCGAAGCGCCGAGGCCGACGCCGATTTCGCCCGGGTCATGAAGCTCCTCGCCCGCCGGGACCGCCAACCCCGCCGGGCGGACAGTCGCTTCGCCCCCGACGGCCGCCGCCAGCGCTGGACCTTCGAGGAGTCGATCGCGCTGCTCGACAAGAAGTTGCGAGCCCTCGGACTGCGAAGCACGCCGCCCGAGGGGGATGGCGTATAGGACGAGCCGCCCGAGGAGGAGGGACGGTTGTGGCCCGTTTCCTGCCCCTCCGCTTCGGAGCGGCAGAATGACAGGAGCAGACAGTGCTTTCGACCCAAGCCGCGTGAGGTCCCAGCAGAGTCAGGCCGCTAAGGGCGGGTCGAGGCGGTAGAAGAGTACGCGGCCGGTCGGGACGAGCTGACACATATAGTCGAATTCGACGATGTTGGCGGTGAGGACGGTGAGGCCAAGCTTTTGCGCCTGGAGGAACAGCGTGGCGTCCTGCAGCGCCTTGAACTTGGCGTCACGCGCATAACCCTGGAGACGACACAGAATGCCTGCCAGCAAGGCAGCTCGCCCAAACACATCGGCATCGGGCGTGAACACGCGGTGGTCGGGCATGGCTTCCACCTGCGTGCGTACCGCGCCGACCACCGTTGCGGTTCGCGCATCGTCGGGATTGAGCCGGCCGATCGTGTGGAGGAGCTCTTGGATGGCGACGCTGGAGTGATTGACGTGTCGAGTCTCGACGAGCTGCTCGACAAGTTTCGGCGCGCGCCCCTGCATCTGGTCGATATAGACGCACGTATCGAGCAGCAGTGGCTGGCCGGCGAGCTCTTCCTCACGGGCGAAAGGCAGCTCGCCGTCCGCGCGGCGGGACAGAGTCCGCCGCGGATCGAAACGCGCCCAGCGAAGCGCGCCTGCGAGGTCGAAAGCCGGCACGTCAGAAGTCGAGCTTCAGATCCGGATCCACACTCCCGCGAACGCTCTTGAAGCTCTCGGCGAATTTGTCCTCGAGGGCGACGTTGGCGAGCGCGAACTCGATGAGGTCGGTGTCGGTTTCGATCCCGGTTTGCGCCTTCGCTTGCCTGATCAGCTTCGGGCTGATCCGGCCGCCAATCCGGCCGCTCTTCTCCTGCAGCAGGCCGGACCGCTCGGCAGCGGCCATCACCGCCTCGACGCGCTTCCGATGCACGGTCGCAAAGTGTCCGCTCGGCCCGTCGCGCTTGACCTGCCAGCCGCTCTTGACGGCTCCCGACTTACGCGCGGTCTTCCTTACGGCGCCGCCGCCCTTAGTCTCACCTTGATGCTTGGCCATCGTACCGCGTCCAACAAAAATTCCGTTATGTTCAACATAAGGACAGGCGTGGATTGCGCAAGTGACGGGAGGACGTCCCTGACGCTGCTCAGCGCCTCTCCCGATGCCTCTCCACGACCGGGTGAGCTCGGTCTGTGATGTCCAGCCGCTGCGGCAATCGACCGGTGGCCCCGAGTCACCGTACCCGCGCCCGCGTCCATGCGGTTCGTTCAAGCACCGAGATCGCGCCCGCATCGCCGCCCCACAAGCCCGTCTGCCGGATCGCCTCCGCCAGTCCGATGCCCGCCGCCACGGCGATGTTGAGCGAGCGTGTGCCCTCCACCTGCGGGATTCGCACCCGCAACGCCGCCGCGTCGTGGACCTCGGCCGGAACGCCCGCGCTCTCCGAGCCCATCAGAAGGGTGTCGCCCGGCTCGAACCGGGCCTCGGGCAGCGCAGTCGCGCCCTTCGTCGTCATCAGGACGAGGCGGCACCCGCCGAGCGCGCCGGCGAAGGCGGCCCAGTCGGCGTGGCGGGTCACCCGGGCGATCTCGGCATAGTCCATCCCGGCGCGGCGCAGCGCCTTGTCGCTCCACGGGAAGCCGCAGGGCTCGACGATGTCGACCGGAACCCCGAGGCAGGCGGCGAGCCTGAGGATGGTGCCGACATTGCCGGCCTGGTCGGGCTGATAGAGGGCGAGGCGCATGGGGCCTTCCTTATCCTCCCCGGCATTTGCCGGGGAGGGGGACCATGCGCAGATTGGTGGAGGGGCGACGCCGAAGGCGGCGATCTCCTCCGCTATAATTCCGCGCCTGCTGCGCGGCCCCTCCACCGGCTGCGCCATGGGCGCAGTTTATCCTGAGCAACGCCGCAGGCGGCGTCGAAGGGCCGGTCCCCCTCCCCGCGAAATCGCGGGGAGGAGAGACTGCTGCGGCGAGCCGTGCCGCGCCGGGGACAAAATCCATGTTGGCAAAGCGCGGCACTGGCGGCTATCAGGCCGGCGAGCCGCACTCTTGCGGCCCTTGTTCGCATGGCGTCGCTCCCACCGGATGGTTCCGGCGCGGGAGCGGTTTCGTGCATCCAGTACAAACTCCCTTCTGGGGTGGGCGCTGAAGGTAGAATATGGCGACTCTCGATAAGACCGGACCAGTGCCGGAAGCCGAGCCGCATGACGGCGTGCGACGGCGGGACTTCATCAACCTCGCGGCGGTGAGCTTTGCCGGCGCCGGCGCGGTCGCGGTCCTCTATCCCCTGATCAACCAGATGAACCCGTCGGCCGACGTGCTCGCCTTGGCCTCGATCGACGTCGACGTGTCGGGGATCGAGGCGGGGCAGGCGGTCAAGACCGAATGGCGCAAGCAGCCGGTGTTCATCCGTCACCTGACTCCGCAGGAGATCGAGGCCGCCAACGCGGTCGACGCCGCCTCGCTTCGCGACCCGCAGACGCTCGCCGAGCGCACCTCGGAAGGGCGCCCGCAATGGCTGATCACGATGGGCGTGTGCACCCATCTCGGCTGCGTCCCGCTCGGCGCCGCGGAAGGCGAGAACAAGGGCGAGTATGGCGGCTATTTCTGCCCGTGCCACGGCTCGCACTACGACACCGCGGGCCGAATCCGCAAAGGCCCGGCGCCCCTCAACCTCGAGGTGCCGGAATATGAATTCACTTCCGATACCGCCGTCCGGATCGGCTGAGGGAGACCAGTAAGATGAGCTTCCCCTGGGCACAGCATTACGAGCCCAAGCACCCCGTCATGAAGTGGCTCGACGACCGTCTGCCGCTTCCGCGCCTCATCCACGGCGCCGTGGGCCCGGGCTATCCGGTTCCGAGCAACCTCAACTATTTCTGGAATTTCGGCGTCCTCGCCGGAGTCGCCTTGGCGATCCAGATCATCACCGGAATCATCCTCGCGATGCATTACCGGGCCGACGGCATGCTCGCCTTCCAGTCGGTCGAGCACATCATGCGCAACGTGAACCAGGGCTGGTTCCTGCGCTATGCCCACGCCAACGGCGCGAGCTTCTTCTTCATCGCCATCTACGTCCATATGGGACGCAATCTCTATTACGGCTCCTACAAGGCGCCGCGCGAGATGGTGTTCATGCTCGGCCTGGTCATCTTCCTTCTGGCGATGGCGACCGCGTTCATGGGCTACGTCCTTCCCTGGGGCCAGATGAGCTTCTGGGGCGCCAAGGTCATCACCGGCCTGTTCGGCGCGATCCCGCTGGTCGGCGAGCCTCTCCAGGTGTGGCTGCTCGGCGGCTACGCGCCCGACACGGCGACGCTCAACCGCTTCTTCTCGCTCCACTATCTGCTGCCGTTCGTGATCTTCGGGGTGGTCATCCTGCACATCTGGGCGCTCCACATCCCGGGCTCGGGCAACCCGACCGGGGTCGACGTGAAGGCGCCTCAGGACACGGTGCCGTTCCACCCTTATTACACCGCGAAGGACGGCTTCGGCCTCGGCGTGTTCCTGGTGCTGTTCACCATCATGGTGTTCTTCCTGCCGAACTATCTCGGCCACCCGGACAATTACATCCAGGCGAACCCGCTCTCGACGCCCGCGCACATCACTCCGGAATGGTATTTCTGGCCGTTCTACGCGATCCTTCGCGCCTTCACGGTGGACTTCATCCTGCCCGCCAAGCTGTGGGGCGTGATCGCGATGTTCGCGTCGATCCTGGTCATGTTCTTCCTGCCCTGGCTCGACACGTCGCCGACCCGCTCGGCCAATTACCGCCCGCTGTTCCGGATCTTCTTCTTCATCTGGCTCGCGGTGGTTCTGGTGCTCGGCTGGTGCGGCGGCCTGCCGGCGGAGGAGCCCTATGTGCTCATCAGCCAGCTCGGCACGATGTACTATTTCGCCTTCTTCCTGATCATCATCCCGATCCTCTCCAAAATCGAGCGGACCAAGCCATTGCCCAACTCCATCTCGGAGAGCGTGCTGCACGGCGAAGCTCAGGAAGCCTCACCCGCGGGGATGCCGACCGGGACCAAGCCCGGCGCCGGCGACGCCCAGCCGCAGCCTGCCGAATAAGGGAAAGCACCCATGGCACGTCTCATCGCCATCCTGATCGGTCTCGGCTTCGTCTTCGTCGCCGGAGTCTCGTTCATCACCGGCCTGTTCACCTGGTTCACCGCCGAGGAAGCAGCGGGCAGCCACGCCGCCTATGAGGAACCGCGGTCGATCGCGTTCACCTTCAACGGGCCGTTCGGCCATTATGACGAGCGCCAGCTTCAGCGCGGCTTCCAGGTCTATAAGGAGGTCTGCGCGGGCTGCCACGGACTCAACCTGGTCGCGTTCCGCAACCTTGCCGAACTCGGCTACAGCGAGGCGGAGGTCCGGGCGATCGCCGACCAGTGGCCGATCCAGGTGCCGTCGGTGAACCCGGACACGGGCGAGGCAGCGACGCGCAAGGCGATCCCGGCGGACCGCTTCCCGAGCCCCTATGCCAACGAGACGGCGGCGCGGGCGGCGAACAACAATTCCAACCCGCCCGATCTGTCGCTGATGGCCAAGGCGCGGCCGGACGGCGCCGCCTATATCGCGTCGCTGCTCACCGGCTATCGCGAGGCGCCGCATGGCCACGAGACGCCGGAAGGGCTCCACTACAACGCCTACTTCCCCAATCTCGACATCGCGATGCCGCCTCCGATCACCGCGGACGGCCAGGTCAGCTATGCCGACGGCACCCAGGCGACCCGCGACCAGATGGCGCAGGACGTCGCCGCCTTCCTGATGTGGAGCGCCGAGCCGAACCTCGAGAAGCGTCACCAGATGGGCCTTGCGGTCACCATCTTCCTGCTCTTCGCGACGGTGCTGGCCTATTTCGCCTATCGCAACGTGTGGGCCGACCGGAAGCCCAGGAAGGGCGGGGCGGCGCCCGCCGCCTGACCGGTTCCTTCGAGTCCGAAACAGGGACCTCGGCCGCGCGCCGGGGTCCCTTTTTTTACGCCGCGCTCCCGCTTCGGGGCACGCATTCACCGGCGGTTCATTACGGAACGGAAACCTCAAGCCGTTGGTTTACCGACGGTTAACACGACGTTCCGCCCACTTGGTGGGGCGGGCGGGCGTCTCTCTCCAGGGGAGACTTTCCGATGCGTAGACGTGGCGTCCTGACGCTCCTGCTCCCGCTGTCCGTGCTGGGCCTCGCGGGCTGCTCCGATTATTATGGCGACGGCTATGGCTACGGCTATGGCGGGGTGTCGGTGGGCTATGGCCGGCCCTATTATGGCGGCTATTACGGCACCCCTTATGGCGGCGGCTATTACGGCGATCCCTATTGGGGCTGGTATAACGACTATTATTATCCCGGCGTCGGCATCTACGTGTACGACCGCTACCGCCGACCGTACCGATGGAACGACCATCAGCGCCGCTATTGGGAAGGCCGGCGCCACAATTGGCGCGGCGACCGTCGCGACGTGCGTGAGAACTGGCGCGAGTTTCGCCAGGAGCGGCGCGGCGACCGCCGCGAATTCCGGCAGGACCGCCGTGAGCTGCGCCGCGATTTCCGCGACGGCGACCTGACCCGCGACCAGACCCGCGAGCGGCGCCGCGACTTGAGGCGGGACTATCGCCAGGATCGCCGCCAGGACCGGAGGGAGTTCCGCCGCGAGCGGAGACGGGACCGGCGGGATTGAAGCGTTAGGTTCCTCCCCGAGCTTGCTCGGGGAGGGGGACCATGCCGCAGCCACGGTCGAGGGGTAGGCCGCATTACCCCTCCACCATGTGCTGCGCAGATGGCCCCCCTCCCCGCCGCCTTCGCGGCAGGAAGGAATTTAGTTCGGGCGCCTTGCGACCAGCACGATCGAGGTGAACCGCGCGACTGGCTCGTCGTCCTGGTTGAACACCGTGACGTTGGATTTGAACGATCCGAATTCCGGGCGGCTGTTTGACGGGCGCAGCTCGATGATTTCGGTCTCGACCGACAGGGTATCGCCCGGGAAGACCGGCTTCAGCCAGCGCAGCTCGTCGACTCCGGGCGAGCCGAGCCCGGCATAGGGATCGCTGCGACCCTGCTCGACGAGCATCGCCATGGTCATCGCGCAGGTATGCCAGCCGCTCGCCGCGAGCCGCCCGAAATGGGTCCTGGCAGCCGCCTCGTCGGAGAGGTGGAAGGGTTGGGGATCGTAGTTGCGGGCGAACTCCAGCACCTCCTCGCGGGTGACGTGATAGGCGCCGAAGCGCTTCTTTTCGCCGACTTCGAGGTCTTCCCAATATTTCATGCCATTCACCCCTGCACCAGGTCGGGCCGGCCGTGCGGAACGGTCCAGCTCGCGCGCTTGCTGACCGTGCCGTCGGGCGTGCGGACGCGGTCGAGGACCATGAAATCGGCGGTCACCCGGTCCGCGTTGACGTCCATCACCGCATAGCCGCGCTGGTCGTTGACCCATTTCAGCTGCGGATTGTTGGCGAGGATCGTGTCGCTTCCGCGCCTGAGGTCCTGGCCGTCGCCGCCGCTCGAGGCCGAGGTGACGACGAGCTCCGCCGCCACCGGCCGGCCGCGGTCGTCCTGCAGCAGGCCTGCCCAGTTCTGATGCTCGTCACCGGTCAGCACGACGACATTGTCGAGGCCTCGCATCCGCGCCAGGAGGCGCTGGCGCGGCACTTCATAGCCGGCCCAGGTGTCGAGGTTGATGACTTTGGACGGCGCCTCGTCCGGGGTTCGGCGGCGGTCCAGCGACATCATCATCACCTGCTGGGCGATCACGTTCCAGCGCGTGTCGCGGCTGGCGAGATTGCGGCCCAGCCAGGCTTCCTGCTCAGCGCCGAGCACCTGGGCGCTGAGCGAGTTCACTTCGGCGCAGACCGTCTTGAAGCCGTCGTCGCAGGGCTGGTCGGAACGGAACTGCCTTGTGTCGAGCAGATCGATCTCGGCGAGGTTGCCCCATTTCAGCGAGCGGTGGAGCTGCATCGCGCCGCCGCGCGGAAGCGAGGAACGGCGCACCGGCATATGCTCGTACCAGGCCTGGAAGGCGTGCGCGCGCTTGAGCGCGAACACCTCCGGCGGGACGTCGTCCTCCGACAGGTCGCCGACCCAGTTGTTCTGCACCTCATGGTCGTCGAGCGCCATCAGGAAGGGGTGGGCGGCATGGGCGCGCTGGAGGTCGGCATCCATCTTGTACTGGGCGTAACGCTGTCGGAAGTCGGTGATGTCGTAGAGGTCCCGGCGCCCCGCGTGGAGGCGCACCGGCTCGAACAGGTCGCCGCTTCGGTTCACGCGCGGATCGTCGCCGCCATATTCGTAGATATAGTCGCCATAATGATAGACGAAGGCGATGTCCTCGCGGGCGAGGTGGCGGAAGGCGGTGAAATAGCCGTCCTCATAATGCTGGCAGCCGGCGACTCCGAAGCGTAGCGACGTCGGCGTGGCCCCGGGCGCGGGGAGCGTGCGGGCACGGCCGCGAAGCGAGCGCTCGCCGAGGATCTCGAACCGGTACCAATAAGGCCGGTCGGGCTGAAGGCCGGTCACCTCGACATGGACGGAGTGGGCGAGCTCGGGCCGCGCAAGCGCCTCGCCGCGGGCGACGATCTCGCGGAAGCGGTCGTCCGCGGCGACCTCCCATCTCACCGGCGCGTTGCCGATGCCCATTCCGCCGTCCGAAGCCAGAGGCTCGGGCGCGAGGCGGGTCCAGATGACGAAGCCGTCCGGCGCCGGCTCGCCCGACGCGATACCGAGGCTGAACGGATAATTGCGCCACAGCGACTGGGCCTTGAGGATGGCGGGCGCGGCGAACAGGCTCGCGGCGCTGCCGGCGACGAAGTGGCGGCGACTGATCATGAAAGCGGGTCTAGTGGCCGACACCGGCGGATTGAAGTCGCATTCCGCTCGGCTTGCCGGACCAGTGCCGACTGCCTAACCTTCCGCCTTTCATGGCGGAGGGGGAGCGATGAGGAAGCTGTTGATCGGCGTGCTGGCTCTGGCGGGAGCGGGGTGCTCGGCGGGCAGCGAGGTCGCCGCGGTCGACCGCGAGGTGGAGCGTTTCCACGAGCTGGCCGCCGACCGCGAGATCGACCGCCTCTACGACCAGTCCAGCGACGAGTTCAAACGGGCGGCGACGCCGGAGCAGTTCCACGCCCTGCTGGAGGTGATCGACGAGCGCCTCGGCGACGTGCGGCGGGCCAACCGCCGGGGGTGGCACGTCAACTATACGAACGCGGGCACGGTGGTCACTTTGACCTATGACACTCAGTTCGAGCGCGGCCGCGGCACCGAGGAATTCGTCTACCGGCTCGATGACGGCCGCGCGCGGCTGCTCGGTTTTCACGTCAATTCCGATGCGCTGACCCAGCGCCGCCCGAACCGCGAGGAAGCAGCGCAGGCCGACGCCGAGGTGACGATCATGCGGCCCGCCGCCGAATAGGATCGTACCGCGCCGGGGCAGCGGCCGTGCCGGCCGTGCCGTCCTGACACGATCCGCGGTCGCCGTTAACCATTTGATCCCGCGGGATTCCGTCATGGCGCACTTCTTGCCTGCGCCGGACCCCGACGAGTCGAAGCGCGTGTCTGCGCGGACATTCGCCTGCGGCCTCCCGCCAAGTCGTGGGGGTTGGGCGCCGCGAACCAGGAGCCGGGCGCGGCGTAGAATGCGCCCGGCTCCTTCCTTTTTGGCTCGGGCCGCGGCATTCCGTTGCTCATGATCAGGCTCGACATCGACGGATCCACTGCCTGGCTGCGGCTCGATCGCCCGCAGGCCCGCAATGCGCTGACCATGGCTGCGTTCGAGGACATGGCGCGGCTTCTGCCCGATCTTGCCGGCTCCGAGGCGCGGCTGCTCATGGTGACCGGCGAGGGCGGCCATTTCTGCGCCGGCGCGGATCTCGCCGAATTCGCCGAGTTGCAGGCGAGCGAGTCGGCGCGGCGGCGCTTCCGCACTGCGATCCGAGCCGCGCTCGACGGTTTCGCAAGGCTGCCGATTCCCGTCCTCGCTTATGTCGAGGGCGCCTGCTTCGGGGCAGGGGTGGCACTCGCCATGGCGGCGGACATGCGCTTCGCCGCGCCCGACGCGCGCTTCGCGATCACTCCGGCCAAGATCGGCATCGGCTATCCCCAGGAGGACGTGCACCGCCTCGTGGCGTTGGTCGGCCCCGGCCAGGCGGCGCGTTTGCTCTATACCGGCATGACGATCGACGCCGGGGAGGCGCGGCGACTGGGACTCGTCGAGATCGTCGGCGAATCGCAAGAGCTGCTCGCGGCGATGGATGCGCTGCTGGGTTGCGATCCCGGCAGCATTGCCATGCTCAAGCGCGCAATCGGCCTCGCCGTCACGGGCATGCGCAGCGACGAGGCGCAGGACCGCGCATTCGAGGAGCTGCTCCATTCGTCCGCCGCAGTCGAGCTGCTGTCCCGCGCCCGCGCTGGCCGGCGCTTGCCACCCTCGGACGCTTGATCCAATAGGCGGCCGATGCGCGCCGCCTTGCTCCTGACGCTCCTGCTTCCGCTCGCCGCGTGCCAGCCGGCCGACCAGCAGAACGCCACGCTCGAGGCCGACGGGCGGATCGACTGCCGAATCGCCAATGACGACCAGTTCCAGCGCTTCTGCTCGGTCGAGCGCGAACGCACCGAGCAGGGCGTGCTGCTCACGGTGCGCAAGCCCGATGGCGGATTCCGCCGCCTGCTGGCGACGCGCGACGGCCGCGGCGTGGTCGCCGCCGACGGCGCCGAGGCGACCGAAGTCACCATCGTCGGCGACGATCTGATCGAAGTCGCCGTCGCCGGCGACCGATTCCGCCTGCCGGCTCGGGTCGGCCCGGTCCCGCAGCAAGGTCAGTGACCCGCTTCATCCTCACTGCCGAGGAGATGCGCGCCGCCGAGGCCGCGGCGATCGCGGCCGGAACGCCTACGTACGCCTTGATGGAGCGTGCCGGGGCAGGGGCCGCCGAGGCGATCTGGCGCTTCGCCGGGCCGATGCCGGCTTTGGTCCTGTGCGGGCCCGGCAACAATGGCGGCGACGGCTATGTCATCGCCCGGCGGCTGAGCGAGCGTGGTTTGGAGGTCTCAGTGGCGGTCCTCGCGGAGCCGCAGAGCGCCGACGCCCGCGCGGCCCGCATGGCGTGGGACGGCGCGGTCGTGCCCATTGCCGATGCCGAGCCGGCGCCCCTGCTAATCGACGCCTTGTTCGGCACTGGTCTCGCCCGCGGCCTGGAGGCGGACGTGCAGGGCGCGCTGAATCGCCTCGCCGCCGCGGCACGGGTCCGTGCAGCCGTCGACCTGCCGAGCGGCGTGGCGACCGATGATGGCGCGATTCTGTCGCCAGTGCCCGATTACGAGCTCACCGTGACGTTTGGCACGCTCAAGCCCTCGCACCTGCTCCAGCCGGCGGCGCGGCACATGGGCCGCATCGTCGTCGCGGATATCGGCATCGATCCGGCGAGCCGGCTGATCGAGGTCGCGCGTCCGCGGCTGCGCAGCCCAAGCCCCGACGATCACAAATATACGCGCGGGCTGGTGACGATCATCGCCGGCGCGATGCCCGGCGCGTCGATGCTGGCGGCGATGGCGGCGGCGCGCGCGGGGGCGGGCGCGGTGCGGCTCCAGGCCGAGTCGGTGGTGGTCGGCGTGCCGGCAGCGATCGTCCAGAACGGCAAGGGCCCGCTCGACCGGCTCGACGACCCGCGCATCGGCGCGCTGCTTGCCGGCTGCGGGCTGCCGGCCGACAAAGGTGGACGGCGCCTGCTCGACCCCGCGCTCGGCACCGGCCGGCCGCTGGTGCTCGATGCCGGAGCGCTCCAGATCCTCGCCGAGGATGGGCTGGAGCGGCTCGCCGGTCAGCCGCACCGGCCGATCCTGACGCCGCATGACGGCGAGTTCGCCAGGCTGTTCGGCGACGGCGCCGGTAGCAAGGTCGAACGCGCCCGCGCCGCCGCCGCCGCGAGCAGCGCGGTGGTCGTCCACAAGGGCCCGGACACCGTCATCGCCGATCCCGACGGGCGCGCCGCGATCTGCCGCGACATGTCCAGCTGGCTGGCGAGCGGCGGCACCGGCGATGTCCTGGCGGGCATCATCTCTGCGGTGCGCGCCGCGGGACTTCCAGCCTTCGAGGCGGCTTGCGCGGGCGTCTGGCTCCACGGCCGCGCCGCCGAGCTGGCCGGAACCGCCTTCATTGCGGACGACCTCGTCGCGCAATTGCCCGAGGCCCTCGCCGAATGCGTTTGAGGGCCTGATGAGCGAGGAGGTCACCCGCCTCGCGGCGCGCGGCGACGGAGTCACGGCGAGCGGCCGCTTCGTCCCGCTGGCCGCGCCCGGCGACCTGGTCGACGAGGCCGGCGCGATCACGCCCGGGCCCCACCATGCCGCGCCACCGTGCCGCCACTTCCCCGAATGCGGCGGCTGCCAGCTCCAGCATCTCACCGACGAGGCGTTTGGCCGGTTCCTCCAGGATCGGATCGCCGGCGCCCTCGCCGCGCAGGGCATCCCCGAGCCGGAGATCCTGCCGCCCCACATCTCGCCGCCGAACAGCCGTCGCCGCGCCGCGCTCCGGGCCGAGCGGCGGGGCAATCAGGTCCTGCTCGGCTTCAATGCCGAGGCGTCGCACCGCATTGTCGACATGCGCGAATGTCATATCCTGCGGCCCGAATTGTTCGCTCTGGTCGCACCGCTGCGGCGGCTGCTCGGCAC